>NZ_NCVA01000039.1:0-334782 GCF_002096685.1 Streptococcus oralis subsp. dentisani | reverse complement strand
GAGTGGATGAAGCGGGACTTGAAAGGGACGGCAGATAACCTGTCTAGCCTTGCGGAGTTAGGAGTAGGAACTTACACTGCTCTGACTGATCCAGGTGCGGCTCAGCGTGGCCAGGATCCCAATGCCAGCTATGCGGATAAGGCTGCTTATCGTGCTCAAGAGACCGGAAAAGCCCTTTGGGATAAAGTTACCCATATGGATGCCTATGACGCAGGAGGCTTGACCTTTGAGATTGCCAGTCTTTTTGTCGGTCCAGCAGCTGTAGGGAAGATGGCTAAGGGGACCAAGTTAGGAGCTAAGGCAGCTGAGATGATTAACTTAGCCAAGAACAGCACCAAAGCAAGAGTTCTCGCAAATGTCGAAAAATGGGGTTCAAAGGTTGACAATATCCTGTCTAAGAGCAATAATGTCATTAGGCAATTTGGGGAGAAATTATTAGATACTCGAATCCCAGTTGGCATTCGTAAAGAGGCAGTTGCCTTTGCGGGAGGTATGGGAACCATGCCTACCTTCAGCGTTGAGAGCAAGACACTACGTGAGGTGATGCACTTCTCAAGCAAACATGCAGATGATGTAGCACGAGGAGTAGGTGGTTCTGGGAAAGCGGAGCGCTTCTATGATGATATTATTCCAACAGTTAAAAATGGTAAATTTAATGAGTGGTTTGATAATTTAGCTCCAGAAGAACTAGAGAAATTATGGGAAATCCCAGAATTACGTAAAAAAATCGAAGATAGAATAAGAAGACCAGGTGGCTACCATGAATGGCATCTTGTTTCTCGGACTCCTCAATTTAAAAAATGGGGAGTTTCCATGGATGATATCAAAGAAATGAGAAGTTTAATTGAAGATGTGCAGTTCATAAATCCTCGTGGAGTACATGGAGGACGGGGCTCTACAAAAGCTCATAATGAGATATTAAAAATTATTGATTCGTCATATGATTATGAGGAATTTGCACACAGATTAAATGAATGGGCAAGTCGAAGAATGAAAAATGGAATTTTAGATTTACCAGAAGGATTGAGAAGGTATTAAAAATGAAACAAAAAGTATCGTTATGGCTTGGTAATTTTGCCAGTCAAGAAGAATTTCAAGAATACTTCAAAATTTCATATAAAGAGGATGGGGATAGCGTTTCTTCAGAATTTGAGACAGACTTTCATTTGTCGTACTACGATAGAGATTTAGTTGAAAAAGATTGGGTTGATGTTCCTGAAAATAATATTGATGTTTTGCTTGAAGGTTTCTCATACGATGAAGAGATTATTATGCAGTTTCCTAAAATATCATCAACCTATAATACAATTGTTTTGATTTATGATTTTGATTATTCTAAAGAAGAATTAAAAGTAAGTAACAATGGTTCTGGGACATTAGAGTTTATTGGTATCGCAGAATACGATTACTAAGCGTAGCATATAAGGAATTCTGGCACATCATCACCCCATCCAAGCCTGGCTGAAGGACCGCTCGAATGAGATTGATTCCTGGTGGGGAGATGTCGTTGAGGGAACACGAAATCTACCGCTTCCTCAAGGGATGAAAGATATCCTCCTGTTTGCGGAAGGTTTTATTGGTGCAGCTGGAAGTATGGTTTCAGAGACTGCCATCGGAGCTGTAGATTTGACTCAGATCATTGGTATTGCCAGTATTGATGGCGTCAATCGCTTAACAGGAGGTCAAACTCCAGAGTGGATGAAGCGGGACTTGCAAGGAACGGCAGATAACCTGTCTAGCCTTGCGGAGTTAGGAGTAGGAACTTACACTGCTCTGACGGATCCAGGAGCGGATCAGCGTGGCCAGGATCCCAATGCCAGCTATGCGGATAAGGCAGCTTATCGTGCTCAGCAGACCGGAAAAGCCCTCTGGGATAAGGTCACCCATATGGATGCCTATGATGCAGGAGGCTTGACCTTTGAGATTGCGAGTCTTTTTGTTGGTCCAGCGGCTGTGGGTAAGATGGCTAAGGGTACCAAGCTAGGAGCCAAGGCAGCTGAGATGATTAGCTTAGCCAAGAACAGTACCAAGGCAAGAATTCTCGCAAATGTCGAAAAATGGGGTTCAAAGGCTGACAATATCCTGTCTAAGAGCAATAATGTCATTGGGAAATTTGGGGAGAAATTATTAGATACCCGAATCCCAGTCGGCATTCGTAAAGAGGCAGTTGCCTTTGCGGGTGGTATGGGAACCATGCCTACCTTCAGAGTTGAGAGTAAGACTCTACGTGATGTGATGCACTTCTCAAGTAAACATGCGGATGATGCAGTGAGAGGTGTAGGTGGTTCTGGGAAAGTAGAGCGCTTCTATGATGATATAAAAAATATAACAGCTAAGGATATTCCAACAGTTAAAAGTGGAGATTTTGAAAAATTTTTCAATTCTCTAACGGTAGAAGAGTTAGACTTTATTTGGAAGAAAAAGGAACTACGTAAGAAAATTGAACGTCAATTAAGATATCCTGGTGGAATGCATGAGTGGCATTTAGTTTCAAGGACTCCGCAATTCAAGTATTGGGATATAACTGCCGAAAAAATTAGAGAGTTACGTACTGCAATTTCAGATGTAAAGTTTATTAACCCTGAAGGAGTCCATGGTGGTTTAGGTTCTACAAAAGCACATAATGAATTGCTGGAAATTATTGATTCGTCGAAAGATTATGATATGTTTGTGAGAAGATTAAATATCTGGGCTAATTATCGTCTTGAGGGAGGAGTTCAGGTATTACCTAAGGGGCTAAGAATTCCATAGCTAATAGAAAGGATTTAATAAAATGGAAACAGACAATACGGTATCTATTTGGATAGGTAATTTCAAAAATTTAACTGAGTTAGAAAATTATATTGATCTAACTTATGATAATGAGGGAGAGATCGTTGTTTCTGATTTTTTCAACGATTTTAAGATAGATATTAATGATATAGATGAAGATTTAATTGAAAAAGCAGTTTTGCCAAATGAAACAAACGATATATCTATTATTTTGCGCACTGCTTCCTATGAGGAACAGTTGTTGTGTGAATTGAACGCATTAGAGAGTCTGACTATAAATAAAGGCAATGCAGTTGTACTACTCTATAACTATGCTTATGATGGCTCTGTAAAATCCTCAGATTATTTAAATTTTATTACAAGTGTAGATTATAGATGAAACAATAACTTAGGAGTTTTATTGCCGTCATCACCCCATCCAAGCTTGGCTGAAGGATCGCTCGAATGAGATTGCCTCCTGGTGGGGTGATGTTGTTGAGGGCACACGGAATCTGCCTGTTCCACCACAGGACTTGAAAGATTCTCTCTTGTTTGCGGAAGATTTTATTGGTGCAGCTGGAAGTATGGTTTCAGAGACTGCCATCGGAGCTGTAGATTTGACTCAGATCATTGGTATTGCCAGTATTGATGGCGTCAATCGCCTAACAGGAGGTAAAACTCCAGAGTGGATGAAGCGTAACTTGCAAGGAACGGCAGATAACCTGTCTAGCCTTGCGGAGTTAGGAGTAGGAATTTACACTGCTCTGACGGATTCAGGTGCGGCTCAGCGTGGCTAGGATCCCAATGCGAGCTATGCGGCTAAGGCAGTTTATCGTGCTCAAGAGACAGGAAAAGCCCTCTGGGATAAAGTTACCCATATGGATGCCTATGACGTAGGAGGATTGACCTTTGAAGTTGCCAGTCTTTTTGTCGGTCCAGCAGCTGTAGGTAAGATGGCGAAGGGGACGAAACTAGGAGCTAAGGCAGCTGAGATGATTCAGTTAGCCAAGAACAGCACCAAAGCAAGAATTCTCGCAAATGTCGAAAAATGGGGATCAAAGGTTGACAATATCCTAGCGAAGAGCAATAATGTCATTGGGAAATTTGGGGAGAAATTATTAGACACTCGAATCCCAGTTGGCATTCGTAAAGAGGCAGTTGCCTTTGCGGGAGGTATGGGAACCATGCCTACCTTCAGCGTTGAGAGTAAGACTCTACGTGAGGTGATGCACTTCTCAAGCAAACTTGCGGATGATGTAGTGAGAGTGGCAGAGAAGCCCTTTGATAAAGAGCGGATTCTTGAAAATATTAGGCAAAGCCGACTTGCACGGGAAAGTTCGAAGTTTGATGACTATCTTCGCACGTTGAGTGTGTAGCTTTGCTTGTACGAGCCAATTAAACAAGGATGTAGCTAGTGAAGGTCCTAAAGTAAGGAGTTTAAACATGAAATTCCATGAATTTGGGGATAAGAATTTGCCTCCTATCTTACTGATACACGGTGGTGGCAGTTCTTGGTGGAATTATCTTCGTCAAGCACGAATCTTGTCAGAAGAATACCGTGTTATTCTACCCACTTTGAATGGCCACGGCGAGGAATATCAACTTGATTATGTTTCTACTGAAGATTCTGCTTTGGAGATTCTAGACTATATCAAAGCAAACTGTGGTGGGAAATTGTTTGCAATCGGTGGTGTTTCACTTGGTGGTCAAATTGCCATGGAGCTTTTGTCTTTAGACAGTGAAATTGCTGAGAAGGCCATCATAGATGGAAGCCTCTGTATTCCTCAACCAAGGCTAGCTAAAATCAGCATCTTTCTAGTGTCTCTATTTGGTAAACTGATGTTCAATAAATTCTCTTGCAAACTTCAGTTCAGCATGATGAATAAACTCTATCCTAAACTGGCTTATCCAGAGGAAATAAAAGCTTATTATTTGGAGGATTTACCAAGGACGCCTATCAAAACATTGGTG
Source organism: Streptococcus oralis subsp. dentisani (assembly GCF_002096685.1). Taxonomy (GTDB): domain Bacteria; phylum Bacillota; class Bacilli; order Lactobacillales; family Streptococcaceae; genus Streptococcus; species Streptococcus oralis_AD. Next base: position 330,060 of record NZ_NCVA01000039.1, on the reverse strand, counting down.
ACCATTTACAAAAACTATATGGGATGTTACAAGCTGAAAGATGTGATTTCTGCTAGCAAGGCTCAGGTTCTGTATATCTATGGTGAAAAAGAATTGAACTGTGTGAAAGAATCAGCGAAATTATTTCATCAGCTACATTCAAATACAATTTTGTATGAAGCAAAGGGCTATAACCACGGCTATTTATCAGCTTACTTGCCTTATGAGTGGATTGATTTGGTGGTGCCATTTTTAAAGAGTGATTCATTAGAAATGTATAACGAATCTGATATGCCATAAGGAGGAATACCATGCTAGGAGCAATTATTGGAGATATTGTAGATTCAGTTTACGAATGGAACAATATCAAAACGAAGGATTTTCCTTTATTTTGTGAGGATTGTTTTTTCACGGATGATACGGTAAGTCCGAACCGATGAGTGTGTGAGTTTGTTAGTGAAACGTTGCTAATCCTCAAAATAAAGAAGCCCAAATTCCATTATTTTGAGATGAAAACCTAAACTGTTTTTAAGGAGGTGTCATATTGATAGAGAGCAGACCTGAGTTTGATAAAATCGAATCCTTTGATGAGTTCAGTAAATACTATTGGTATCGTGATGAACTCTCACAGATATGCAAGTCATTAGGGATTGAATATAGAGGTACAAAACAAGAACTCAATGATATTATTGAGCAGTACTTTAAGGGCAATTTGATTAAAAAATCATCAGTAAAAAGGAAAAAGAAACGAGTAGAAGTCGTTACTTTAGATACGCCCTTACTTGAATGTGGATTCTCCTTTAATGCAAACTTTAGAGAATATTTCTCTACTTTAACAGGTGTTTCGCCCTTTAAATTTACTGCTAATATGGCCACTGCTTGGAGAAAAGTAAAAAAAGAAAATGATTTGAATTTCACAATCCAAGATATGCTAAAAGTTTATTATGGAAATTCAGATTATGCCAAGTATGATCATTCGGTTTGTCAATGGAATCAGTTTTTAAAGGATTTCTGTGCAGACGAAAATAGTGCCAACTACTCGAATAAACTAAAAGTAGCTTCTATTCTTTGGAAAGAAGTTAGAAATTCAAGTAATGAAAAAATTTATTCAAAGAATCTTTTAACTAAATATGCTGATAAAATAGATGAGTATGAAAAGTAGAAATGTCAGTCTCAACCAATAGTTTGTAAGGAGGAATACCATGCTAGGAGCAATTGTGGGAGATATTGTCGGTTCGGTTTACGAATGGAACAATATTAAAACGAAGGATTTTCCTTTATTTCGTGAGGATTGTTTTTTCACGGATGATACGGTCATGACTTGCGCTGTTGCAGAAGCAATTATGAATGGGGGACAAAAGGACGACTTCATTGATGCCATGAAGAAATATGGGAAAATGTATCCCGATGCGGGCTATGGTGCTCGGTTTAGTAGTTGGATCAATAATGACAATCGTGAACCTTATTATAGTTTTGGAAATGGTTCTGCTATGCGTGTTTCTCCCTGTGCTTGGCTTATGGACTGCGGCTTTTGTGCAAGAACGGGTATGACACCATCAACTAGAAAGCTTGCACGACTTTCAGCAGAAGTCACCCATAATCATCCAGAAGGTATCAAAGGAGCCATGGCGACAACTGATGCTATCTTTCTGTGTCGTTATTACTTTGGAGGTTATTGCGGAGATTATGAGCAACCAATCAATGACAATCCTACAGAGTGCAAGAGACTTATCAAGGAGCATATAGAACAAGAGTATGGATATAATCTTTCTCAAACACTAGATGAAATTCGTCCTACTTATCGTTTCAATGAAACTTGCCAGAATACGGTACCTCAAGCTATCATTGCCTTTCTTGAAAGTACAGACTTTGAGGATGCTATCAGAAATGCTATCTCTATTGGTGGGGATAGTGATACTCTTGCTGCCATCACAGGAAGTATTGCAGAAGCTGCTTATGGTATACCTGATTGGATTAAAGACAAAGTCTATACCTATCTAGATGAGCCTTTAAAGAATGTCATTGAACGATGGGAGCTTTTCATAGCAGGAAAATGATTGTTTAGTTAAGAAGAAAGGTGGCAATGATGGAATTACTTAATATGTATAAAAAAGAAAAAGTTATAGAGGTTATCACAAATATTTTAAAGGCTATTCACCTGAAAAAATATGAAGACATTATGAATTATGTCGATGAATCAGAGATTGACGATTTAAACGAGTTCTTTAGTTATGTTGAAAAGTCATTAGAATTAAATGATTTTGACACGATTGATGAGTATGGTGTGGAATGTCATTTCAATCCGCCCTATGAGTATTCTCAATTAGAAATTTATGATTATGATGACCAGACTGGGTTTGCTGTTGATTATGATTTGACTTCAAATTCTGAATTAGTAGATATGGTGTTGCAAGCAGAGTTTCTATATACCGATAATGGCTATACAGTAAGATTTCTTAATGTCGATCCTGGTTAGGAAAAGTTTAATAAGCAATATCCTTGATACACTATTTATACAGGCATTTAAGATTTTCTTGAATGTCTTTTTTGTATAAGAGTAAGATCAAAGCTTTTAAACTATCAAGTTTTCCTATCAATAGATCAATTGTCTTTAACTGCATTTTATGAATGAATCTAAATGGTTATAGAAAGTTATTTCTAGTATGTTCGTGCTATAATAGTTTTAGGCTTCATTTTTGGGAGAGGTAAATGAAAAAATATAAACATTTATTCTGGCTTTCTGGCTTGGTAATCTTATCAATTTCGCTGTTTTCATTGAATGCCTGTAGTTTGGGTGGCGAAACCATTCCCCAAAATAGAACAAAGGAACAGTACGAGTTTGAAAAAACGTTTAATTCCATGTTTAAATTTTTGGAACAAGAGCAGAAGGATTTTAATGGGCTGGAAGCTTATAAAAGTAGAGTCTATATAAAAAATGGTGACGAAGTCAAAAGATATGAAATTGACCTAGATATTACCAAGGCAGATGGTAAGGGTGACTATAGAATACAAATCGGAGAAAACAAAAAAACGGTTCCCGTTAGTTATTCTAATGGCAAGTTGCATTACGATTCGGAGATAGACCCTTTATTTGACGATGAGATTCTTAACTTAGTTGTCAAAAAAGATGTTTTTGACTCCTTGAATGTAAAAAGAACGTTAAGAACCGGAACAACAGAGCTTAGTGAAATTATCTACCAGCCAGAAAATAACTCTGACCTCTTTCAGAAACTGAAAAGCAAATATGATCTACCAGAGGAAACAACGTGCCAAATTAGAATAGATTACTCAGATAAAACAAATTATGGGATTACAATTCAGCTAACATCGAAAGAGATGTCTGTCAAAATTGGTTTAACTATTATTAAAAAACGGGGCTAACGATTTAGGAATGTTATTGAAAAGAGTTTTTTAACTCTGAGAAGGATTTAAAGGTGACTATGAAAGTAAAATTTAAAGAAACGAATAAAGTATTTTTCAAAATAGTAGAAGTAGAGGGAGAAAAGTATATTCTAGATTTGACGACTGTTAGACCAAAATCCTATTTCTGGGGTTCTCTTCCCGATGAAATTACTGCAAAAATGCAAAAGTTAGATAAAAGAGATATGCGTTTTGAGAGTGTAGCTCCAACTATGAGTAAATCAATTGGGATTGCAATTGGTACAGCAATAGGGGGCTCTGGCTATCGGCTTGTGACAAATTTTTTTAGAAACAATGGGATTAGTCACAACCTTCCTTTAAAGATAGGCTTATATGGCCTATTCATCTTCCTAGCTTATCTTGCTTTCTGGTTCATTGCCATAAGAGCTCGTCATAGCGTCCAAAAAAGACTTGAGAATAAAGTTTCAAACTATCAAATAACCTTTAAACCAGTTGGAAATAAACGTCAATTAAAACATTACAAACTTCTTCCTTTTATCTTTGTTCCGACTCTTGGATGTTTTGCATTTTATCTATATACAGTTAATGGAACAGAGGGAGCCCTACTTGTTATTAATAGTATTCTATTATTGGGACTTTTTACAGTGATTTTAGGCATGTCACCACTCCGAGAATGTGTCGAAAAGCAAGAGATTATTTTTGATAGAATAGAGAAGTTATAAGTTAAGATGAAATCTGTTTTATGATCCTCTTTTGCATGTCACATTGGGCTATTTTATCAGAAAAAATTATGTAATAGCGAAGAAAGTGTTTATGTTGCTCAATGACTCATTTAAGGTTCAGAACTTCTCTCGTAATGCCACATTGTAATTTAGAAAAGGAGTAAAAATGAATTATTTAGAAATACGCAAGAAATATGGATTTTATAGACAAGTCGTGATTGTTTTGGCTGTTCTTCTCAGTCTTTTTATAGCTTGGATGGTGAAAGATAGGACTATTCAAACCTTTTGTATTTTATTCATAAATGCACTCTTATTTCTTTTCATAGCACTAATCAGAAGAGGGTATTTAAGGAGTGGTACTAAGTTACTGCATATGGACTTAGATTTACTATCATGGCAGCAATACATTGAGTTGAACAAAAGTGCAAAAAGAGCTCTTATAAAATTGGATGTGACGCTAACATCTGTTGGGTATTCCTATATGATTGGTGATTTCGATGCTGCCATTAAGGAGGCTTCTGAAGCAATGACTGATCAAAAACTGAAGCCAAAATACAGGGATTTCTTAGAGAGTTACCTCATTCGTTCGACAGTTCTTGCAAATCCTAACCTGACCAGGGACCAGCTTGATCTTATATTAAATAAAATGTCCATATCAGATCCAACTCTAGCTGAGAGAACAAAAAACGTGAGTCTTGCTCTATACGATTTAACAATTGCTCATCAATCCGATGATTACTTTGAAGACTTGGAAAACGAATTTAAATATCAACAATTGGAAATCACTTACTATCAAGCCTTGAACTCTAAATTAAAAGGAGATATGACCAGGGCAAATGAGTTGTTTAGAAAACTCGCTCAAGAAGATGAACAGCTCTATATCGTCCAGAAGGCTAAAGAATTTTTAAAAAGTGAATCTATTAATTAGCGATGAATAAGTACAGAAAAGGATTGAATATGAAATCAAACAGTTTATTTTTTTTTAATGGAATTTTTGCTTTAACGTGCTCTCCCATAATTGCATTTGCATTTTTCTATAGATGGGAGATAAGATTTATCAATGGGGTTCTTCATTTTGTTGATAAACCAGCATGGGCTTTTTCAGTAAATTTAATTAGTTTTATATTTCTTGTTTGTTCCATACTTGCAATTTTCATTTATAGAAAAGAATCAAATGGTCGTAAGAAAAGCTTTTTGTTTCTTTTAGTTGCATCTATCACAGGTTTTATCCCCTTCCTTTCAATTTTTTCAGCAATTTTTGCTCTTATTGCTGGAATTTTATATTTGGTTGATTTTAATCGATTGGTAAAAGAATAAACTAGAAGGTATTTATCATTTTCAGCATATCCAACCTTTTTTAGAACTGATTCTCTTAATCTCCAGTACGTCTGATTTCTATTTTCTGAGGTTTCATTATATAATAGCATTATATGTAATGACTGATGTAGTTACACTAACATTTCTATTTAAAAATTAAGGAGAAAATCAATGAAAAAAGCAATGTTAATTATCAACCCTACCTCTGGTGGGGAAAAGGCTTTGGATTATAAGGTCAAGCTGGAGAATAAAGCAAAAGATTATTTTGAGCATGTGGAAACCAAAATTACCGAAAAAGCACTGGATGCAACACTCTTTGCTGAGGAAGCGTCTCGTGAGCAGTACGATGCAGTGGTTGTTTTTGGTGGAGACGGGACGGTCAATGAAGTTATTTCAGGTATTGCTGAGAGAGAATACGTTCCTAAGTTGGGTATTATCCCAGGCGGTACGGGTAACCTCATTACAAAACTTTTGGAAATCAATCAAGACATCGATGGCGCGATTGATGAACTCGATTTTAACTTAACCAATAAGATTGATATCGGTAAAGCGAATGACAACTATTTTGGTTATATTTTTAGTATCGGTTCTCTGCCTGAGGCGATTCACAATGTGGAGATCGAGGACAAGACAAAATTCGGTATTTTAGCCTATGCTGTAAATACCATGAAGTCTGTGATGACGGATCAGGTCTTTAACATTAAGGTTGAGACAGAAAACGGAAATTATGTTGGTGAAGCTAGCCATGTTTTGGTTCTCTTGACAAATTACTTCGCTGACAAGAAAATCTTTGAAGAAGACAAAGATGGCTATGCCAATATTTTGATTCTAAAAGATGCTTCTATATTCTCTAAATTATCCGTTATTCCTGATTTACTAAAAGGAGATGTTGTCGGAAATGATAATATTGAGTATATCAGAGCACGTAATATTAAAATCTCTTCAGATAGTGAATTGGAGTCAGATGTTGACGGCGATAAGTCGGATAACCTACCTGTAGAGATTAAGGTACTAGGCCAGCATATTGAAGTCTTTTCACAACCGAAAGAGTAGAAGGAAAACTAGTTTATCTTTTAAGTTTTATATCAACGATTGGAGGAGGAATGAATTCTCTATTTGATGAATTTCGAGTAATTTGTTCTCATTTAAACCGAGTCGGAATCATACCAATACTCATGGGCTCTTTGGGTTTTGAATACCGTTCAAATGAAGAATGGCAGCCGTCTGACATTGATATTCATGTTCCTGGAGATCCTAGAGGCTGGGAAGCGCCTGATCATCTCAGGATTTATGACTGGGACAAGATATTGAAAGTGATGAACCGCTTAGGCTATACCTTGGTAGACATTCACGAGCACGAATTCCAAAAAGATGGCGTGAGTGTTGAATTTGGAAGTATCGATTCCTTACCTGATTTTGCGGATGTATCGGAATCTGATATTGAGCTGATTCATCTCGATGACATCACTTTTCGTGTTCCAAATCTAGAACAGTATTTAAGTATTTACAAGGCTTCTTCCCAAGATTCTTATCGAAATAACCACAACAATAATAAGGATTTTAAAAAGATAGAGTGGCTGGAAAGACATTTGTAAATCATCAATCAGAAAGTAGTAGGTATTAAGACTTACTGCTTTTTTTATTCTCAAAATCAAACCGCTCGGAACTACGAACAAGCCTTGCAAATAAAATACGAAAGTAGTATACTAGAATCACAATTATGAAAACGTTTGCGCAATAAGATGAATGAAAGTAAACTAGGAGACAGAACAATGGAATTAACAGCCATTTACCACAGACCAGAGTCGGAGTATGCTTATCTTTATAAAGACAAGACAATGCATATTCGTATCCGGACCAAGAAAGATGATATTGAAAGCATCAACTTGCATTATGGAGATCCTTTTATCTTTTTAGAGGACCATTATGAAGCAAGTGAGGCAATGCACAAAGTAACTTCTGATGCCTTATTTGATTACTGGCAAGCGGAAATTTCAGTTGGCTATGCGAGACTTCAGTATCTCTTTGAACTCAAAGATAAGCATGGTCAAGGTATTTTGTATGGTGATAAGGGATGTGTTGAAAATACAGTAAACAACCTTCATTATGAGGGAAACGGCTTCAAAATTCCGTATATCCATGAGATTGATGCTTGCCATGTTCCTGACTGGGTAGCAGAGACGGTATGGTACCAGATTTTCCCAGAGCGCTTTGCCAATGGCAATCCTGAGATTTCACCAGAAGGAGCTCTAACTTGGGATTCCTCTATCAAACCAAAGACGAGCGATTTCTTTGGTGGTGATTTACAAGGCATCATTGATCATCTGGATTACTTACAAGACTTAGGAATTACTGGGCTTTATCTTTGTCCCATCTTTGAATCTCCAAGCAATCACAAGTACAACACGACGGATTATTTCGAAATTGACCGTCATTTTGGAGACAAGAAAACCTTCCGTCAACTGGTGGATCAAGCCCATCAGAGAGGCATGAAAATCATGCTGGACGCTGTTTTCAATCATATCGGAGACCAATCTCCACAGTGGCAGGATGTTCTCAAACATGGTGAAGATTCTATTTATAAAGACTGGTTCCATATTCAAGACTTTCCAGTCGTTAAAGAAAATCTTGTTAATAAAAGAGAACTATCCTACCACACCTTTGCCTTTGAGAGCTATATGCCCAAGCTCAATACGGCAAATCCTCAAGTGAGAGACTATTTGTTGAGCGTTGCGACCTACTGGATTGAAGAGTTTGATATCGATGCTTGGCGCCTAGATGTTGCGAATGAAGTCGACCACCAATTTTGGCGAGATTTCCGTAAGGCTGTCTTGGCTAAAAAGCCCGACCTTTATATTCTTGGAGAGGTCTGGCACACCTCCCAGCCTTGGTTAAATGGCGATGAATTCCACGCAGTTATGAACTATCCTCTGTCTGATAGTATCAAGGATTATTTCTTGCGAGGGGTTAAGAAGACCAGTCAATTTATCGATGAAATCAATAGCCAATCTATGTACTATAGACAGCAGATTTCGGAAGTGATGTTCAATCTGCTGGATTCGCACGATACAGAGCGCATTTTGGCTACTGCCAAGGGAGATAGCCAACTTGTTAAGTCTGCCTTAGCCTGCTTCTTTTTACAAAGAGGAACACCGTGTTTCTACTATGGAACCGAGTTAGAGTTAGACGGAGGGCCAGACCCAGATTGTCGTCGTGCTATGCCTTGGGAACGTGTTTCCGAAAGCAATGAGATGCTTAATTTCATGAAGAAATTGATTCAGCTTCGCAAGAGTGTTTCAGACATTATCCAACATGGAACCTACAAGCTGAAAGAAATCAAGCCTGATGTGCTAGCTCTAGAATGGAATTATGATGGACAAAAGGTCCGAGCTGTTTTTAACCAATCAACTAAAAACTATCTTGTAGATAGTGAGTCCGTATCGCTAGAAAGTCATTGCCAAGAATTGGAGCAGCAACTGGTGATTTTGCCAAAAGGATTTGTAATCTATTGAGAAAAGTATCTCTCATGGTTATAGGTATTTGATAATTTAGTCTTCAATTCAGTTATTAATTTTTCTATTGCTAATCTATTCTTAATATTTCCAGCAGAATATTTTCTCATGTTCAGAATCTCTATATATAATTCGATGTTTTTTATTGAGTCTTTTATGTCCAGTAAGTCTTGTATTGGATATCGGTTAATGATGCTCTTATCAATTTCATAAATTTTAGAATGTTGATTGATGTATTTTTTTAGTTCATTTTTTCTAATCTCGTTTTTTCTTCTTTTATCCGTCTTCTTTGAATTTTGAATCAGAGACTTCATTTCTTCATTCTTTAAACCTTCAATGTTAATTTTATTTAAAAATGAATTCTTGTAGTTTTCGAGTAGATTTTTAAAGGATCTTAAAGGAATGGAAGAGTTATTCAGTTGTTCAGTTATAAAATCTTTATCTAACGTGTTAAATATTTCCCTATAAAAATTTTTAGAAATATCACTTGCAACATTTGTTAGTTCTTCCCATAAAATATGAGGATTGAAAAGTTTAAACGAAATTCTTGTATCTTTTGTATATTCTTGATTCTTGTAAGCCCCCATTATAGATTTAAAAGAACTAATATTAGAAGTAAGGTATGAGATATCCGATTCATATTGGGAATCATCATTTACATAATCAAAAATAAATTCTGTAGTATGAAGATTTCTTAGTATATAATTTTTAGCCTCTTTAGTATTTAATTTATCATAAATATCTTCGTAGCTATCCAATTGTTTATCTTCTAAAATAGATAGAGTAGATAAAAATGTAATTTCATTAAAATGAATCTTATCCTTCTCACACAAAGTCTTGTAAAATTTTTTTCGATCTATACTAAGTTTATTGAAATTAGTTTGATTAAATATTCTGTATATATTATCTATATTATTTATTTTTTTATCAATTAAATCTAATAGTTTCTTTTCTAGAGTCTGTTTAACTGTTTCCTCGGAAATATTCTGTATTCTTTCAAGAAGAGTTTTAATAGCAAAATCTAAATCGAAGCTAAAATCTGAACTTGTTTTTTTATCTAGAATTAATAGTAGTAATTTTACATCCTCATTTATATTATTGCTTATTTGACTCTCTAAAACATAGCTCTTCATTTTGGTGAAAAGATGATCTTCATTTGGATAGACTAATTTCTGATAAAGTATTCTAGAAATGCTATTCAAATTTAGTCTAATTTTTTGTGGGTCAATTGTATCTTGCAAGAAGATAATCTTTTTAAAGTAGCCTTCTATACCCTTAATATTAATCTCATTGTTATCAGCAAATGCTTTATTAAAATAATCATAAATTGCTTCATTAAAAAAATTATCAACAGAAAAGTGATGATCGGATAATTTTAAGAATATTTCATAAATTTTATCCTGTTTAAGAACTTTTATTTTTTTTAATTCCTCGCTATCCTTTAATAATACAGACACTAAAAAATTTTTTTCCTCTTTACGAAGACCATTTTTAGATTGTCTAACTAAGTAATCTGTATATGTTTCATTAATAAGATTATTTTTTATCAAAAATTTTGCTATCTCACTCATCATTATCCTCCAATGAATTTTTTATTTGAGTATATAAGTCTCCTTTAGATTTAACTAGGTCATTAAAATCACTGGAGTCTAGTGTTTTATAGATTATCAGTGCAAGTAGTTGTTTGTAATCTATTTTAATATTATTTTTATGAATTTCTTTGTAAATTTTAAATTCGTTTACTATATTTTTAAGAACTCTGAGGTCATCAATAAATATGGAAACTTGATATAAAAAAGTTTCGAAATCATTTTTATCCGTAATTGCTAGGTCATCTAGCAACCTTGATTTTAGATAATCAAATGAATTTGTATTGTTGACAATAGGGATAGTTGGAATAATTACATCAAAAAATTTTGTTTTTTCTGTTGCTGAAATATTTTTACTGTTATTTGCAGGATCGACATTTTTTTCAGAAAATACTTCATCACTTATTACATAGAAAAACATGATTTTCTTTATTTTCTTTCGCTTTGCAGAATTTCTCCTTTGATTAACCATTAAGTTAATTTCTCTTAATTTTTCGAATATTGAATGGTCGTTAAATCTATCTAGGTCTTCAAAAATTACAAATTCTGCCTCAGATTCATCAAAAAGATAAATAACATCAGATAGAAAATTATCAAAATATGAGACTGTAGAAAAGTCTCTATTTTCCATGTTTACATTAATTCCCATTGTATTTATTGTCAGTTTTGACCAATTTCCTTTATGTACTATCTTCTTAATTACATTTGATAAAAGGTAATATAAGCTAATAATAGCTATGATAGATATAATGATGAGAATGTAATCAATAAATTCAAGATTAGGTGGGAAAATTTGGATGCTGTATGTAATTTTTTCAGTTATAAGTGGTAATAAAAATTTAAAATAAAGAATTAAACAAATAATTGATAATGAATAAAAAATAATTTTATTATTATTGATATTTTTTTTCGCTAAAAAATTTGCTTTTGGTATTTTATCAGGTTCTATTTGATTTACTAATTGGTTGACAATTTTCATTTCCAAAATATTGTCTATCTGACTATTTATTGCCTTATCATTTTGGGATGGAGGAAGAGTATTTCCTGCTAAGCTATTAAAATGTGCCAATGAGATATAAATACTAGTTTTGCTCTTTAATTCATTAAAATAACTATGAATTATTGAGCTTTTTCCAGTTCCATATCCTCCAGTTACTCCTACATTTGTTATATGCTTATCCTGAGTTATATTATTCAATACATCTTTATAAATTTTATAGTAATCTGTTTCAAATTCATCAGAAGAAATTTGAGCATAATCTATTGGAGCTAAACTTTCAAGTTTTACACTAGGATTGGGAAAATTATTATCGTTAGAAGGCTCATTTTTGTGAAATAGAGAAGTTAATTTTTTGAGCAAATGATTTTTCATTTATGTTGTCCTTAACTAATATTCTTATAGTTAATTATATCATATTGTAAGTTGCTAAAGATGCCTAAATTAAAATTTATAATAATTATTTTAAATTAAAGATAAGCAAAAGGTAAACATTTAGAATTATCTATTACTTAGTATATAATTAAGTATTGGGGGAGTAGTTGGATTGAGAAAAAAGGGACGATTTTATGGATTGCTATTAAGGCCTTCCCCATATTTGTTCTTAATGGGATCCCCTTTCTTTTACTCGTGCTACTGATTGCGAATAGAACTTTAAAAAAGAAAATAAAGGCTGAATGTATCAACTAAGGAGAAAATAAAGATGGGCAGAATGGTTGCAATCGGATCACTGGCTTTTCTTGGACTAGCGTTTTTGGGGATTGGACTCGGAATGTATTTCTTCCTCAAAAGGCTGGTAGTGAATGGGAAATCCGTCTTAGACGAGCCAGTAAATGAGCAAACTCGTACAGATAAGATGGGGCTTGGCGAACTTCTAGTTTACTTGTCGATAATTGCGATTGCTGGCGTTTTTGTAGTGCAAATAATGAGTAGGGGAGGAACTGGTAATGCTATTTTGGCAAGAATTGTGATCCTACCACCGATTATGGCACTTTTTAATGCTAGAAAACGCACGGGAAAAGCGATGATCGCACTTGTGGTTTCTTTTATGGTGGCTTTATTTCTTATGATAGCCTATGGTCAGATAGGGTTGCCACCTAAAGCACCAGAATTGATGATAGATGATAAGCCAATCACGCTAACACAAACAAGTGTGAGTGACCTTCTAAAAGAAGGTTTTGACATCTACATCAGGGAGAATGACAGCTTTAGTAACGATTATGATGAGGCTCTTTCTTCGGGGAAAATCAAAAAATATCAGGCTGATAAGAGTATTTTTATCGAAAAAGGTTTTCATCGAGATAGTAATGCTGTGTCGTATGCTCCCTATCTTCTTGGAAAAGATGGTTTAATCCTTGGAAGTATTGCATTATATGGAGATGAAATAAAAGAAACTGTCTTAGAGGACTGTAAAATTATCCAGTTTAAGCTGGATGAAGATCGTATCAAAGCAGCAAAATCAAAAGCTATCTCCTATAAGCTGAATGGTGTAGATTTACTGACTAGAATTGAAGAAGGAGCTATGCGAACAACCTTTGGTGATAAATTATGGTCAGTTCCGCCTGCACATCCTGTCGATTCGACCCAACTATGGTATGGTATCCAGTGGAAAAGTCACAGTGACCACCTGTTTTGGAATGAATATTTCTCCTTAATTCGCTTGGATGAAAACTACCATATGATAGATTTTGAGCTAGTTGGAGAAGTAGCGCGTGATGATTAGTGAAATAAAGACCTACTAAGTTTTTTGATGTTATTCTATTTGTACTTTGGTCAGGATTAGTATATAATCTATCATAGAGAAATTTACTAACTAGGAGAAGCATCATGGAATTAAAAGATTTTACTGAAAAAGAACAGGAAATGATAAAGCAAGGACTGACAACTTCTGAAATTAGCGATAAGGAAACCGCTGCGAAAATCCTTGCCCTAGTACCTCAGGAATGGATCAAACGCATCCCATTTTTTGTGAGAAAACACGCAACAACTCGGACAATAAAGCGAATTTCCATCGAACATCCACTTCTCTATGCAGTTGCCAAGAGAAGTGGTGAGATTCCTGAGAAGGAAAGAGAAGAATTACGCCAAATCATTACAGATATTTTCCAAGAAAAAATGAATAAGCATAAGATTAAATAATATTCTTTTATAAAAAATAGTTGCTATAAGCCTGTCTTACAAAAATGTAAGATAGGCTTTTTAAATGTAAGATAGGTGTACGATTATACGTGGAAATGTATGCTATACTCTATGTAGATCAAAAAGAAAGAGGTTTATTATGAAACAATGGAATGCGACACAGTTGAAGTATCTGATGGCGGCAGTAATGGTTCTGGACCATATCCCTCATATCACAGGGATTGTTTCTCCTTTGTGGGAAGGTATCTTTCACGCCTTGACCCGTTGTGTGGGAGTTTGGTTTGCCTATATGGCTATGGAAGGATTCATCCATACTCGAAATTTGAAAAACTACCTCATCCGTCTCTGGAGTGGAGCGCTTATCATGTTTGCTGGAAATAGCCTTCTCAATACTCTGTTTGCCTCTAAGGGTGTAATGGTTACTAATAATATTTTCTTGACTTTGGCCATCGGTGTTACCATGCTTTGGCTTGGTTTTCCAAGAAAAGAGCTGGATCAAAAAGAGAAGTTGTGGCGTCGGATTGGGGTTGCTGGTCTCTTGATTTTCGGTTGTCTTTTTACTGAGGGCGGTATCACCATGCTACCATTTCTCTTAATTAGTTACTCTTGTCGAAATCGCAAGGGATTGCGAAATCTCCTTTATACACTCCTTTGGGCCTTCTTGTTAGTGACTTCTATCCAAATCTATGACACTTGGTACCAAACTTTGGAAATGATGCTTTACAATTCTGACTGGCTCTTTATCACCGTCTTTCCTTTCATGGCCTTGTATAATGGACAGAGAGGAAAGGAAACTAGCTGGAGTAAATATTTCTTTTATATTTTCTACCCAGCTCATCTATGGATTATAGCCTTGATTGCTTATTTGGTAAAGTAGATTCAATATTCATTAGCTCCTTCTTGCTTAAAATGTGAGAGGAGCTTTTCTGTATCTGGAATTCCTAACAAAACATGTTATAATAGTTTTAGAAAGGACGAGGTTTATGGCGAGCATACTTGTAATTGAAGATAATAATGACATCCAGGAAATCTTAAGAACCCTTCTTGCAGAGGAACACGAGGTGATTCAAGCATTTTCTGGGACAGAAGGTATAATGCAATTTGACAAAGGTGGCATTGATCTCGTCTTGCTAGATATCATGCTCCCTGGGAAAAATGGCGACCAAGTCTTGCAAGCTATTCGACAAACTAGTCAGACTCCGGTCATCATGCTCACTGCTTTGGGTGATAAAAAGCTCATCAGCCAATATCTATTAGATGGCGCCAATGATTATGTAGTAAAACCTTTTGATTTGGACGAAGTCTTTGCCAGAGTCACCGTGCAATTACGCCAAAGTGGTGAACATCAGTCAGAAGATCGAAGAGATATTGATAACCTCGTAAAAAACTTTAAAAATATCCAGTTCGATGCGGATAGTTTTGAAATAAGTAGCACAACTGAAACCATTCGCCTTGCAAAGAAAGAGTGTCAGATTCTTCAAATGTTGCTCCATTATCCTAAAAAAATCTTCACCAAGGAAGAACTCTATGAATTGATTTGGGAAGAAAGTTACCTGCCTGGAGACAATACGCTCAACACTCATCTAAGCAATCTCCGTAAAAAACTGCATCAACTGGATCCAAATCATGAGTACATTGAAACCATTTGGGGAGTTGGTGTTCGATTAAAAGGAGACAAATAATGATTTACATTTTGATATCAATATTGCTCCTCATTAACATCATTTTGGCGATTTCTTTGATTCGCTATCATATAGCCATTAGAGATTTAAGCAGACAAATCGAAGAAAAGATTCGCTCTGGTAGCATGAAGAGGATCGGTGTAAATTTCTTTTCAAAGAGCATTTTGCGTCTACATAACCAAATTGAGAATCTATTTCAAGAAGTGGAGCAAAATCAGCTAATCATGAAGCGTGAAAAACACACCCTAGATATGGCAATCAGTAACATCGCTCATGATATTCGGACACCTTTGACAATCGCTTCAGGATATACTCAGCAACTAATAAAACATCCCGATAATAGTGCAGAAACCTTAAATAAAATAGCCCATCATCTTGATTTGGTTTCCAAACGTTTGGAAGCTCTCCTCGAATACCGTCATTTGATGGAAGGAGCAGTCAAACCGAAACTGGAAGAGCTTGATTTATCAACTTTTATAACGAAAAAGACATTATCCTATTACGATGTTTTTCAAACTTCACATATTGTTCTTGATTTTAACGTTGAACCTGGATTGAAAACGACGACTGATGAGGACTTGCTTGATCGAATTATACAAAACCTCCTTGGAAATGTTCTCAAGCACGGCAAGGAGAAGGCTCGACTTTCTTTGAAAAAGGAAGAAAATAGGCTTGTTTTGGAAATTGATAATCTAGTCAAAAAATCTATCAAGAATATAGACAATCTCAGCAATCGTTTTTATTCTGAAAATATGTCAGATACCGAAGAATCCTCTGGTTTAGGTCTCTATATTACTGAGGAATTGGTTCATCTTCTTGGAGCGGGTATGAAACTAGCCACTGATGGAGAATGGTTTTCGGTCTTTATTTACTTTTAACAGAAGAAATCTCCTCTATATCCTAGAGGAGGTTCTTTTTATAAACTTTTCTTCTTGAAAACAGTCAGTCCACTGAGAGAGAAGAAAAGTATGATAGCGATGCAAACCGTTATGGTATAAAGAATAGCTTGACTATCAGCAGTCATGGCATAGGCAAAATCTAGAATTAAATATCGTAGAATTTCAATGTCTGGGAAAACAAGCATTGGCGTAGAAAGAATGATAGAGGTAACTAGATAGCCAATAAATGCGGCAAGATAAGAATGAGTCACATAGAGAATGAAGGAAACAATCGAAAGCCAAGCAAGGAGGCAGAGAAATTGAAGGAAAATCGTTAAGAGGAGGTTTGTAATAAAACCATCAGGCATCGTACCAAGTCCGTTTAGTAGAGTTGAGGGAACAAAAGCAATCACAAGGCTGGCGATGAGCTGTAAGAGAGCGATACTTGCTAGTACAAAGGATTTAGCAAGGAAAAACTCTGTACGAGAAACGCCAACAGTCAAACTATTTTTATAGAGCTTGCCGATTAGATCAACTCCTAGAACTAGACATGCTAGAACAATGCAGAGAAAAACGAGGTTTGAACCATTGCTGGACGCGTTGATTAGAGCTTCTATCCCATTCCAACCATGGGTTGGAGTCTCTGGTGGTGTAGTATTTACTGACATTAGATGTCCTGTAGCTCCGATAGTAGCACCCATTAACATAAGTACAAAGAGAATGAATTCTGTAATCCAGAATCCTTTGGAGCGGAAAAGACGGTAAAAATCTGCTTGAATGGTGTGTATCATGATTTTTCTCCTATTCTACCAATTGGGTGAAGTATTCTTCTAGGTTTTGACGGGCAAAGTAAATCTCATCAATAGCAACATCGGCCAAAGTTAGTTGTTTAAGAATCTGTTTGACATCTTGTTCATTACCAAAGATATGGATTTCATTTTCAGGGTTTACAACCTTAAACTGGAGCTGGATTTGTTCTTTCAATACCTGACAAGCTCTTTCTTTATCGCTTGTTCTAAGCACAATATAATCCTCACTCAGTGTTTCAAATTCAGCTTTGCTGATTTCACGGATAATCTTACCTTGATCTAAGATACCAAAGCGATTAGCTAGGAGATAGAGTTCCGATAAGATATGGCTAGAGACGAGAATGGTTATGCCTTTTTCTTGATTGAGCCGTTGAATCATCAGACGAAATTCTTTGATTCCAATTGGGTCGAGACCGTTAATGGGTTCATCAAGAATCAGGAAATCAGGTTTGGATAGAAGGGCAATGGCGATACCAAGTCTTTGTTTCATTCCTAGCGAGAAATCACGAAAGACTTTTTTACCTGTATCCGACAAACCTACATAATCCAGTGTTTCTTGAATGACTTTATCAGCATTTGGAATATGGCGTATCATACAATAATATTTCAGATTTTGGTATGCTGTTAAGTGATTATGGGCTACAGGTGATTCGATAACTGAACCTACTCGAGATAAAGCCTTGGTCCACTCATTTTGTTCTTGACTAGAAAAGAGGGAAACTGTACCTTTGTCCGCAAACAGTAGTTGTGTAATGATTTTAATAAGAGTAGTTTTTCCCGCTCCATTTTTTCCAATTAGACCATAAATATCTCCCTCTTTTATGGTTAGACTAAGATCTTGAAGAATAGCTTGTTGGCCAAATTGTTTGGTCAGTCCATGAATTTCGAGTACTGTTTTCATGATTTTCTCCTTTTGATTTATTTTTCTAACTTTAGTATAAGCTATAGAAATCAAAGAAAGTTCAAGTAATTCTAAAGAGTTTCTAAAGTTTTGTGATTCTTAAAAAAAAAACAAAACCCAGTTGACATGAACTGGACTTCTCAATTATAAAATATACTTCTCAATCGCACGCGCGACGCCGTCTTCTTCGTTGCTGGCTGTGACGTCATTAGCAAGGGATTTGACATGGTCGCTGGCATTTCCCATAGCAATGCCAAGTCCTGCAAACTGAAGCATTTCGATATCGTTATTGGCATCGCCCATAGCCATAATTTCTGAGGGCTCAATCTTCAAAATTGCTGCTAGTCGAGAAAGAGCAGTAGCCTTTGTCGTTCCAAGCGGCATGGCTTCATAAATAACAGGCTGCGAACGAACGCCGCTGAATCTTTGGCAGAGTTCCTTAGAAAACCGCTGCTCAAAATCGTCTGTTTGCTCTTTTGTTCCCAAAAACATGCCTTGGAACATCCGGTACTTGCCACTAGTTGCTTCCTCAAGGGAAATTTCAGTCAGGTCTGAAAAGACTAG
Organism: Streptococcus oralis subsp. dentisani; assembly: GCF_002096685.1. Taxonomy (GTDB): domain Bacteria; phylum Bacillota; class Bacilli; order Lactobacillales; family Streptococcaceae; genus Streptococcus; species Streptococcus oralis_AD. Next base: position 311,590 of record NZ_NCVA01000039.1, on the reverse strand, counting down.
TTTGGCATCATTTTGAACGATTTCATTAGGCTTGCCACCGAGGACAAAATAATGTTCCTCATCGAAAAGAGTCAACTGGACGTCGCTTTTCTCAGCCAGGTCATAGAGGTATTCAATGTCAGCTGGACTGAGTTCTTGCCAGTCAACTAGACTCCAGTCACTGGTCTGATGGGTTGAGCAACCGTTATTGACAATTACGTACTCGTTCTGTAGGTCAAGTCCTAGTTGTTTATAGTAGGGGAGGACACCGAAAAGCGGGCGACCTGTACAGAGAACCAATTTGACGCCTTTTTCAATAACTTGGTGAATGGCAGTAATATGGGCTTGTGGGATTTCCTTGGCTTCATTGAGGAGGGTTCCGTCCATATCCAAGGCTAGTAGTTTAATCATAAGACTTCCTTTTCTAGGTGTTTTGCTTTTATTATAGCATATAGAACATAAAATGTCTGACAGAATTGTAACATCCAAGCTTCCTTTTCTTGATAAATAAAATAAATTCTTTTATAATATGTATACTTACTATTTAAGGAGAAAAAATGTCAATCTATCAGTTTAATTCGATTTACAAAAATGATGAAACAGAGTCTACAGGTCTTCTTTTCATCAAGATCTACAACAAATGGGAAAGCAACTTAAAAAGAGTTTTAAAATCAGTTGGTCTTACTTTACCCCAATTTATCGTTTTGACTTCGCTCTTGTTTCTGACTAATAGAGAGGAATATGTAACACAAGTTGATATTGCTCGTTTCACAGGTATGGATGTCATGACGGTTTCTCAGATTGTCCGGTTACTAGAGAAGAAAGACTACATTAGACGCGATCAACATCCAAAGGATAGTCGGGCAAAACTGGTCTTAGTGACGAAGTCTGGTGTGGAAAAAGTCAATCAAGCTTTACCCTTAGTAGAAGGGGTTGATGAAGAATTTTTTGAAAAACTTTCTAACGATAGAGAAAGTTTCAATCGCATGTTAGCAGAGTTGGAGGATAAAAATGCCTAGATATTGGGTCGGAGTTGTTTCAAAGAATCATGTTTTAAGAGGAGTTGAGGGGAATTTTTGTCAGGTCTGTCATGGAAAGGGCGGCCCCTTAAACCGTATGAAAAAAGGCGATTATCTTTTATACTATAGCCCCAAATACGATATGAACGGTCAAGATAAGTTACAGGCTTTTGTGGCCGTAGGTAAAATTATAGATGACAAAGCCTATCAAGTAGAGCAGTTTGAAGGATTCTTTCCCTTTAGAAGAGATGTCGAGTATTATCTACCAGTCAAAGATTGCTCCATAGAAATAGCCAGACAACATCCTGAATGGAAAGACTATACTTCTAGGCTTCGTTATGGGCATTTTGAAGTTTCCAAAGACTTTTTCCTCTATATCTTTCAGCATATGGAAGTGGATGATGAAGCTTGATTGATTTGCTAGTTAAATGATTATCAACAAGAATTTTGGATTTGGACTGTGAAGCGAACTTTGCTATAATAGAGTAAGAAACTTTGAGAAACCAAACGAGGCAGAGATGAAATTACTTTATACTGATATTCGGTCTTCTTTGACAGAAATTCTTACTAGAGAGGCAGAAGAGCTGGTTGCTGCTGGCAAGCGGGTTTTCTACATTGCCCCCAACTCTCTTTCATTTGAAAAGGAACGTGCCGTGCTGGAATGCTTGTCCCAGCAGGCTTCTTTTGCGATTACCGTCACGCGCTTTGCTCAAATGGCTCGTTACCTGGTTTTAAATGACTTGCCTACAAAGACCAGTCTTGATGATATCGGTCTTGGGATGGCCTTTTATAAATGCCTTGCTGAACTCGATCCCAAAGAGTTACGAGTTTATGGAGCTATTAAACAAGACCCTCAATTTATCCAGCAGTTGATTGAACTTTATCACGAGATGACGACTGCTCAGATGAGCTTTTTGGACTTGGAAAGTTTGACCGATGAGGACAAGCGAGCAGATTTACTCTTAATTTTTGAGAAAGTGACTACCTATCTCAATCAGAGTCAATTGGCTCAGGGAAGTCAGTTGTCCCATTTGATTGAGGCTATTGAGAATGACAAGGTAAGTAGTGATTTCAGTCAGCTAGCCTTGGTTATCGACGGTTTTACCCGTTTTTCCGCTGAGGAGGAGCATGTGGTGGATCTGCTCCATCGTAAAGGTGTTGAGATTGTCATTGGTGCTTATGCAAGTAAGAAGGCTTATACTAGTCCCTTCGTCGAAGGCAATCTCTACCAAGCCAGTGTAGAATTTCTTCATCATTTAGGTGCCAAATACCAGACGCCTGCTCAAGACCGCTCTCAGACTCATGAGAAGATAGATAGCTTCGACAAGGCCTCTCGTTTGCTTGAGTCTTCTTATGACTTTTCAGAAGTCGCCTTAGATATCGATGACAAGGACCGTGAAAATCTGCAAATCTGGTCTTGCTTGACACAAAAGGAAGAGTTGGAGTTAGTAGCCCGCAGCATTCGTCAAAAACTACATGACAATCCAGAACTGAGTTACAAGCATTTTCGGATTCTGTTAGGAGATGTGGCTTCTTATCAGTTGTCCTTAAAGACCATTTTTGACCAGTACCAGATTCCATTCTATCTAGGAAAAAGCGAATCCATGGCCCACCATCCCTTAACCCAGTATGTCGAATCTATTTTGCGTTTGAAACGCCACCGTTTTCGTCAGGAGGATTTGATTAATCTCCTCCGAACTGGTCTGTATACTGACCTTAGTCAGGCTGATATTGATGCTTTTGAGCAATATCTCCGCTATCTTGGCATCAATGGCTTGCCAGCTTTTCAGCAGACCTTTACCAAATCCCACCATGGAAAATTTGATTTAGAGCATTTAAATTCTCTTCGTCTGCGAGTTTTGGCGCCACTTGAAACCTTATTTGCCAGTCGGAAGCAAAAGACTGAAAATCTCTTGCAAAAGTGGAATACTTTTCTAAAAAATGCTGCTTTAAGCAAGCAGATGCAAGAATTGACAGCTACTATGGAAACTCTAGAACAGGAAAGACAAGCCGAAGTTTGGAAAGCCTTCTGCCATGTTTTAGAACAATTTGCTACCGTTTTTGCTGGTTCACAAGTTAGCCTGGAAGATTTCCTATCCTTGCTTCATTCTGGGATGAGCCTTTCTCAGTACCGTACTATTCCAGCAACAGTGGACACCGTTCTGGTGCAGAGTTACGATTTGATTGCGCCCTTAACGGCTGATTTTGTCTATGCCATTGGGCTGACTCAGGATCATTTACCAAAAATTGCGCAAAACACCAGCCTGTTAACAGACGAAGAAAGACAAAGCCTAAACCAAGCGACTGAAGAGGGAGCGCAATTACTGATTGCAAGTAGTGAAAACCTCAAGAAAAATCGCTACACCATGCTTTCTTTAGTCAATGCTGCCCGTAATCAGTTGATTTTGTCAGCTCCAAGTCTCCTCAATGAAAATGAGAGCAAGGAATCGGCCTATCTTCAGGAACTGGTGAGTTTTGGATTTAGCCAGATAGAGAAGAAGATTCATCACAAAGGTCTGTCTAAGGATGATATGGGTTCTTATCACAGTCTCTTGTCTAGTCTAGTTGCCTATCATCAGCAGAGTGAGACGAGTGATACTGAGCAAGATTTGACTTTTGTCAAGGTTCTGGCGCGTGTGATGGGGAAAAAACTTGATCAGAAAGGTCTTACAAATCCTGCACTCCCAACTAGTCCAAGCAGCAAACCATTAGAGAAAGAGACCTTGAAGGCTCTCTATCAAGCTGACAAGGAGTTTTACCTGTCTACGTCTGGTTTGACGGAGTTTTACCGCAATGAATACAGTTATTTCCTCCGTTATGTCTTAGGCTTGCAGGAAGAATTGCGCCTACGTCCAGATGCTCGCAGTCATGGAAATTTCTTGCATCGTATTTTTGAACGGGCCTTGAAACTACCTGCTGAAAATTCCTTTGACCAACGCTTGGAACAAGCTATTCAAGAAACCAGCCAAGAACGCGAATTTGAGGCTATTTATCAGGAAAGTTTGGAAGCCCAATTTACCAAGGAAATTCTGCTTGATGTGGCTCGGACAACAGGCCACATCCTTCGTCATAATCCAGCTATCGAAACCATCCAAGAGGAAGCAACATTTGGTGGCAAGGACCAGACCTTTATTCAATTGGACGATGGTCGCAGTGTCTTTGTGCGAGGCAAGGTTGACCGTATTGACCGCCTGAAAGCTGATGGAGCACTGGGAGTGGTGGACTACAAGTCTAGTTTGACCCAGTTCCAGTTTCCTCATTTCTTTAATGGGCTTAACTCCCAGTTGCCAACCTATCTTGCTGCCCTAAAAAGAGAAGGGGAGCAGAACTTTTTCGGAGCCATGTACTTGGAAATGGCTGAACCCGTCCAATCTCTGCTGACCGTTAAGAGTTTGGCTGGAGCAGTAGCAGAAGCCAGCAAGTCTATGAAATACCAGGGACTCTTTTTAGAGAAAGAAAGCAGTCACTTGGGCGAATTTTATAACAAAAATAAGGCCAATCAGCTGACAGACGAGGAATTCCAACTCTTACTGGACTATAATGCCCACCTGTACAAGAAAGCAGCTGAGAAGATTTTACAAGGCCAGTTCGCTATCAATCCCTATACCGAAAATGGCAGAAGCATTGCCCCGTACGTTCAGCAACACCAAGCTATCACAGGTTTTGAAGCTAATTACCACTTGGGACAAGCCCGTTTCCTAGAGAAATTAGACTTCGCTGACGGCAAGCGTCTGGTCGGAGAAAAGCTCAAGCAAGCTTGGTTTGAAAAAATGAGAGAGGAGTTGAATCGATGAAGCCCATTTCCTTTTTAACTGAGGAAGAGATTCAAAAACTGCAAGAAGCAGAAGCGAGTTCGAGCAAGGAACAGAAGAAAACTGCCGAGCAAATTGAAGCCATTTATACGGCAGGGCAAAATATCCTAGTCTCAGCGTCTGCTGGTTCAGGGAAAACCTTTGTCATGGCCGAGCGTATTCTGGATCAATTAACTCGTGGTGTAGAAATCAGTCAACTCTTTATCTCGACCTTTACCGTCAAGGCTGCTACAGAACTAAAAGAACGCTTGGAGAAAAAAATCAGCCAACAAATCCAAGAAACCAATGATGTCGATCTCAAACAACACTTGGGACGCCAATTGGCAGATCTACCAAACGCTGCCATCGGAACCATGGATTCCTTCACACAAAAATTCCTTGGCAAGCATGGCTATCTGATTGATATCGCACCAAATTTCCGTATTCTACAAAATGAAAGTGAACAGTTAATCCTCAAAAACGAAGTCTTTCATCAGGTCTTTGAAGCCCATTACCAAGGTGAGGATAAAGAGAAATTTAGTCGTTTGGTGAAGAACTTTGCTGGGCGTGGCAAGGATGAAAGAGGTCTGCGCCAGCAAGTCTACAAAATCTATGATTTTCTTCAATCCACCAGTAGCCCCCAAAAATGGCTGAACGAGTCTTTTCTCAAAGGGTTTGAAGAAGCTGACTTTGCAAATGAAAAAGACAAACTAACTGAGCAAATCAAACAGGCGCTTTGGGACTTGGAAAGTTTCTTCCGTTATCATCTGGATAACGATGCCAAGGAGTTTCCCAAAGCTGCCTATTTAGAAGCTGTTCAACAGGTTCTGGATGAAATTGGCTCCTTAAATCAAGAGTCCGATAGCCAAGCTTATCAAGTAGTGCTTGCGCGTGTTGTCGCCATCTCTAAGGAGAAAAATGGTCGTGCTCTAGCCAATTCCAGTCGTAAGGCTGAATTGAAGCCACTGGCTGATGCCTATAACGATGAGAGAAAGGCTCAGTTTGCTAAACTAGGACAACTGGCGGACCAGATAACGATTCTCGACTACCAAGAGCGTTATCATGAAGACACCTGGGAGCTAGCTAAAACTTTCCAAACCTTCATGGGTGATTTTGTGGAGGCTTATCGTGAACGTAAACGCCAGGAAAATGCTTTTGAATTCGCTGATATCAGTCATTACACCATTGAGATTTTAGAGAATTTCCCACAAGTCCGCGAGGCTTATCAGGAACGATTCCATGAAGTCATGGTTGATGAGTATCAGGATACTAACCACATTCAAGAACGGATGCTAGAATTGCTGTCGAATGGCCACAATCGCTTTATGGTGGGGGATATCAAGCAGTCCATCTACCGTTTCCGTCAGGCAGACCCACAGATTTTCAATGAGAAATTCCAACGCTATACGAAAAATCCTCAAGAAGGCAAGTTGATTCTTCTTAAAGAAAATTTCCGTAGCAGTTCGGAAGTGCTGTCAGCAACCAACGATGTATTTGAACGTCTCATGGACCAAGAGGTCGGCGAAATCAACTATGACAGCATGCACCAACTTGTTTTTGCCAATACCAAACTGACTCCTAACCCAGACAACAAGGCAGAATTTCTCCTTTACGATAAGGACGATAGTGGGCAAGAGGAAGAAGAAAACCAAACAGAAACAAAACTCACAGGAGAAATGCGCCTAGTTATCAAGGAAATCTTGAAGCTCCACCAAGAGAAAGGTGTAGCCTTTAAGGAAATTGCCCTTTTGACTTCAAGTCGCAGTCGAAATGACCAGATTCTACTTGCCCTATCTGAGTATGGGATTCCTGTCAAAACCGACGGTGAGCAAAACAATTATCTCCAATCCCTAGAAGTACAAGTCATGCTGGACACCCTTCGTGTCATTCACAACCCCCTGCAAGACTATGCCTTGGTAGCACTTATGAAGTCTCCTATGTTTAGCTTTGATGAGGACGAGTTGGCACGTTTGTCCCTTCAGAAAGCAGAAGATAAAGTCCAAGAGAACCTCTATGAGAAACTAGTTAATACTCAAAAACAGGATACCGTCCAAAAAGACTTGATTCACACAGAACTAGCTGAGAAACTAAATCAGTTCATGGATATTTTGGATTCTTGGCGCTTGTATGCCAAAACCCACTCTCTCTATGACTTGGTTTGGAAGATTTATAATGACCGTTTTTACTATGACTATGTTGGAGCCTTGCCAAACGGTCCAGCCAGACAGGCCAATCTTTACGCCCTAGCTCTGCGAGCTGACCAGTTTGAAAAGAGTAATTTCAAGGGTTTGTCGCGTTTTATACGTATGATTGACCAAGTCCTAGAAGCCCAGCACGATCTCGCAAGCGTAGCCGTCGCACCGCCTAAAGATGCCGTGGAACTCATGACCATTCACAAGAGCAAAGGGCTGGAGTTCCCTTACGTCTTTATCCTCAACATGGATCAGGACTTCAACAAGCAAGATTCGATGTCAGACGTCATTCTCAGTCGTCAAAATGGGCTTGGTGTCAAATACATTGCCAAGGTGGAAACAGGAGCAGTGGAAGCACACTATCCTAAAAACATCAAACTCTCCATTCCTAGCCTAACTTATACGCAGAATGAAGAGGAATTGCAACTGGCTAGCTATTCAGAGCAGATGCGTTTGCTGTATGTTGCCATGACGCGGGCCGAGAGAAAGCTTTATCTTGTCGGTAAGGGCTCTCGTGAAAAGCTAGAAGCCAAGGAATACCCAGTAGCAAATAACGGAAAATTAGATAGTAATACCAGACTGCAAGCCAAGAATTTTCAAGATTGGATCTGGGCTATAACCAAAGTATTTGCCAAGGAAACTCTCAACTTTAGCTATCGTTTTGTTGGTGAAGACCAGTTGACCAGAGAAGCTATCGGTCAATTGGAAAACAAGAGCCCTCTACAAGATAGCTCTCAAGCAGACAACCGCCAGTCAGAAACCATCAAAGAAGCTCTGGAAATGCTGAAAGAGGTGGAAGTTTATAATACTCTTCACCGTGCAGCCATTGAACTACCAAGTGTTCAAACCCCAAGCCAAATCAAGAAATTCTACGAACCCGTTATGGATATGGAAGGGGTAGAAATTACTAACCAAACAAAATCATCAGAGAAGCAAATCAGATTCGATTTGCCAGACTTTTCAACAAAAGAAAAGGTAACAGGAGCTGAGATTGGTAGTGCCACCCATGAACTTATGCAGAGAATTGACCTTAGTCAGCAACCAACACTTGCTAGCCTGACAGAAACACTCAAACAAGTTCAGACTAGTCCAGCTGTTAGAGACAAGATCAATCTTTCTAAAATTCTCGCATTCTTTGATACAGCACTTGGTCAGGAAATTCTCGCTAATACCGGCCATCTCTATCGCGAGCAACCTTTCTCCATGCTTAAACGAGACCAAAAGAGTCAGGAAGACTTCGTTGTCCGTGGGATCTTGGATGGCTATCTGCTTTATGAGGATCGCATCGTTCTTTTTGACTACAAGACTGACCGTTATGATCAACCAAGTCAACTCATAGACCGCTATCGTGGCCAGTTAGCCCTATATGGTGAGGCTTTATCACGAGTTTATTTGATTGAAAACATAGAAAAATACCTAATTTTACTCGGCAAAGACGAGGTTCAAGTTGTAAAAGTATAATCTAGAAAGGAGACCTCATGCCACTTCCAGTTAGAAAATCCCTGCATGATGCGGTTTTACAGGCTTCAAAAGCCGATACTTGGAATCAAGCTACCAAGGAATGGAATGAAGTTTCCTTGATTTTTAATGGCATTGGTCGTAGTAATTACGTCTGCGGGAATGCCATAAAATACGCCTACGAACTCTTTAACGGTGTTACAGGTCAACGCCTCTTTCCGATTGGTAGCGATTGTGTTCGCCATTTTCATCGTATTAGCCTCGACCAGCAACTGGAAGAGGAAGAAAAATTGCTCAGAAAAGTTGAAAATCTAACCAGAAAGGCTCAGAAAAAGGAAAACATCAAGGTCAATAAAAGCGATTTTGACGAGCGACTTCTAAAATGGTTTTTGGAAAAAGGTGTTTTCAAGCCCAATCGTGGCAATCAATTCGCACCTGAGAGAGACTATCAGCTCTTCCTAGAGGTCTTTCAAGGCGGAAGTTGGACCAAGGCAGAGCCAAAGAAGAAGGCTCGTATGGAAGAAGTGCTGGAAAAGTGTATCAAACCTTTTTTACTTGGTAAGACCGATGATCAACTCTACCTTGTCAAACTAGGCAAGGAGAAAATCGACTACGAGCAGCATTTACGAATTCAAGCGGAGAAAGAACGCAAGAAAAGAGATAAAATTGCCAAGCAATACGCTGACAACCTCATTCTTGCCATGGGACCTGCAGAACGAGCCTATCAAGATTACTTTGGCTTTACAGAAACTCTCACCCAAGAAGAACGAAAATGGGAGAAAATCCTCTTTGGAAAAAATAGAGAGGAACGGGCTATCAAGGCTAAACAAAACCAGAAGGAGCTAGAAAAGGATCAGCGAATTGCGAATCAAGATCCGATTGAACGAAAGCAGAAGCAGACTTGGCTTCTTAATTCCTATTTTCGTGATTTGCCTGATGAAAAAGCTAGATTTTCTCGGCTTCTATTAGAATATCGAAAAAGTGGAGGAGTACTCTTTTCAGATGAATACTTATCTGAGCATCTCATCGACTTTTTCTACAAGATGAAAGCCTTTGAGTTTGAAATTGCACCCGAACAAGTCCGCGATTTTCTAAAAGAACGCCTTCAGGCAGAACATCTATCATCTGCACAAGAAAGCTGGATTAGAGGAATTCTTCTCAATTGTCTTCACCCGTTCTTAAATAGGTTACTCATATAGAAAAAATCCTACCTTGTCTATGCATGGTAGGATTTATGTATCTCCAAAGATGTACTGGTAAAGTTGGACGACTTTCTGAAAACACTGCGTGTCCATTCTTGTTATTTTTTGAGCATTTCGCATCCGAAAATCAAAAGTATACAGTTGAAATGGATTGACAGCGCCATCTACCTTATCCGACGAGACAGGTACGAGCAAGCCTTTTTCTGCTAAACGATGTTGGCCATGGGTGATAGGACAGACAGCCACAAAACCAGTTTGTAAGGCATATTCTCTCCTAGAAACTACCAAAGCAGGTCGCCTTTTCTGAATTTCTCGACCGACTGATGGATCAAAATCCAGCCAAATGATATCCTGCTTTTCAGGAATATACTCAGATTTCGCTATCAAGTGACCTTACCCCTTCAAAATCGTTTGTCATTCTCAAATCAGTAATCCCATCAAAAGGATCTTTTAGCTTAGGAGCCAAGACAATAACCCCATCAACTCCTTTGTAGACAACCATTTCTTGACCTTCCGTCATACCCAAATTTTTAGGAATGGTCACAGTGAGAGAATTTCCCACCTTCCGAGTCTTTACTGTATTCATCACTCTACCTCCACGAAATCGTATATACAAAGTATATACCAAACAGCAAATAAAGTCAAGCAAACGCTTAATTACATAAATTAAGTTATGTGATATAGTATGATTTTATTTTAGTCAAAGCCTGTGCAAAAGCACCTAATTTATGATAGAATAGATGGTGAGAAAGAAAACGTTTTATTAGTCGGAAGGGGAAAATATTATGGCTACTATTCAATGGTTTCCGGGCCACATGTCTAAGGCTCGGCGACAGGTTCAGGAGAATTTAAAATTTGTTGATTTTGTGACAATTTTGGTGGATGCTCGCTTACCTCTATCTAGTCAAAATCCTATGTTAAATAAAATTGTTGGTGACAAACCAAAACTTCTGATTTTAAACAAGGCAGACCTAGCTGATCCAGCAATGACAAAAGAATGGCGTCAGTACTTTGAATCACAGGGAATCCAAACTCTGGCTATTAACTCCAAAGAGCAAGTGACTGTAAAAGTTGTGACTGATGCGGCTAAAAAGCTCATGGCTGATAAGATTGCACGCCAAAAAGAACGCGGTATCAAGATTGAAACCTTGCGGACCATGATTATTGGAATTCCAAATGCTGGAAAATCAACCCTGATGAACCGTTTGGCTGGTAAAAAGATTGCGGTGGTCGGCAATAAACCAGGTGTTACCAAGGGGCAACAATGGCTCAAAACCAATAAAGACCTTGAAATCCTGGACACACCAGGGATTCTCTGGCCTAAGTTTGAAGATGATGCTGTCGCACTCAAACTAGCCCTAACTGGAGCAATTAAAGACCAGTTGCTTCCTATGGATGAAGTGACCATTTTTGGTCTCAATTATTTCAAAGAGCATTATCCAGAAAAGCTAGCTGAACGCTTCAAACAAATGAAAATTGAAGAAGAAGCACCTGTTATCATCATGGATATGACACGCGCCCTCGGTTTCCGTGACGACTACGACCGTTTTTACAGTCTTTTCGTGAAGGAAGTTCGTGATGGAAAACTCGGTAACTATACCTTAGATACATTGGACGACATCGATGACGACGATTAAAGAAATCAGAGAACTTCTTGCTACTGTCAAAGAATTAGACAATCCTCTTTTTCTTGAACTGGAAAAAGATAGCCGAACAGGAGTTCAAAAAGAAATCAGCAAGCGTAAAAAAGCCATTCAGACAGAGCTGGATGAGGATCTTCGGTTGGAATCCATGCTGTCCTATGAAAAAGAACTTTACAAACAAGGAGTGACCTTAATAGCAGGTGTTGACGAGGTCGGCCGTGGTCCTCTTGCTGGCCCTGTAGTCGCTGCAGCTGTTATCTTGCCTAAAAATTGTAAGATTAAAGGCCTCAACGATAGCAAGAAGATTCCTAAAAAGAAACATCTGGAGATTTATCAAGCCGTTCAAGATCAAGCTTTATCAATCGGGATTGGTATCATGGATAATCAAGTCATCGACCAAGTCAATATTTATGAAGCGACCAAACTAGCCATGAAAGAAGCAATCTCCCAGCTAAACCCACAACCTGAGCATCTCTTGATAGATGCCATGAAACTGGAGTTACCGATTCCCCAAACAGCAATTATCAAAGGAGATGCCAACTCTCTCTCTATCGCAGCTGCATCTATAGTGGCCAAGGTGACACGGGATGAATTGATGAAGGAATATGATCAGCAATATCCTGGCTATGATTTCACGACTAATGCAGGCTATGGAACAGCTAAACATCTAGAAGGACTCGAGAAACTAGGCGTCACCCCAATTCACCGAACCAGTTTTGAACCAGTCAAATCACTAGTTTCAACTAAGAAAGACAAGTAAGAGGAAATGATTATGGAGGAACAGTCAGAAACACTCAGTTCCAAGAAAGAATTCGCTTTTGCCTCAAGCACCATATTATCCCAAGTTGGACGAGGAATTATTGTTGGTCTCGTCGTCGGACTCATCGTCGGATCCTTTCGTTTCTTAATCGAAAAGGGCTTCCATCTGATACAAGGACTCTATCAAGATCAAGCGCACCTAGTGCGCAATCTTTTTATCATTGGTCTATTTTATGTAATAGTTTGCTGGCTCAGTGCGAAACTAACTCGGTCAGAAAAAGATATCAAGGGTTCAGGAATTCCTCAAGTCGAAGCCGAACTAAAGGGACTGATGACTCTTAACTGGTGGAGTGTCCTCTGGAAAAAATATATTCTAGGGATTCTTGCTATTGCCAGTGGCCTTATGCTAGGTCGAGAAGGGCCAAGTATTCAACTTGGAGCAGTTGGTGGTAAAGGTATATCCAAGTGGCTCAAATCTAGCCCAGTAGAGGAACGTTCCCTGATTGCCAGTGGTGCTGCAGCAGGATTAGCAGCTGCCTTTAATGCACCAATAGCAGGTCTTCTCTTTGTTGTAGAGGAAGTCTATCACCATTTTTCCCGCTTTTTCTGGGTCTCAACACTAGCAGCCAGTCTAGTAGCAAACTTTGTCTCTCTGCTCATATTTGGCCTAACACCCGTACTGGATATGCCGGACAACATTCCTCTCATGACCCTAGACCAGTATTGGATTTACCTCCTTATGGGAGTTTTTCTCGGGCTTTCTGGTTTTCTCTATGAGAAAGCTGTACTCAATGTTGGTCGAGTTTATGATTGGGTTGGTCAAACAATCCATTTAGATAGAGCTTATTATCCAATCCTAGCCTTTATCCTTATCATACCAGTCGGGATTTTCTTGCCACAAATTCTCGGTGGTGGAAATCAGCTGGTTCTTTCCTTAACTGAGCAAAATTTTAGTTTCCAAGTTCTATTAGCTTACTTTTTGATTCGCTTTGTTTGGAGCATGATTAGTTATGGAAGTGGCCTCCCAGGAGGAATCTTCCTACCAATTTTGGCGCTTGGTTCCTTGCTTGGTGCCCTAGTCGGTGTCATTTGTGTCAATCTTGGGCTTGTCAGTCAAGAGCAGTTTCCTATATTTGTGATTTTAGGAATGAGTGGCTACTTTGGGGCAATTTCCAAGGCTCCCTTAACTGCTATGATACTCGTAACCGAGATGGTTGGAGATATTCGCAACCTCATGCCACTGGGCTTAGTGACCTTGGTCGCCTACATCGTCATGGATCTGCTCAAGGGAGCACCAGTCTATGAGGCCATGCTGGAAAAAATGCTACCAGAAGAAGCGACAGATGAAGGAGAAGTCACCCTCATTGAAATCCCTGTATCAGATAAAATCGCTGGAAAACAGGTTCACGAGCTCAACTTGCCACATAACGTACTCATCACCACCCAAGTCCATAATGGCAAGAGCCAAACAGTTCACGGCTCAACTAGAATGTATCTGGGTGATATGATTCACCTAGTGATTCCAAAAAGTGAAATTGGAAAAGTCAAAGATTTGTTGTTGTAGATTAAAATTACATAATTTTTATTATGTAGAAAACCGAAACTTAATTGAATACATTAGTAAACCGATTCTATACAGTTGAATCGGTTATCTCATAACAATTTTTAAAATAGATTATTATCAGTTAATTAAAATTTGTGGAAAAGTGATTAGTATTGTGGTATAATTTCTTATAGTGTAAAAATATAGGAGATAAATTTTGAGTATAAATTTACAAATGTTACACTCTTACGAAGGAAATTATAAAAATAATTTGTTTTTTGAGAGATACTCTAATTGGAAAGATAGTGATTACAGTTATAGAATTTATTTACAAATTATTCGGGTATTAAGAAGACAATTGATATCAAGTCAAGACTTACTTCAAGACTCAGAGGGTAAACATATAGAAATTATTAAACTCCCTATCCCTGATTTATTTGATTGTTATCGTCCTTCTGTTGTTATTAAGATTCTAAGGAGTGTGCAACATGTATATGAAATAAGAATTAATACTGAATATAGAAAAGAACGAATTTTATTTTATCCATCTTGCAGTCAATCTAGTACGATTATGACTTTTTATTTTGATAAACAAAGCGGAAATGATATTACAGATATCTTGGCGAAAGAAACTGAAGACATTTATTTAGGAAATATCAACTCAATAATGATTAGTGCTTAAAAAGAGAGGTGAAAATATGGCTTTTGATTATACGTTTGGCCTTGAATTACCAGAATTAAAGAGAATAATATCAACAGAACAATTTAAGCTTTCGGAAGAGTTAATGGATTTACGATTCGAGTTGTCTTTTTCTGAGCAGGAGATGGCACAAATAATTGACATATCTCTCCAAGAATATCTTCAAATGGAATTTGCTATGGAAGATATTCCTATCGAAAAATATAGAACGGCACTTGAAAAAGTTAGAGAGTATACCATACAAAAAAACAGTCACAATCCTTATAAAGTACATTTTATAATTTCGAACTCTACTGAAACTTCATATTCTTCACATTGTGAAGTAAATTATGTATCAAACTTATCGTCTCATAAACCATATAAATTCATTACGGAAGAATTGAATCCTTTTAAAGATAGATCAAAAATTAAAAGTCATAGATTTGTTTTTAATGAACCATTTCATCTACATGAATTATCCTTTACAAAACACATTGATGATAACAATAAATTTGATAAACAAAATAAAAACTTCTGTGAGTATGATGATTTAGCGATTATAAGTATATAGAAATAAGGAGAATGGATATGAATTCAAAAATTAAATTTCAAAGAATGGAAGTTGAGACTACCGAATTTTATTTGAACAAATCTGTTGAATTTGAAAAACAACAAAAAATTGAATTAAGTTTAGAAACGAAATTTAGTAAGGAGGGTGAGGAGACTTTTTCTTTATCATTAGAACTTTCAATATTTAATAAAAATTTTAAAGAAAATGACAATCCGCTATACATTCGGCTAATTCTTAATACTTTTTTTGAAATCAGTGAAGAAAATCTAGATGAAGAGAATATAATAAAGAAATATGGAGCAAATATGATTCTGTTATCGTTTCCTTATGCTCGTTCCTATATTACCAATTTAACAGCGATGTCTGGTATTTCACCAATTAACATTCCTGTAATTTCTATTGAAGACATTTTAGATAGCTAGATTCAGACTATTATATAAAATATGCAAAGTTCCGAAATCTGAAGCATTTCTCTTAACGAGTGTTTTGATAGCAAAACCTAAAAGTTGATGTACAATTGACTAAATTAGAGTTAAATAGTTGATACAACCGAATTAGAAGTATAAAGTACACTCATTAATCAGTGTGCTTTATTTTTATTTGAAAAATTGTAAAAATGTACATATGAAAAGTTTTTAGTATTCACTTAAATAAGGTACATAATTAAGAATAATTAGCTCTAAAAAAATTTTTGGTTATTTTTTTTCACTTAAAAAAGCTCCTATAACATCTTTCCGAAAAACTATAATTTTCTTGAAAAATATATGAGTCTATGCTATACTACTAGTAGACTTATATATGGAGAGAACACATGAAACGTGAGATTTTACTGGAACGAATCGACAAACTAAAACAAATCATGCCCTGGTATGTTCTGGAATACTACCAATCTAAGCTTGCTGTCCCCTATAGTTTTACAACCTTGTACGAATACCTTAAGGAATATGATCGATTTTTTAGCTGGGTTTTAGAGTCTGGGATTTCAAATGCTGATAAAATGTCTGATATTCCTTTATCGGTTTTGGAAAACATGTCAAAGAAAGATATGGAATCCTTTATCCTTTATCTACGAGAACGACCTTTGCTGAATGCTAATACAACCAAACAAGGTGTTTCACAGACAACTATCAATCGGACCTTATCAGCTCTTTCCAGTCTTTACAAGTATCTAACTGAGGAAGTTGAAAACGACCAAGGGGAGCCTTATTTCTATCGTAATGTAATGAAGAAAGTTTCAACTAAGAAAAAGAAAGAAACCCTTGCTGCCAGAGCTGAAAACATCAAGCAAAAGCTCTTTCTAGGTGATGAAACAGAAGGTTTTCTGACTTATATCGACCAAGAGTATCCAAACCAGCTCTCAAATCGTGCCTTATCCTCCTTTAATAAAAATAAGGAACGTGATTTGGCCATTATCGCCCTTCTCCTAGCATCCGGTGTCCGCTTATCTGAAGCTGTTAATCTGGATCTAAGAGACCTTAATCTCAAAATGATGGTTATAGATGTCATTAGAAAAGGTGGCAAACGTGACTCGGTCAATGTCGCTGCCTTTGCAAAACCCTATCTAGAGAATTATCTAGCTATTCGAAATCAACGCTATAATACGGAAAAGACAGATACAGCACTCTTTCTGACCTTATATCGTGGTGTTCCCAATCGTATCGATGCTTCCAGCGTTGAAAAGATGGTTGCTAAGTACTCTGAAGACTTCAAAGTCCGTGTAACTCCCCATAAACTACGCCATACCCTAGCAACTAGACTCTATGATGCAACTAAATCGCAAGTTTTGGTCAGCCACCAGCTAGGACATGCAAGTACACAAGTCACTGACCTCTATACCCATATCGTCAACGATGAACAAAAGAATGCTTTGGATAATTTGTAAAATACATAAAATTAATTATGTAAATTAAAGATTACTTAAAAACGAAAGACCAATCCCTATTATCTTTCGTTTTTTGTTTATTTAAACTCAATCCAGTAGTTACGATGGGGCTCGATTATTACTGGATTACCCCAAAAGGCTTTCAGATAAGCTAAATTTGCGTGGCTTACTGGTCTTTTTGCATCATTATATTGCTCAGCGCTCTCTTTAGTTAGAAAGCATTTTACTGCTTCATAAGAAGTTCCATCAGCTGATTCTCTTTCGATTCCCATATACGAAATTTCGTCACCTTTTTTAAGACTGTCAGTCAACAGTTTACCAATAAAATACACTGTCTTATCCTTCATCAGTTCATAAGCTTTACCATTTTCCAGTCGGTTATTTGCTGCAGCGTACATAATACAAAAACTATCAACAATGTCTTTCAAAGGCATTAAGTCCTCTTTCTTTACTTTGATTTCATCGGGAAGAAGACCGCCAATTATAAGATTTTGGAAATAGGCTTGCTGGATTACATTATCTAAAGCCATTCCTAAAGGTATTTGAACAGCTTGGTATCCTAAAGGCTGAAGCTCTTTATTTTTCTTATCATATGGATTCTTTTATTATCCCACTACTGCTTCAGCGATTTCTTCACGGCTAATACCAGCGAAGTAGCGTGTAATATCAATAGTTTCTAGAGCTTTAAGGACATCTTCGCGTTCGTATTTTACTCCACGAAGGACATCTTCTACAGCTGCAACGTCTTCGATACCAAAGAAGTCTCCATAAATCTTGATATCTTGGATTTTTGATTCAATGACGTTGGCAAAAACTTCAACCTTACCACTGGTGAATTTTGTTCCCCGACGGACGTTAAATTCAGGTGATTTACCGTAGTTCCAGTCCCAAGTACCAAACTTAGTATCCTTGATGCGATTGATTTCGGCTAATTCTTGCTCAGAAAAAACGTATTCAGTCATCTCTGGGTACTCTTTCTTCATGTATTCCAATAGCAAATCACGGAATTCTTCAACTGTGATTTTTTCAGGTAATTCATTGACAATATTGGTTACACGGGCACGGACGGATTTCACACCTTTTGACTCAAATTTATCTTTTGAAACCTTGAGGGCATTAGCAAGGACTGACAAATCAACGTCAAAAAGCAAGCAACCGTGGTGCATGATACGACCATTGATATATGCTTGGGCATTTCCACAGAATTTCTTGCCATCAATCTCAAGGTCATTACGGCCTGTAAACTCAGCTTTAACGCCTAGTTGAGCCAAGGTATTGATAACTGGAGTTGAGAAGCTCTTGAAGTCAAAGGCCTTGTTTTCATCTTCTTTTGAAATGATGGTGTAGTTGAGGTTGTTTAAATCGTGATAAACAGCTCCACCGCCACTGATACGGCGGACTACCTCAATACCATTTTCTCGAACATAATCACGATTGATTTCTTCAATAGTATTCTGGTGACGT
This sequence comes from Streptococcus oralis subsp. dentisani, assembly GCF_002096685.1. Classification (GTDB taxonomy): domain Bacteria; phylum Bacillota; class Bacilli; order Lactobacillales; family Streptococcaceae; genus Streptococcus; species Streptococcus oralis_AD. The sequence goes on along the minus strand of NZ_NCVA01000039.1, from coordinate 293,408 downwards.
CCAACAATGATAGAAGGTTTGTTAATCCAAAGAAGGAAGATTTGATCCTCATCCAAAAGATGTTTAAAGGCATATTCTTCCAAGGCGATATTAAATGCAGTGTCGTTTGAATGATTGATAATATATTTCATAGTATTTCCAAAAATTTAGTTTTTAAATTCTGTTCATAGCAATCCGATTTTCTAAAGTGGTAAAAAGAAATGTAACGTGTTGTCGTTACATTTCTCGGAAAAATTGAGACAAGAGGCTCAATTTTTAGGCATGGAACTCTAATAGAGGTCGCTGCCGTCCGTACTACTTTAAGAAAATTTAGTTGAAAATCTTGTTTATTTTTTCTTAGGTGAATGGATGGCCATTCCTAGAACATCCGCAAATGCTTCGTACATCACTTCAGAGTAAGTTGGGTGTCCATGGATAGTCTTCAACATTTCCTCAACAGTGATCTCCATTTCGATAATGCTTGATGCTTCGTTGATTAATTCCGCAGCTGCAGGACCAATGATGTGCACACCAAGGATTTCCCCGTATTTCTTATCTGCAATGACTTTAACGAAACCTTGAGCTGCATCTGATGCAATGGCACGGCCGTTAGCTGCAAAGTTGAATTTACCGATGGCCACATCGTATTTCTCACGAGCTTGTTCTTCAGTTAGACCTACTGCTGCTACTTCAGGAAGAGTGTAGATGGCTGCAGGAGTCAAGTTCAATTTAGCAACAGCATGGTTTCCTTTGAGGGCATTTTCAGCGGCAACTTCACCCATACGGAAGGCCGCGTGTGCCAACATCTTAGTACCGTTGATGTCACCTGGTGCATAGATACCTGGAACAGAAGTTTCCATGTATTCGTTGACCTTGATGCGACCACGATCCAATTCAAACTCAACATCGCCAATTCCTTCAAGGTCTGGTACACGACCGATTGAAAGGAGAGCTTTGCTTGCGATGATATCATCTTTTCCTTCAACCTTGATACGAAGTTGACCATTTTCCTCGATGATTTCTTGCAATTTTGTACCTGTTAAGATAGTCATACCTTTGCGTTCCAAAATCAAGCGAAGATTCTTAGAAACTTCCGCGTCCATAGCTGGAACGATACGTTCCATCATTTCGATAACAGTTACTTTTGAACCAAATGTCATGAAAGCTTGGCCGAGTTCGATACCGACAACACCACCACCGATGATTACGAGGCTCTCTGGAACTTCGTTCATTTCAAGAATGTCATCACTGGTCATTACAAGTGATGATTCCATACCAGGAACGTTGATCTTGCTGACTTTTGAACCACCGGCAAGGATAATTTTCTTAGTTTCAAGCAACTCTGAACCATTAACCAAGACATTCTTATCTTTAGTAATGGTACCAACACCCTTATGAACAGTAACTCCGTAACTACGAAGAAGACCCGCAACACCACCTACCAAGGTATTGACAACTTTAGATTTAGTTTCTAAGAGTTTATCCATATCTACAGTGAAGTTTGGATTTTCGATGACGATACCACGGTTTGCTGCATGGCCGATATTTTCGATGATTTCAGCGTTGTGAAGGTATGTTTTAGTTGGGATACATCCACGGTTCAAGCAGGTTCCACCAAGTTCAGATTTCTCAACAAGGGCAACCTTCCCACCGAGTTGGGCAGCTTTAATGGCTGCAACATAACCAGCAGGACCTCCACCAATCACAACGATATCAAAGGCATCATCGCTCTTACCATCGTCGTTTGAGGCACTAGCTGCAGGTGCAGGTTTTGATTCTGGCGTAGCCGCTCCAGCAGTTGGGATGTTTTCCCCTTCTTCTCCAAGGTAACCGATAACTTCAGTTACTGGAACAGTTTCACCATCTCCTTTAAGGATGGCAATCAAGTAGCCATCTTCTTCGGCTTCCAATTCCATGCTGACTTTGTCAGTCATGATTTCCAAAAGGATTTCTCCTTCTTTTACAAATTCTCCGACTTTCTTATTCCATTGGACGATTTGTCCTTCTGTCATATCGACGCCGGCTTTTGGCATAATTACTTCTAAGGCCATGTCTTACTTCCTTTATCTATATCTCTAAAAATAAATACTGTATTTTTAAACCAACATTGAGATTGGGTTCTCAATTAAGGCTTTCAAGTCTTTCATAAACTTAGCACCAGCCATACCATCTACAACACGGTGGTCAATAGTTAATCCTAGGCTCATGATAGGGCGAATCACAATCTCACCATTGACGACAACAGGTTTCTCAACTGTTGAGCTAACCCCGAGGATTGCTGAGTTGGGTTGGTTAATAATAGGACCAAAGGACTGAACACCAAACATTCCTAAGTTACTAATTGTGAAGGTTGAATTTTGGAGTTCGCTTGGAGCTAATTTACCATCCAAGGTACGACCAATCACATCCTTGAAGGCTACAACCAACTCTGAAAGACTTAATTTTTCAGCATTATAGACAACAGGTGTCATCAATCCGTTATCCATCCCAACCGCCATCGCAAGGTTGACATAGTTGTGCGTGATAATGGTCTTGCCGTCTTCAGTCAACGAAGCGTTGATGTAAGGGTGTTTCATCAATGTCTTCACAACCGCAAGAGAAAGCAAGTCAGTAACCGTGACTTTCTTACCAGTTGCTTCCATGATTGGATCAAGAACCTTCTTACGAAGAGCCAACATTTCTGACATATCGACATCGTAGTTGAGTGTGAAAGTTGGCGCAGTTAGGTAAGATTCAACCATACGTTGCGCGATAACCTTACGCATTGGTGTCATTGGAATACGCTCAATCTCACCATAAGGTGTAACATTATCAGGAACTTCTTCCACTTTTTCGATCTGAGCAGGAGACTTGATGGTATCGTTTTCGATATTTTCAGGAAGGAAGGCCAAAACGTCCTTCTTCATAATCTTGCCACGATGGCCAGTTCCTTGGATTTCCTGCCAAGCAATATTATGTTCGAGGGCAATTCGTTTTGCAAGTGGCGAAATGCGAACCACGTTTGTGTCTTTATAAGTTTCCACGTCTTCTTTGTGGACACGACCGTTTGCACCTGAGCCAGAAACGTCGTAGAGGTTGATACCTAGATCATCCGCTAACTTTCTAGCCGCAGGAGTCGCTCTTAGCTTGTCATCAGCCATGACCTCTCCAATTCTAATTATGATACTAAGGGCGTTAAAAGTCAAAGTGAAAATAGGAAACTTGACGAAGAAACTTTAGTTTCTAGGAAAGTTTATCTTTTTCACACAGACTTTAGCCCGTGTTCAACTCTACAAGTAACTTGGACACGGAATGTGTCTCAAGTTACTACGGTTGCCGCTATATAGCGACCAACCTAGTAGACTTACTAAGTGTTTTTTGCCGAATATTATCGATTCGTCAAAAAACTGTCGCAACTTTACATACAACTTGGATACAACACGTATCTCAGGTTGCTAAAGTTAAAAACTACGTTCTTTACATAATTTATCTTATGCACTTTTATTCTTTGTTATAGGTTTTACGGATGGCATCTTTGATGCTTTCAACTGTTGGAATCATTGCATTCTCTAGGTTTTGTGCGTAAGGCATTGGCACATCTTCTCCGGCGCAACGGCGGATTGGTGCATCTAGATAGTCAAATGCTTCTGATTCTGAAATAATTGCTGAAATCTCTCCGATATAGCCACTTGTTTTGTGAGCATCGTTGACAAGAACCACCTTACCAGTCTTCTTCACTGAGTTAATGATGATATCCTTATCAAGTGGAACAAGGGTACGTGGATCCACAATTTCAACTGAAATCCCCTCTTCTGCCAATTCTTCAGCAGCTTGAACCACACGGCGAAGCATTTTTCCATAAGTAATGACTGTTACATCTGTACCTTCACGTTTGATTTCACCAACTCCAAGTGGGATTGTGTAGTCTGGATCAACTGGCACTTCCCCTTTTTGGTTAAATTCTGACTTGTACTCAAGAATGATAACAGGGTTGTTATCACGGATAGAAGACTTGAGCAGTCCTTTCATGTCCGCAGGTGTTCCTGGAGCTACAACCTTAAGTCCAGGAATGTGAGTAAACCAAGACTCTAGAGATTGCGAGTGCTGAGCTGCAGAACCGACACCGTTACCAGCTGCACATCGAACTGTCATTGGAACCTGACCTTTACCACCAAACATATAACGTGTTTTAGCAGCTTGGTTGACGATATTGTCCATGGCAATAACAGAGAAGTCCATAAAGGTCATATCAACGATTGGGCGAAGTCCTGTCATGGCTGCTCCTGCTGCTGCTCCCGAGATAGCAGCTTCAGAAATCGGACAGTCACGAACACGTTCTGGACCAAATTCTTCGAGCATTCCAACAGAAGTTCCGAAGTCTCCTCCGAAGACACCGACGTCTTCTCCCATCAAGAATACATTTTCATCGCGACGCATTTCCTCAGACATAGCAAGGATAATGGTGTCACGGAACGACATTGTTTTTGTTTCCATTTTTATCTCTTTCTCCTTAGTCTGCGTAAATATCTTCAAATGCGGATTCAAGCGGTGGGAATGGGCTTTCCTCAGCAAATTTAACAGAAGCTTCTACTGCTTCCTTGACTTGTGCTTGGATTTCTTCCAATTCTTCGGCACTTGCTAGCTTGTTTTCCAAGAGGTAGTTGCGAAGGTTTTCGATTGGGTCTTTTTGTTTCCACAATTCCACTTCTTCACGTGTACGATATTTACCAGGGTCAGATGATGAGTGACCGAGCCAGCGATAAGTGACACTTTCAATCAAGACTGGACCATTACCACCACGAACATGGTCTACAGCTTTCTTAAATCCTTCATAAACGTCGATGACGTTGTTGCCATCTTCAATAAACATTCCAGGAATACCATATGCTGCGCTACGGTGATGGATATGTTCTACATTGGTCATTTTTTTGATGTCCGCAGAGATACCATAACCGTTGTTAATGCAGTAGAAAATCACTGGAAGGTTCCAGATAGAAGCCATGTTCACTGCTTCGTGGAAGACACCTTCGTTGGTCGCGCCATCTCCAAAGAAGCAAACGACGATTTTTCCAGTGTTCTGCATTTGCTGACTGAGGGCTGCACCAACAGCGATTCCCATACCACCACCTACGATACCATTGGCACCAAGGTTACCAGCATCAAGGTCAGCAATGTGCATGGAACCACCTTTTCCTTTACATGTTCCAGTGTATTTCCCAAGGATTTCAGCCATCATGCCATTGAGGTCAATTCCTTTGGCGATAGCTTGACCATGACCACGGTGGTTTGAGGTGATTAGATCATCTGGATTGAGGGCCAGCATAGCTCCGACGTTAGCAGCTTCTTCTCCGACAGAAAAGTGAGTCATACCAGGAACTTTTCCCTTTTTCACTAACTGAGCTATTTTTAAGTCCATGCGACGGATTTCTTCCATCTTACGGAACATCTCTAGCAAAAGATTTTTATCTAAAGTTGACATAATCTTGCCTTTCTAACATTGTTCTTACTTTACCATTTTACCGTTTTTAGAAAACACTGTCAAAGTATATGACCGATAAAATTTCACAAGGTAAAAAAATAAATCCCTGTTTTAACAGGGATTTTCTTTGGTTAGAGTATTTTTTCACAAAGTTATTTTTCGGGATATTTTCTAAAAATTAGCTCAACCTTTTCATTATGGATTTCAAACGCCATTGATACAAACAACCAGAAACAATCAAGCTGGCAATTAACCCAATCCAGTAAGCAAATGCCCCTAAGTCAGTTACCTGATCTAGTAGGTATCCTAGAGGTATCGCTACTCCCCAATACCCGATTAAGCCAAGATAGAAAGGAACAACCGTATCCTTGTATCCTCTCAAAATTCCTTGGAGCGGAGCCGCAAAGGTATCAGCTAACTGGAAAAAGAGACTGTAGGTTAGAAATACAGCAGTTGTCTCAATGAACTGAGGGTCATTTCCATATAGACTTGCTACACGATCTCTAAAAATGTAGAGAAAAGATAGGGTAAGACCTGCGAATATGAGGGCTGTTACTCTCCCTAGACGAGCATAGGTTTTTGCATCCTCAAAGCGCTTAGCTCCTACCTCATAAGAAACAACGATGGCCATGGCAGAAGAAATACTCATGGGAAAAGCATACATGAGTGTCGAGAAGTTCATGGCTGACTGGTGGCTGGCAATAATCATAGACGAAAACTTAGCCATAATCAAACCAACGACTGAAAAAATGACGACCTCAGCAAAAACAGTTCCACCGATTGGTAATCCCAAGCGAATTCCCTCCATAATTCTTTCTAAATTCAGAGGGGCCCCCTGTTCTAAATGAAGTTCTTTTAGGATTTTCTGCTTGACCAAGATGATGATGGAAATTCCCAGTAGACACCAATAAGCAAGTGAGGTTCCCAACCCTGCTCCTGCACCACCAAGCTCAGGAAAACCGAAAGCTCCATATATCAAAAGATAGTTAAAACCACTATTTAGCGGAAGTAATAGGAGCATGAGATACATCGATAGCTTGGTCAGACCGAGTGAATCAAGTAGCGATCGGATAACACTGAAAAGCAACAAGGGAATAATTCCGATAGACAGGTACCAAAGATAGGAAACTGCAACTACCGCCACTTGGGATTCTAGCCCGATATGGTTTAAGACTGGGGGTGCTAAGAATACTACCATTCCAAGCAAGACCAAAGACAGCCCAAAAGCCAAATAAATAAATTGGTAAAAGTCAGGTGCTACTTCTTCCTTTTTGCCTCTTCCTAGATGATGACCTATGATGGGAACCATAGCCGAAACAATCCCTGTCAAAAAAGTGAAGAAAGGATTCCATAGACTCGTTGCAGTTGACACACCAGCCAAGTCCATGGTATTGTACTGCCCAGTCATGGTTGTATCGACAAAAGAGGCGGAATAATTGGCAAATTGATAAATCAGGATAGGAAAAAATATCTTAAGAAATAAAATAAACTTATCTTTAAATTGATGGGTTCGATACATATACGCTCTCTATTCTTATAGTCTATAGAGCAGAATCCCATCTAGTTTTTGTAAACGATTTGTCCCTTACAGATGGTATACTTGACCTGCCCTTTTAAAGTTTCACCGATAAATGGTGAGTTTGCTGCTTTTGAAGCAAAATGGGAGTCCACAAGGCGGTCAGCCTTAGCGTCAAAGATAGTGATATCCGCTGGACCATTCTCAGCCAAGTAACCTGCTTCAAAGTTATACAATTTAGCTGGATTAACAGTCATTTTTTCTAGCAATTCCATCAAGCTTAGTTCACCAGCTTCCACCAAATAAGTCAAACCAAGAGAAAGAGAGGTTTCCAAGCCTGTCATACCAGATGGAGCTTTGGTGATATCCTCGACATTCTTCTCGTCTGCATGGTGAGGCGCGTGGTCTGTCGCGATTACGGAGATGACTCCCGACTTAAGACCTTCAATCACGGCACGACGATCTGACTCCAAACGAAGTGGAGGATTCATTTTAGCATTACTACCTTGAGTCAAGAGGAGTGCTTCTGTCTTAGAGAAATGTTGCGGAGCTACTTCTGCGGTGACATGGGCACCCAAACCTTGAGCGAACTCCACTACTTTGACACTTTCCTCCTTAGACAAATGCTGGATATGAACATGGGCCTTAGTTGCATGGGCAATCATGACATCACGCGCAATCATAGCGTATTCTGCTACCCCTGTCGCACCACAGATCTTGAAGTGGTCTTTAGCGATGTTTTCGTTAAAGCCAAGAATGCCGTTCAATCCTGGATCTTCCTCGTGTAGACAAACAAAGGTGCCAAGTTTTTTAGCAGTTTCCAAGGCTTCTTTGAGAACTTTGCTGCTTTCAAGTGGAATACCGTCATCTGAAAATCCAACGGCTCCAGCTTCTAAAAGTGCCTTAAAATCAGTCAAGTCTTGACCATTAAAGTTCTTGGTAATAGTTGCAACCGTTTTGACGTTAATCTTTTCCTTGGCAGCAGACTGGAGAACTTCTTGCAAAGTTTCTACGTCCGAAATGGTTGGACTAGTATTAGCCATCATGACAACCGTTGTAAAACCACCTGCAGCAGCCGCTAGGGCACCAGTATGAATGTCTTCCTTGTGGGTTTGACCAGGTTCACGGAAATGAACATGGATATCCACGAGTCCAGGCGCAACTACAAGACCCGTAGCATCAATTAGCTCAGCTCCTTCTTCCTTGATTTCAGGCGCAATTTTGACAATTTTCCCATCTTGGACCAAAACATCACACACTTGATCCAAACCAGACTTGGGATCCATTACACGACCATTTTTGATTAGTAACATCTGCTTTCTCCTTTATTCATAAAAATCAACTTGGGTATCCAACAATTTATCCCCATCATAAATAAACTTTGCTGAAAAGAAGGGTTTATCTTCTAAAAGCCACTCAACAAAGGTGTGGTCACCCTCCCAAGTTGGCTTGCTCAAAACTTCATCATAGGGGACCCATTCTAATGTTCCCTCGTTGCATTCAATCAACTCACCTTCAAACTCTGTCACCTTAAAAACATAGGTGTACCAGTCTAAATCTGGCGTGAATTCTGGAAAAGTGATGACACCTTTTAGAACTGGCTTGGCTTTGAGCCCTGTTTCTTCTAGGATTTCACGCGCAGCGCATTCCTGAGGTGTCTCACCTCGCTCTAGCTTCCCCCCCACGCCAATCCATTTACCAGCATGGACATCATTGGGTTTCTTATTGCGATGGAGCATGAGTAGTTCTTTTCCGTTATCAATGTAGCAAATCGTCGCTAACTGAGGCATATTCTCTCCTTATCTAAGCCAATCGATTGGCTCTTGTCCTGTCTCTTTTAAGAATGCATTAGCCTTGGAAAAAGGCTTGGAACCCCAAAATCCTCTGTAAACAGATAAAGGACTTGGGTGAGCTGATTCGATAATCAAGTGATGAGGATTGGTAACCAGGGCCTTCTTCTTACGTGCATAGGATCCCCAGAGTACAAAGACTACTGGTCTGTCTAGATGATTGACAACCTGAATCACAGCATCTGTAAAAGGCTCCCATATCTGCCCAGCATGACCATTGGCCTGCCCAGCAGGAACGGTCAAACAAGCGTTGAGAAGCAAGACTCCTCGCTCAGCCCAAGACGTTAAATCATGGGATTTCTTAACTCCGATGTCATCTGACAATTCTTTTAAAATGTTTTGCAAGGACGGCGGAGCTGGGATAGAGTCAGGTACAGAAAAACTCAAGCCTTGAGCTTGACCTGGCCCGTGATAGGGGTCTTGCCCTAGAATCACCACCTTAACCTCTTCAAGCGGTGTAGTCAACAGAGCCTGAAAAACTTTTTCCCTGGGCGGATAAACAGTTTCCTGAGCATATGCCTGCTCTATAAATTGATTGATTTTCCTGAAATAACCTTCAGGTAATTGCTCCTTAATCAAAGCATGCCAAGATGAGTGTTGCATCGCCAACTCCTTCGTTTTTACTGCTTCTATTATAGCAAAAAGTGGCTATCTAAACCACTTTTTACAGTTTATCTAAAAGTTCTAGTAGAGCTAGGTAAGACTCAACTTCATAAGTAGGCTGGGCTTGCGTCTTATTTTCCAGATGATAGGGATTGAACCAGATAGTGTCAATCCCAGCATTATTGCCACCTTGAATATCAGCTGTTAGGGAATCTCCAATCATCAGGACCTTTTCTTTATCAAATCCAGCAATCTCTTGACCGATTTTTTCATAGAATAGTGCATCAGGTTTTTGCGTTTGCAACTGTTCAGAGATAAAGACTTGGTTGAAATAGGGAGCCAGACCTGATTGACCCAAACGCCCTGTCTGAATGGCAGTAATCCCATTTGTCGCAGCGTATAGCTCATAATCTCTCTCGATGAGGCTGTCCAAGAGTTCATGAGCACCCGATAAAGTTTGCCCTTGCTGTGCGAGATAAAATTGGTAACGCTGGGCCAGTAACGTACCGTCTTTCTTCAGTCCAAAATGAGCAAATAAACGAGAAAAGCGCGTGTTGACCAGCTCTTGTTTACTAATTTTCTTTTGCTCCAAGTCCTTCCAGAGAGCCTTGTTCATCGGAACGTAATAGTCTTTATAGGCTTGAATGTCCGCAACTCCTTCTTCTTTTAGAAGTTGCGTCAGAGCCACATCCTCAGCAGTATCGAAATCAAGCAAGGTATGGTCAAGGTCGAAAAGTAAAAATTTGTAGGGCATTGAGTTTCCTTTCTGAAGAGCAAGTTACTTAAATAACAAATTTTTTATATGATTCCAAATTCAAATAATTGATGCTAGTATCTCTTCCATATAATACGTCAGGAATAAATAACTGTTCGCAACTGTTGACAGCCTATTAGGGGTTATCGTTTAGTTTTTAAAATTCATCTTCATATACTTTATTGAAATCATTTGTTGTCATATTTTAGACCTCTTTTATTTAGTGCTTGATAGTATTCCCCATAAATCCTCAAAGAAATCTTCAACCTTATCAGTTCGAATATTAGTAGTTGTTCCACTAAAGTATGGTTTCACATTACCATTTGAGAGATATTTCGATGAACCTGATTTCTTTGATAAAACTTTTATGTTTTCCTTATTCATTATTTGAATTTCTTCAAAATATTTGTTTAAGAAGTGGTTTCGAAAGTCCTTGTTATTCTTCCTTAAAAACAAGAATAGTTTTTCTGAATGTTTTATTGTATAAGTTAACAAGCATACCATCCAAATTTGACTAGGTAATGTTTCCTTTAATTGAAAATATCGTTTCAGCGACTTAGAGATTGAGTAGCCCTTCTGCCAAACAGTTTCTTTCTCGGATGCATATGGAAAAAATTCCCAAAGAGCTACAGGCGTCACTTTATCTTCATTACTAATCATTTTTGAATGAATATCTTTGAGATCTTGATGTTTCTTCATGTTAGCGTAGAAAATACTTCCGTCACCGTTATAGTAATCATTATCAAGGATTGGACGATTTGTATTAAAGGGTTCTTTATATACAGTTTCTTTTAATCCATACGAATCATGTTCGCATGACATTTTAGGATTGATTCCCAACAGAATAACTCGTGGATTAATAAAATTACCATCAAAAGCATGCTCAAAATCTTTAAATCTTGCTTGTATTACCTCTTTAGCATCTTCTTGTTGACAATTCTCAATATTATCAATCAACAAGGGAGCAAGGATATCACAATCCGTACCAGCCAAGCTAATGAATTCATACTTACCATCAGAGTAACCAGAATTTTTCCATGGGTTTGAGTTCTCAATCCGTTTTCTTAGATTATTGACATCAAACGCATCGCCTTTCACCAAATCATCAAAGATTTCCAAATACTCATTATAGTAGGCGGCAGATTTTTCATAATCTCCATCCGATATATGAAATAAATCTTTATATTTTTCCTTTAACATAATACTAATCTCCATTTCCCTTTTTTATTATCAGACCTGTCAAATATGTTTTAACTTTATCATCTAAAGAAATCAGCTGTGAGGTCTCTTAGCTGGAATCAGTCCAACCTATCGACTTCCCACACATCAAATATATCGTACCTTGAAGCAATACAAATGTCAGTAAAGACAAAGGATAGAGAATGGTGACTAGACTCTTCCAATCACCAAGTCAATTTTTCAAAAGGAAAAAACAAAACCAAAAGGATAGAACAGCTGTAAGTTCTCCCAAACAGAGGGACACCAACACTTTTCTAACTTTCTCTTTTTGTATGTTCATCATCTTCCCCATCTATCATCTATATCAGAAAAAAGCCATTCGATCCATTTTCTAGTCAACATTTCTCGGAATCAAGGCATTCTAAGCATCGAAAAGCCTAATCCCTTTAATATCATTGCAATTCTAAGTTTAGAATTGCATTAAAATAAATGTTTTAGACCTATTCTAAGTCCATGACAGCCTTAAATTTTAATTTTTGAAGGATTCTAAAGCTAGAATTGTTCAAAAATCACGAGAACTAAGCTATTCGAAGTTTAGAAGAACCTTTGGTGAATTTCAATAGCACTTCAACTAGCTACTCTTACAATTTTTCTGATGAGCTTTGAGCTTTTTAATAGCCCAATCATAGTGACTGGAAGTGGCACTTACAAAGTAGGAGCCTAGGCTTGTTCCTCCCGTCCACTTATAGACACCTTTGGTAAAGAGTTGGTCATTGCTGAAGCCTTCCATCAACTCTAAAACCTCTTCATGCGATTGCTCTAGTAGCCTAGTCGCTTCTTCTAAGGACGTTCTCTGGTGCTTCTTCCAAAAAGCGACATTCATTTCCCCATAAGTTTTCCAATTATAAGGTTCAGGGAGAAAAGGTCTTTCATGACCCTTTTGATTAGAACCTACCCAGGTCAAAAGTAACTGATGCCATTCATAGAGATGGATCAGAACATCCCGTAGATTTTTATCTCTTTTCCAGTGAGCTTCTTTTTTCTTTTGGTCTTTTGAGAAATCAAAAGGAGTCTGTAGTTCCTCTTCACTTAATTTAGATATAAAGTGATTGAGCTTTTCATAGTTTTCCTTAGAGGCTAGCACTAGCTCCTCTTTTGTTCTTGGTCTAGGCATAGGAGTTCTCCCTTCATTTTTAAGTAGAATAAGCTATTTTCTTACTTCATTATACCATAACCATAATCAAAAAGCAGTTCTTCATTTTACGAAAAACTGCTTTTACTGACTAGTTATTTTATGCTTATAGTCACTAGTTTACATATAAATCTCTAAAGCGACCATCCACTTCAGCTATCTGATAGAGCAAGTGGGCTAGTTCTTGGTAATCTTCTTTTAAACATGAAAGGTGAGCCTGGCCAAATAGAGTAGCCAATTCCTCTTTTAATCTTGCCCCTTTCGGATCATGCGCTTTTAAGAACTTACTGAGATAGAGATTTCGAACAGCCGCAAGTTTGAAGCTGAAATACTGATGCAATTGTTTTTGCTCTGTATTTAAGCCATTTTCAGCAACTACTTTTGCATAGCATTCCAAAACACCGTTTTGGCCATTCAGATATCGGGTCTTTATAATCTTTGCTGTTTCCTGATAGATTTCAGTCTGACTAGGACTCTTGGCCTTCTTAAAATTTCCCCACATTGAGTAGGCTCCACGCTTATAGTCAATAGCCTCCGCCTTCCAGGCTTCTAATATGTCATTAAAAGCAACCTTCATACAGGCAAAACCAGCTGGATCATGCAAATAAAGGTACTGATCATCAATGCCATACACGGTTACGAAGTGATCCACACCATAAAGGATTGTGTGATTGGGATTGTAGGTCAGATGGCCCATATCAAGAGGTCCCAGAACGACAGGTCCATTGGACAGAAACATTTCCAACTTACCTTTAATCTCTTCCAAATCCACTTCTGCTCCATCCTTTAGATAGAAGTCCTCATAGTCAAATCCAAGTATTTTTAAGGAATAGGAGATAGAAAGATCTGGCATTCCGTTATCAAAAAATACTAGAGGGTGCTGGTCATCTTCCTTTACGATACTAGCGCCATTTCCCATCACCATAATTGCCTCTAGAAAGTCTGCTTTAAAGTCATAGCTATAGCCATCCAGTGCCATTGCCAATGAATAGCTATAGCAAAGTGACACATCTCCAAAATACATCTGCATATTCCTGCCTCCTTATCTTCTATAAGACTATTATACCGAGAAAACTATTCTCATGCCCCATAAAATCCAAACAAAAAATATGGTATGTTTAATTTACGGACATGAATGTCAACAATTAAAAACTCTGTAGAGATTCTTTCTACAGAGTTAGGTTTGCATCTTTATAAAAAATCAGAAAATTATCTAGTCCTTGATCACTGGTATCCAGAGTTCCATTTGATAGTCAGGTGACGACATATCACCTTCGGTATAAACTTCAAAGTCTGGCGCTCCTGAGTGGCGATAGCCAGTTTCTGGAAAAAAGACCTCCAAGACATATTTCCAAGCATGGTGGATGCTGGTTGGTATAGCCCCTTTGACTGGTACGATAGCATATTCAGCGGCTAGGATATCTTTGATGAACAGACCTAGCTCTTCTGCTTTCGCTTTATCCACGACATCATAGGCAGCCATATAGTTGATGATTTCGCCTTCTTTGACATCGGAGCAGACACCAAAGGATTGGCCACTACCCAGACTTTCTAGATTTTCAAAGCTGTGTTTCTCATAGAGTTGTTCCCAAGCAGATGGGCATTTCCTATTGTCAATAGCTTCCAATAGGACACCTGCCACGGTAAATGAAGGCTTCTTTTGAATCTTGATATCCATAGTCTTTCCTCCTGTGATTTTTAAGGATAATTGAAGTCTAGGAAAGACCCGATAAGGTTTTCCATTTCGAACTTCTGAGGGTGTTGCCCCATGGAATTTCTTAAAAGCCGCACTAAAAGCATCCGCAGAGTCGTAGCCGTATTTCATCGCTATGTCAATGACTTTCTCAGAGCTTTCCCGCAAGTCTGTCACAGCTTCTGATAACCTGCGATTACGCAAGTATTCTGCTAATGTCATATCTGCCAGGATAGAAAATAGCCTGCTAAAGAGAGGGTAAGAATAGCCCGATAACTGCTGAAATCTTTTCATATCCACTTCTCCAGTCAGCTGTTGCTCCAAATAATCCATGGTTCGATTGAATTGATGCATCATATTCTTTTTCACCTCACAAAAGATACTAAGACCGTTAAAAGCAAAGTGAAAATTGGAAAATTGACGGAGGGGCTCCTGCTCCGAGAAAATTTCATCTTTTTCACACAGCTTTTAGGCCGTGTTCAATTCTAACTATAGTCTAACAGATATAAGATACTTCCGCCCCAGAATTTTTGTACAAGATTTAGGGGATTTCTACAATCTCTCCCGCAGCTTCTCCACAAAGAGATAAGCCGCTGGGCAGGTCAAAGTATTCTTAATCGTCAAATGATTAATTTGATGGATTTTTTTACGATCTGTATGGGGGAACTCTCGACAGGCCTTTGGACGAACGTCATAGATGGAACAGAGATTATCTCCTCCTAGAAAGGGGCAAGGCATAGATTTAAAAACCTTGTCCCCATCTTCATCAACTTGTAAAAACTCTGCTTCAAAGGCTGGTAATTTCATCTTAAAATACTTGGCAATACGAGTAATATCGGCTTCTTTAAAGTCGGGTCCCAAGGTCTTACAACAGTTAGCACAGGCAGTACAATCTATCTCAGAAAAAACTTCTTCGTGAATTTGCTGGGCTATCTTATCTAAGTTTTTAGGAGGTTTTTTCTTTAGATTGGCTAAGACTTTTCGGTGCTCCTTCTGCTTTTGCAGTGCTAGTTGGTGGTAATACTCAATATCAATCTCTTTAGACATAGTTTCTTTCCAATACAAGTGTTTTTGTCTATTATACCATAAACACCGCCCCCTTTTTGCCCCCTAAACAGAAAAAAAGCCTCTCGGATAAAATCCGAGGGGCTTCAAACCTTGTTCATCAAGAGACAAACTTTTAAATTTCAAGGTTCGGGATAAAATAGTTCACTGAACTAGATTATTTTTTAAGGTTGTAGAATGATTTCAATCCACGGTATTCAGCTACTTCACCAAGTTGGTCTTCAATACGAAGCAATTGGTTGTATTTAGCGATACGGTCTGTACGTGAAAGTGAACCAGTCTTGATTTGTCCTGCGTTAGTTGCAACTGCGATGTCAGCGATTGTTGAATCTTCAGTTTCACCTGAACGGTGTGATACAACGGCAGTGTAACCAGCTTCTTTCGCCATTTCGATAGCGTCGAATGTTTCAGTAAGAGTACCGATTTGGTTAACTTTGATAAGGATTGAGTTAGCAGCACCTTCTGCAATACCTTTTTCAAGGTAAGAAGTGTTTGTTACGAAGAAGTCGTCACCAACCAATTGAACTTTACCACCAAGACGTTCAGTAAGAGCTTTCCAACCGTCCCAGTCGTTTTCGTCCATACCATCTTCGATAGTGATAATTGGGTATTTATTTACCAATTCTTCAAGGTAGTCGATTTGTTCTGCAGCAGTACGTACAGCAGCTCCTTCACCTTCGAATTTAGTGTAGTCGTAAACTTTACGTTCTTTATCGTAGAATTCTGATGAAGCACAGTCAAATCCGATAAATACGTCTTTACCAGGAACATATCCAGCAGCTTCGATCGCAGCAAGGATAGTTTCAACACCGTCTTCAGTTCCTTCGAAACGAGGAGCGAATCCACCTTCGTCACCTACGGCAGTTTCCAAACCACGTGATTTAAGGATTTTCTTAAGTGCGTGGAAGATTTCAGCACCCCAACGAAGAGCTTCTTTGAATGATGGTGCACCAGCAGGTACGATCATGAATTCTTGGAAAGCGATTGGAGCATCAGAGTGAGAACCACCGTTGATGATGTTCATCATTGGAGTTGGAAGAACTTTAGTGTTGAATCCACCAAGGTAGCTGTAAAGTGGGATTTCAAGGTAGTCAGCAGCAGCACGAGCTACAGCGATAGACACACCAAGGATTGCGTTTGCACCCAATTTACCTTTGTTAGGAGTACCGTCAAGTGCGATCATAGCACGGTCGATAGCTTGTTGGTCACGTACATCGTAGCCGATAATAGCTTCAGCGATGATGTTGTTTACGTTGTCAACAGCTTTTTGTGTACCAAGACCACCGTAACGAGATTTGTCACCGTCGCGAAGTTCAACTGCTTCGTGTTCACCAGTAGAAGCTCCTGATGGAACCATACCACGTCCGAAAGCACCTGATTCAGTATAAACTTCTACTTCAAGTGTTGGGTTACCGCGTGAGTCTAGGACTTCGCGAGCGTAAACATCAGTAATAATTGACATTTTTTACTCTCCTTTGAGTTAAATTTTTTACACCTCTATGATACCTTAAAAATAAGCGTTTTTCAAGAAAAAACGTTATCTTTGTGCAAATTTTCCTTAACTTTATAAAGTAATCGCTTTCTTTGGTCTGTTTTCTTGTGTTTTTTGTGATATACTGTTTTTATGACAGATTTATCAAAACAACTACTAGAAAAAGCTCATGGTGGGCCAAAACTAAACCCGGATGAACAACGTCGTTTTCTCGGCACTTTCGAGGAAAGAGTTCTTGGCTACGCGGATATAAGTACTGCCAATAGTTCTGAATTAGAACATGGATTTTTCTCTATTTTAGAAAGTTTTCAAGAAAAGGTAGAGATACTTTTTGTGAAGATCTCACCAAATATCGAGTTTGACAAACAGGTCTTTTACTTAAGACAAGCAAAGGAAAGCAACTGTCAGGCGACTATTGTTTCAGACGATCATATCACTTCTCCTTTCGGTCTTGTCATTCATACAAATGAACCTGTTCAAGTAGACGAAAAGGACCTTAGACTTGCATTCTCAAGCCTCTGGGAAGAGAAAAAGGCAGAGCCACCTAAAAAATCCATCTGGAAAAAATGGTTTGGTTAATCCTTCCTCAAATTTAATAAGCGACCAATATTAGTAGATGTGTGCTCCAAATAGAGGCTTGCTTTTTTCAGACTCTCTTCCAAAGGTTCACTTTTCTCTAAAATAGAAAAGGCTGCTTGTATATTTTCGAATGGTAGGGGAGGCAAATCATCAGCAAGACTACCGCAAATAGCGATAACAGGAACTCCGTTAGGGGTTCTTTTTGCTACACCGATAGGAGCTTTCCCAGCAAAGCTTTGACAGTCCAGTCTGCCTTCTCCGACGATAACCAAGTCGGCACCTGCAACTTTCTTATCAAAGTCAATCAAATCCAAACAGGTGTCAATCCCAGATACGATACTAGCCTGAGCAAAGGCACAGAGACCAGCAGCAATACCCCCACCTGCTCCTGCTCCTTTCAGAGATAGGGTGGAAGGTGAGAATTTTTCATAGAACTCCTGTATAGCCAGATCTACTGTCTCAAACAAAGCAGGATCCAAGCCCTTTTGTTTTCCAAATGTATAGGTTGCCCCTTGATAACCGCATAATGGGCTCACGACATCTGCTAAAATGCGGATTTTCACATCTTCAGGAATCCTATACAACTTGCTATTTGAAACTGACTCGAACTCAAGCAAAGTCTGACCGCAAGCTGGCAATTCTTTTCCATTCTTATCATAAAAACGATAACCTAAGCCAGCAGCAATGCCTATCCCACCGTCATTACTAGCCGTACCACCTACACCGATATAGATTTCTTTCATCCCTTGATCAATGAGATGGCGAATCAACTCTCCAATACCGCGAGTTTGGATGTGGAGAGGATTTCGTTTCTCATGAGGGATCTTTCCTAAACCAACCAAGTCAGCAACTTCAAAGAGCGCTGTTTGATTTTTCTGAAAGTAGCGCATGGTTTCTTTTTGACCAAAAGGTCCCGTCACCTCTTGCCATTTTTCTTTGAGTTCAAGAGAATGGCGAATAGCATCTACAGTTCCTTCCCCACCATCACCAACAGGGCAAAGCAGACATTCTACATCCGCTATTGACTGTTCGAAGCCTCTTTTTATAGCTTGAGCGACCTCTTCTGCCGTCAAACTTTCTTTAAAAGAATCGGGTGCAATTACAATTTTCATAGTTCCCTCTCATTCTAAGAAATCAATCAAAGGCAAAACTTCTAAAAGATCCCTCGTATCTACATGACAAACTACTTCAGCTTTTACGACTTCTTTGGCACAAAAGGCTATACCGTGACCTGCTGACTTTAACATCAAGAGGTCATTGGCACCATCACCGATGGCAATCATTCTTTCTTTGGGTAGTTTTAATTCTTTTCTCCATTTCTCAAGAGTAGCTTGTTTTACTTGGGCTGTCACAATTTCACCAACTAGTCGACCTGTTAAAAAGTCATCTCTGACTTCCAACTGGTTGGCAGAGAAATAGGAGATACCAAGGGATTTTGCCAACCTTTCAACTATTGGTGTAAAGCCACCAGAAACTAGACCGACTAGAATACCATTCTTTTGAAGTATGGAGATAAATTCTTTAGCATTTTGGGAAAGATGAATGGATTTGAAGACAGTATCAAAGACCGAAACCGGAAGACCTTTTAACAATGCGACTCTCGCTCGTAAACTCCTTTCAAAGTCTAGTTCACCTTGCATTGCTTGATTGGTAATCTTTGAAATTTCCGCTTCGCAACCTGCTTCTCTTCCTAAAAGATCAATCACTTCCTCTGCTATCAGGGTGCCATCAACATCCATGACACAGAGGCCCATTACTTGAGTCATCACTTCTCCTCTTTTCTAAACAGCCCAAAAATCGTATGAAAGAATCATACGATTTTATCTATTAGTTGACTAAACTATGGTACAAGTCAAGATAAGACTTACAAGCCGTGTCCCATGAGAAATCGCATTCCATAGCTTGTTTTTGTAGATTTCTCCAAACATCTGGCTGGTTCTTATAAACATCCAAGGCTGTTTGGAAACTCCAGTTAAGCCAGTATGGTGTTAAATTGTCAAAGCTAAATCCAGTACCAGTTCCTTCGATTGGATTGAAGGATTGAACTGTATCTCTTAGTCCTCCAACCTCATGAACCAATGGTAGCGTTCCATAACGCATCGCCATCATTTGAGACAAACCACATGGTTCAAAACGACTCGGCATGAGGAAGAGATCACAAGCTGCGTAGATTTCTTGAGCAAGTTTGACGTCAAAAGTGATATTTGCTGATAGCTTGTCAGGATAGACTTGAGCAAACCATGAGAAAGAATGTTCAAAAGCCGGGTCACCTGTTCCTAAAAGGACTATTTGAACGTCCTCCTGTAAGAAACGATGCAAGCTTTCTACAACGACATCAAAGCCTTTTTGGCGTGTCAATCGAGAGACAATCCCAACTAGCAGAACATCTGCTCTCACAGGTAACCCAACTCTCTCTTGCAATTTTGCTTTGTTTTGTACTTTTCCTGACAAGTCATCCTTATCAAAATGATAGTCTAAAAGAGCATCTGTCTCAGGATTATAAAGGTCTGCATCAATACCATTGACAATACCTGAAACCTTACCTGACTCCATACGAAGAATCTGGTCCAAACCGCAACCGAACTGACTAGTCATAATCTCATGTGCATAGCTAGGAGATACGGTTGAGACACGATCCGCGTAGAGAATACCTGCTTTCATCCAGTTAAGACAGTCATTCCAACGAAGGGTTCCATCAGCATACCGTTCAAAACCAACACCAAACAAATCCCACAACATTCCTTCAGAAAACTGACCTTGGAATTCCAAATTGTGAATGGTTAAAACGGTCTTGATTCCTTGGTAAGCCTGAATCCATCTGTATTTTTCCTTCAAGAGAAAAGGAATCATAGCGGTGTGATAATCATGAACATGGAGAAGGTCAGGAATAAAGCCGATGCGTTCCATGGCTTCAAGAGCAGCCAGTTGGAAAAAGGCAAAGCGTTCACCATCGTCAAAATCACCGTACACATGGCCACGGAAGAAATAATATTGATTATCAATGAAGTAGAAGGTAACCCCATTCAAGACCGTTTTCTTAATACCACAGTACTGTCTACGCCATCCTACACTAACTTCAAAGTGGAGAACATCCTCTATCTGGTCACCAAACTTAGCTTCTACCATATCATAGTAAGGCAAGAAAACTGCAACTTCGTGCCCTGCTTTTACAAGTGATTTGGGAAGGGCACCAATGACATCGCCCAAACCACCTGTTTTTGAAAAGGGTGCTCCTTCTGCCGCTACAAATAAAATTTTCATGAGTAAATGTCCTCTGTTACTGTTTCACCCTTCTTAACTACAACTGGATGTTCTGCTGTTCCTCGAATGACAACACCGTCCGCAACTTCAACTCCTTTGTCTAGGATGGCATATTCAACTTGGGCACCCTGACCAATCACAACACGAGGGAATAAAATGCTGTCTTTCACCACACTATCTTTGTGAACATAAATGTTACGTGATAGGACCGACTGAACTACTTCACCCTCTATGATACTACCAGAGGCGAACTGCGAAGTACTTACCTTAGAGGTGTTTGAGTAGTAGGTTGGTTCTTCATTCTTAACTTTTGTATAAATCTTCTGATTTGGTGAGAAAAGAGAGTAGAATTTTTGAGACTCCAGCATATCAATATTGGCTTGATAATAGGATTGAACGGAGTGAATATTGGCTAGATAGCCCGTGTATTCGTAAGCAAAAGCACCTTCTTTTACAGCCAAATCGCGGAGAACATAGCGTAATTTTTCTGGATATTCTTTTTGAACTTCTTCTTCCAAACGCTTAATCAACCACGGAGTATCAACGACGAATATATCTGTAGACATGTTGAAAAGTTCATCTGTTGATTTGGCATCAAAAAGTTTATGAGAAAGAACATGGTCTGTTTCATCCACTTCCAAGATGGCATTAACATCTGAAATATCCTTTTTAGGTAATTTCTTATAAACAACTGTAATCGGACGACCGGCAGTAGTATGTAAATGGAACACTTGATTGAGGTCAATATTCACCACGATATCACAGTTAAGTGCAACCGTCTGATTTGATCCTGAACGTTTCAAATAAGTGAGAAGCTGTTGGTAATATTCTTTCCCAACTGTGCTACTTTCAACACGCGTATTATAAATACCTAGATAGTAGTGACTGAGAAGGGTAGATAAGCCCCACTCACGTCCTGAACGAATGTGGTCAAAGACTGAACTGATATTATCTTGTTGGAAAATTCCAAAGACACTACGAACACCAGCATTTGCAAGGCTAGAAAGAGGGAAATCAATTAAACGATATTTTGCTCCAAATGGCAAGCTAGCCACCGGACGGTGTTCTGTTAACGTTGACATATCGTGAAAACCAACGGTGTTTCCTAAAATGGCTGAATATTTATCAATCTTCATCTGTTGCTACCCCCACTACTTCATCATATCCTACTACTTGTACTTCGTCTGTTCCATCAATTTCGACACCTTCAGAAATAACAGCACCTTCACCAATGATGGCACGTTTAATTTTTGCACCTTTTCCGATAATGGCACCACTCATGATTACAGAGTCTACTACTTCAGCACCCTCACGTACTTGCGCTTCTGTTGAGAGAATGGAATGTTTAACAGTTCCATCCACGAGACAGCCATCCACAACTAAAGAATCTTCTACATGAGCGTGTTTTCCAATAAAGTTTGGTGGTGAAATCAAGTTCCGTGAGTAGATTTTCCACTGACGATCACGACTATCCAAAGCGTTGTTTGGATCAATGTATTCCATATTGGCTTCCCAAAGGGATTCAATTGTACCAACGTCTTTCCAGTAACCCTTGAATTCATAAGCATAGACACTTTCACCAGACTCAAGGTAGTTTGGAATAACGTTTTTACCGAAATCTGACATATCTACCTTGCTCTTTTCAGCGGCTACTAGCATGTTGCGTAGACGTTTCCAGTCAAAAATATAGATTCCCATAGAAGCTTTGGTAGACTTAGGTTCGGCTGGTTTTTCTTCAAATTCAACGATACGATTATTGGCATCTGTATTCATGATACCAAAGCGACTAGCTTCTTTGAGAGGCACATCTAAAACAGCTACTGTCAAGCTGGCGTTGTTGTCCTTATGAGACTGAAGCATGTCATCATAGTCCATCTTGTAAATATGGTCACCAGAAAGGATCAAGACGTATTCTGGGTTAACACTGTCGATGTAGTCAATGTTTTGGTAGATAGCGTGGCTAGTCCCTTCAAACCAACGGTTTCCTTCACTTGCAGAGTAGGGTTGAAGGATAGAAACACCTGTGTTAATGCCATCTAGTCCCCAGCTCGAACCATTTCCGATGTGGTTGTTCAAGGCAAGAGGCTGGTATTGTGTAATCACACCGACATTGTGAATCCCAGAGTTAGCACAGTTTGAAAGCGCGAAGTCAATAATACGGTAGCGCCCACCGAATTGCACGGCTGGTTTAGCAATGCTTTGAGTGAGTTTTCCGAGACGTGTTCCTTGCCCACCTGCAAGGATCAAAGCTAGCATTTCATTCTTCATTTTCTACTCCTTTTTGAGTTTTATTTGCGACAGTTTTAGTTGGTTTCAAGCGACGTTTAATCTTCCAGATACTTGCCCCCATAGCTGGCAAGGTGAAGGTCAAGGTCTGCTCATAATCCTTCCATAATCCTTCTTGAGTTTGAACCGTTTGGTTGTATTCTTTCCAGACACCACCCCATTGTTCCAATTCTGTATTCCAAACTTCTTCATAAACTCCTGCGACAGGAAGTCCGATTGTAAAGTCTTTTCGTTCAACAGGCGCCATATTAAAGATACAGACTAGCATTTCACCCTTTTTACTCTTACGAATAAAGGAAAGGACACTCTGATCTCTATTATCCGCATCAATAATTTCGATGCCATCGTAGCTGGTGTCAATTTCCCAAAGGCAACGATGCTCTTTATAGAATTGATTGAGTTGAGAAGTGAAGTACTTCATCTTAGCATTCATTGGATCTTCCAAGTTAGACCATTCTAGCTGTTCCTCAGACTTCCACTCTAAGAACTGACCATATTCGCTTCCCATGAACAAGAGTTTCTTACCTGGATGACAAATTTGATAAGTGTAGAGATTTCGCAAACCTGCAAATTGATTGTAGCGATCACCCCACATCTTGTGCATCATGCTCTTCTTACCATGTACGACTTCATCATGCGAGAATGGTAAGAGGTAGTTTTCGTTGAAAACATACATAAAGCTGAAGGTCACAAGATTAAAATCATACTTACGATAAATCGGATCTTCCTCGTAGAAACGGAGAATGTCGTTCATCCAACCCATATTCCACTTGTAGTCAAATCCTAGACCGCCCATTTCTTTCATACCAGTAATCTTTGTTGCTGATGAACTTTCTTCTGCAATCATCATTACATCTGGATGAGCTAACTTGATAACAGTGTTCAAACGTTGAAGGAAATAGTAGCCTTCGTAGTTGAGATTGCCACCGTCTTTGTTTGGAGTCCAAGGAGCATTATCATAGTCTAGGTAGAGCATATTGCTAACTGCATCCACTCGAATACCGTCTAAATGATAAAAGTCAATCCAGAATTTAATGCTAGAAATCAAGAAGGACTGAACTTCATTCTTCCCAAGGTCAAAGTTAAGAGCTCCCCAACCATAGTTATGGGCCTTATTGTGGTCTTGGTATTCAAAAGTTGGTGTTCCATCGTAATAAGCAAGGGCGTCATCGTTGATGGTAAAATGACCTGGAACCCAATCCACAATTACACCGATATTGTTTAAATGACATTCCTCAACAAAATCTTGGAATTCCTCTGGTCGCCCATAAGAGTGCTCCATAGCAAAGTAACCCATAAGCTGGTAGCCCCAACTTAATCCAAGTGGGTGAGCCATTAAAGGCATAAACTCGATGTGAGTGTAATTCATCTCAACAAGGTATGGAATGAGTTCTTCCTTAAGTTGTGCAAAGCTGTATGGACTACCATCTGGATTTCTCTTCCAAGATCCAGCGTGGGCTTCATAAATATTGACTGGTCTCTCAAAAAAGCCCCAGCGTTTTCTCCTAGCTAGCCAAAGACCATCTTTCCATTTTTTCTCTGGAATATCAGTCAGGATGGCTCCAGTCTCTGGGCGGGCCTCAAAACGAACCGCCAATGGATCAATTTTCATAATCTGGTGCCCATTTGCACGCGTGATATGATACTTATAAATCTGTCCTTCATGAGCCAGACTTGTGAAGACTTCCCAAACACCTGCTTCATTACGAACCATGGGAATTTGATGCTCTGTCCAGTTTGTAAAATCACCAACTAAGTGCACAGCCTGAGCGTTAGGTGCCCAAACACGGAAAGTAAAACCAATTTCTCCGTCTTTTTCCTCTTTATGTGCTCCTAGATAGTGCTGAAGATGAAAATTTTCTCCAGTAGTGAAGGTTCTCAATGCTTCTTGATTATTCATCCAATCCCCTTTCTTTTTGTAAGCGTTTTCTATAATTCTATTATACTATCTTTTAAAAGAACTTTCAAGCAGTTTACGGAATTTCTTAAAAAATATCTTGAAAATTTTAGAAAATATATCTTAACATCATATAATTTTTTCATTTAATTGTTGAAAAAATAAATGATTTACATATATTTTCTTAGTATAATACCAAAACATTCGTTATTTTTCAATTTTAAACTGGATTTTTTAGTAAAAATAAAAATCAGGAATGTTATTTCCTGATTTTATAAATTATTTCACATCAAAAACAATGGATTTAACATTTGTCATTGCTTCAATGCTGTATTTAATCCCTTGCACACCAGCACCAGAATCTTTTACACCAAGGAATGGGAAATTATCTGGCCCACGTTGCGTTTTGTTATTAATATGAACCGTTCCAACTTCCAGTTTTTCAGCAATTTCAAACGCCTTCTTAAAGTCATTTGTAAAGACTGAAGATTGAAGACCGAATTCTGATTCATTAGCAATTGCTACTGCTTCATCCGCATCTGCAACACGGATAATTGGGAGAACAGGGCCAAATGGCTCTTCCCATGCTAATTTCATATCTCTTGTGACATAATCAAAAAGTCCCGGCCAAATGAGATTGCCCTCACGTTTGATTGGACTGAGCGCTTTGGCACCTTTACCTTGCGCATCCTGAATCAATCCCCAAATAAAATCAGCTGAAGCATTATCAATAACAGGTGTGATATCAGCATTGTCAAATGGGTCACCAACGGTTAGCTTAGCAACTTCAGCTTGGAGCAATTCAGCCAACTTGTCTGCTACGCTTTCCACAACCAAAACACGTTTGATAGCAGTACAACGTTGTCCTGAATAGCTAAAGGCTCCACCGACGATTTGTTTAGCTGCGTGTTCCAAGTCTGCATCTTCGAGAACAATAGCTGCATCTTTCCCACCAAGTTCAAGCATGATAGGACGCATTCCAGCTAAACGACCAATTCGCTCACCGATCGGTGTTGAACCTGTAAAGTTAATGAAGTTCACTTCCTTGTGTTCAATGATGTAGTCTCCGATTTCAGAACCACGTCCAGTTATCGTATTAAATACTCCTGCTGGAATACCTGCCTCATCAAAAGCCTTGGCTAATAACAGACCTGAGATAGATCCTTGTGTTGGTGGTTTAAACATGACGACATTCCCTGCAATCAAAGCTGGAGCAATCTTAGATCCAGAAAGGTTAACTGGATAGTTAAATGGCGCTATAGCTAAAACGACACCAACTGGCTCACGACGGACAACGGCTAGTTTGTTTTTACTTGCAGCTTCAAAACCGCCCCCTTCCATTGCTTGTCCAGTGATACGGAGACCTTCTTCTGCAGCAAAACGAATCAAATCTGCTGTACGTACTACTTCTCCAATGGCTGCTTTTATCCCTTTAGCGACCTCTTTGGCAAGAATTGTACCAATTTTTTCTTTATCACGTTCCAAAATGTCTGCTGTCTTATGCAAATAGGCTGCACGCTCAACTGGTGCTAAATCACGCCATGCTGGGAGAGCTGTACGCGCAGCTTTCATAGCCTCATCTACTTCAGCTTGACTCATAGCTGGTACTGTCCCCAGCTTTTCCTGATTAATGGGTGAATAGATTGTAATTTCCTTTTCAGATGATTTCCAATTTCCATTTACTAAATTTTGATATCTTGCCAATTTTCTTCCTCCTGAAAATTATTAAGACTTATTTTATCAAATTTTCAGAAAATTACAACCCTTTTTGTGAAAAAATTGAGATTTTTTTCACAATCTTGATCCTTCAAATTATTTGAAACTTAATTCTACTCTTCATTAAAAACCTCATAAATGACAAAAAGGATTAGATAATCTAACCCTTTTTACTACATTAATTTATGAGAGCACTTTTAAAACTGCGACACTAATATCATCAATAACATTTTCTTGTTTTGAACGACTGTTGGTAAGGAACATTTCAAGCTTACCTGCATTTTCAAAGTAGAAGGAGGTTCCCTTAGCATTAAATACCACTAATAGATGTTCTGATCCACCGTGAATCTCATAGACAATCCACCCGCTATTTTCAGCAGCTGTGTGGACAAAGACATGACGGTAAACTTCTTCGTATGTAGGATAGGAGAAGGCACTGGTCTGTGTTTTCAGTCGAATAATCTGACGGACAAACTCAATGCTTTCTTGTCTTTCATTGATCAAATCCCAGTTTACCTGATTGACACTATCAGGTGCATTGTAACTGTTCATAGCGCGTTCTCGGTCTGCTGGAGTGAGTTCTCCGTGTTCACCAGTTGGAATCAACTTAGTTCGTCCAAACTCTTGACCAAGTTCCATAAAGGACATACCTTGCATGAGAAGGTTCATGGCTGTCGCTGTCTCGACCTTGCGCATAATCTGGTCGGAACTCTGATCAGGATGAAGAGTTGCCAACAAGTCATGAAGATTGTAATTATCATGGGCTTCTACATAGTTAAGGACTTGGTTTGGACTAAGATATGACCCCAACTCTCGGCTACCAAGAATTGCCTTGGCTACGATTGGTTCTGTGGCAGCACCACTGACAAATCCTGACTTGATTGTACCATAAACTTCTCCTCCTTTGACCGCATCACGCTGATTATCGTTGAAGAAACCTATATTTGGCATCTGGTAGGCATTGTCCTTTTTAGCCTTGTCATAAGGAGCTAGACCTGTCCCCATATCCCAGCCTTCTCCATAAGTGAGAATACGCGGATCAACTTCATCAAGTGCCCAACGAATTGCCTGCATGGTTTTGACATCGTGGATTCCCATCAAGTCGAAACGGAAACCGTCAACATTGTATTCTTTCACCCAATAAAGGAGTGAGTCAATCATATACTTGCGGTACATTTCGTGTTCACTTGCGGTTTCATTTCCTACTCCCGTACCGTTTTGAAAAGTTCCATCACGATTCATACGATAGAAATAATCGGGAACAGTTGTCTGGAATGGAGCGTCAACTGTTGAGAAGGTATGGTTATAAACCACATCCATAATGACACCGATTCCTGCATCATGATAAGCCTGAATCATGGTCTTGAGGTCTCGAATAACTTGTCCGGGATCATCTGGATTACTAGAGAAACTTGTTTCTGGAGCATTGTAGTTTTGAGGGTCATAGCCCCAGTTATAGGTTACATTTCCGTTCTCGTCATATTCCTTATGGCGATCAAAGATTGGTTGGAGTTGAACATAGTTGCAACCAAGTTCTTTGATATAGTCAAAGGCGGTTGCTTGACCGTATTGGTTAACCGTTCCAGTCTGAGCAGCACCCAAGAAGGTTCCGCGGAGTTCTTCAGGAACACCAGATGTAGGCGATTTTGTAAAATCACGAATATGCATTTCACAGATAACTGCTTTACATGGATTATCCAAACGCCATGGCGCTTCTGTCCCATGTTTGACTTCGAATCTTTCTACTTGTCTGTCCTGATGAGAAAGAATTACAGAACGTTTCCCGTCAGGACTTGTTGCAGTTGTGTAAGGATCTCTCGTCAAAGTCTGGTGGTGAGGAAATTCAATTTGATACTGATAAGCCTTACCAGCAAGATTTTCATCTAAGTCTAGACTCCACACACCAATGGTATTATACTTATGACCATATGAATAGCTATTACCACGCTCTAGATTAAAGGTTTTCCAAATCGATGCATCGTTGCTGGTATTTTCATATACAACCACCTGTACAGCTGTAGCTGTAGGAGCCCAAAGTTTAAAGCTTGTCTGATAATCTGAAAGGCTATAACCTAGTTCTCCTTGGTAGCCCCAGTGGTGATCAAAGCTAGCGCTATGGATTGCTTTATCAAAGGCAAATGGATTTTGATCTTTGTAGTAAGGACTAGCAATAGCTGGGTTTTCAGAATAATAAACAATCTCATCGCCCTCTAAAATCCATGCTTCTGTTAGCAAGGGATAGTAGTTAAAACGTACAAGATATTCTTTTAATACACCATCTATCTCGGCTTTGAAGGTGAAACTATCCACCTTTTCCTGACTAGTCACGGTAAAAGAAAACTGAAGACCAAAATAAGTGGTCTCTGAAGTTAAAGAGCTTTTGTTTTCATCTCGGTCTGTGCTAAATGAGCAAGCTCTATAATCTCCATTTTTTCTATGAAAATGGAGAAGAACGGGATAATTG
Organism: Streptococcus oralis subsp. dentisani; assembly: GCF_002096685.1. Lineage (GTDB taxonomy): Bacteria > Bacillota > Bacilli > Lactobacillales > Streptococcaceae > Streptococcus > Streptococcus oralis_AD. The sequence goes on along the minus strand of NZ_NCVA01000039.1, from coordinate 264,424 downwards.
TACATGTTTTTTCCTAATTTCTAATTTCTATTTTAATTTTATTTGATTCTGATGGATTCAGTTGGCATTTCATCACGATGGACAACAGATTTTAACCATGTCAAAACACATCAGGAGAGATAGTTTGAGACTAGCTGTCGCCTAATTTTCTACTATCATTACATACTTTCCAGCCAGGCTTCATCTCGAACTTCAATACCAAGTTCTTGTGCTTTTTGGAGCTTGCTTCCTGCATCCGCTCCTGCTACGACTAGATCTGTTTTCTTGGATACACTGCCTGTGACTTTGGCACCAAGACTTTCGAGTTTGCTTTTGGCTTCTGAGCGTTTGAGGCGTTCCAATTTTCCTGTCAGAACTACTGTCAAACCTGACAAGGCCGCATCTGCCACTACTGTCTGTCCTTTGTAGTCCAGATTAACTCCAGCTTCTTTCAACTCGTCTAAAAGAATCTTCGATCCTTCTGTAGCAAAATAAGTCTGAAGACTTTGCGCAATTACACTCCCCAAGCTTTCGATACTTGCTACTTCCTCTGGGTCTGCTTGGGCTAGATTTTCAATAGAGTGGAAATGTTGGAGCAAGAGCTGACTAGCCTTACTTCCGACATGGCGAATTCCCAGACCAAACAAGAGCTTTTCAGCAGAGTTTTCCTTGGATGCTTGAATGGCCCGATACAGTTTAGAAGCAGACTTTTCCTTGACACCTTCTAAAAGGAGGAAATCTTCTTCTTTCAAACGGTAAATATCTGCCACATCTTTGACTAAATTGGCAGCAAAAAGCTTTTCAACGATAGATGGACCAAGGCCTGTAATATTCATGGCATCTCGAGAGGCAAAGTGAATCAAGCCTTCCATAATTTGAGCAGGACAGCGAGGATTGATACAACGTAGAGCAACCTCATCTTCGAAATGAAGTAACTGACTGTCACAGCTTGGACAGTTAGTCGGAATATCTAGTTTTTCTTCAGAAACACGCTTGGACTCTACAACACGCAAGACAGCAGGGATGATGTCCCCAGCCTTATAGACGATAACCGTATCGTCTTTGCGAATATCTTTTTCGGCGATATAATCTACGTTGTGGAGAGTTGCACGACTGACGGTTGTCCCAGCAAGCTGAACTGGTGTCAGATTGGCAGTTGGGGTCACAACACCCGTACGACCCACTGTCCAGTCAACTGAAAGGAGCTGGGCTTCTTTTTCCTCAGCAGGAAATTTGTATGCTACTGCCCACTTAGGCGCTTTAACTGTAAAACCGAGTTCTTCTTGACCTGCTAAGTCATTGACTTTAATAACCACTCCATCAATATCGTAAGGTAGATGTTCCCGTTCTTGTCCAACTTCTTGGATAAAGTCCCATATCTCATCTATACTTTTAGTCAATATTCGTTTAGGATTAACCACAAAACCAAGCTGTTCAAGATGCTTCAAGACCTTTTCTTGACTATCACGAGTAGAAGGGCTGGCTTCTTGATAGAGAAACGTTGCAAGATTGCGTTTGGCTACTACTGCCGTATCCAGCTGACGCAAAGTTCCAGCCGCCGCATTACGAGGATTAGCAAATTCAGGCTCCCCATTTTCTTGGCGAGCTTGGTTGACCAGGTCAAAAGAAGCGCGTGGCATATAACACTCTCCACGAACGGTAATATCAAGTTTTTCTGGCAAGGTCAAAGGAATGTCCTTGACACGCTTGAGGTTTTCTGTGATATTCTCACCAATAGAACCATCTCCACGTGTCGCCCCAACGACAAAAATCCCCTTTTCATACGTAAGTGAGATAGACAAACCATCGATTTTCAGCTCACAGATATAAGTGGGATGGGCTAACTCCTTACGAACACGCGCATCAAAAGCTTCTAACTCTTCACGTGAAAAAGCATCCTGCAAACTATAAAGAGGATACTGATGACTGTATTTTTCAAAACCATCTAAAACCTTACCACCAACGCGATGGGTCGGACTGTCCGCTAAAACTTGATCTGGATAGGTAGCTTCCAATTCGACCAACTCTCGGTAGAGGCGATCGTACTCGCTATCTGAAACCGAAGGATTGTCACTCGTATAGTACTCCGTCGCATAGCGGTTGAGTAAGGCAACTAACTCATTCATTCTTTTATTCATAAAACCATTTTACCACAAACCAAGCCCTCCTCACAATGGAGAAGGGCTGAAAAATAATTAATAGTGAAATATTTTTTTAAGTCAAAGAAATTTATACCTTTTTTTCAAAACGATTTCGAACATAAATGAGAGATATACAAGACAGGATGACAACCCCGCTTCCAATTATCAGGAAAGAAGAGAGATGAACACTTGGCAGTACTGTCATAAAGCCTTTTGCAATTGGCATAAAGAGAATGGCTAAAGTAAAAATGGTACTCAGCACCCTACCTAAATATTCACTTTCAACCTTGGTTTGAACCTGAGTAAAAAAGTGAATATTAAAAATCGTCATAAACAGTTCACAAACTAAATTTCCAGAAAAGGAAAGAAAAGTTGGCAGTGGTAATCCCATCATAAAAACTCCAACTCCAGTCAAAGCCAATAGAATCAAAAGATTATAAACACTTGCCTTTATTTTGCTAGCTAGAAGAGCTCCGATAATCGAACCAATAGCGCCCATAGTCAAAATAGTTGCATAAGCTCCTTCTACCCCATAAAGCCGTTCTGAAAAAGGTAGGAGAAATTCAAAAGCTGCAAAAAAGAAATTAACACTGGAAGCTACTATCAGAAGGAAAAAGATTTCTTGCTGGTGCCAGATATAGGCAAGTCCTTCTTTCATATCAGCAAAAATATTTCTCCAACTAAAAGTCTTTTTCTCTTGTTCCTGAGTCTCTTTTTTGGGGAGGAAAGCTACTAAGGTAAATGCAATGAAAAAACTAATGGCATCTAAAATAAGCGTCATATGGAGACTGGCAAATTGTAAAACGATGAAAGAAAGCACAGGGGAGCTAACGCCTACAACCTGCAAAACGAGCTCTAAGCGAGCGTTATATGTCACAATCTCGTCTTTTTCTACAACTTCAGTTATAATGGCTTTATTAGCCGTACGAGAAAATGCAAAAGCAACCGCCTGAACAATATTGGCAAAAATCAAGGCAGCAATCATTAAGCTATCATTTCTGATGAAAGAAATAGCTAAACAGAGAATACCACAAATCAAGTCTGTCGTCATCAAAATTTTGCGACGCGAAAAGCGGTCTGAAATCACTCCACCAAAGGGATTGACCAGAATGGATGTGACGAGTTCAGAAATTTGATAAATCCCAAGAACAGTCTGTCCTATCGTTCCCATTGATGCTAACCAAACACTGTTTCCATAATCATAGAGCATATTTCCTATCTTATTAATAGCACCACGACTAACCAACTGGATTGCATGTCGATTCATATAAAAAGCTCCTCTCAAATTTTGAAACTATTGTATCAAAACTGAAAGGAGTCCCTTCGCTTTTCCCTTATTTGGGAAATTTAAGGATTTACAAATTTTTCATAATGTTCCTGATAGTAAGCTACTTGCTCTGGAAGTCCGAGCACATCAAAAATATGCATGGCTTCCTGCATCTGACTACAACCCTCTTCTTTTAGGTCCCTCTGGTAGAGGGCGAAACCTTTGAGATAATGGAAGATATTGCGCTCATAAAGCTTGATACCATTTCCAATTAACTTCTCCACATAGCTCTCAAAATAGGCCGCATCCGCAAAGGAACGGTTTTCCAAACAATGCTGGTAACAGTTAAGAGCTAAAATCAAAACGAGTTTTCGATGCCGACCAATTTCTTTGTAGTAGTCTTCTCGCTCCATGACTTCTCTGCCAATCCGAGCTACATAGTCCACATTGTAGAAAGTATAGAGATTCCCGAAAAGAATCAACTCATACATAGTCCATTCTTCTGTTTGAAAAAGATAATCTGCTACCTTTTCCAAATCACTCTGCTTCATCGTGTAACTAGCATCTCTTTGGCAAATCAGACCTTGTAGCAGAATCCAATTCAGCTCAAAATAAAGGGGATTGGTCGAACTCTTAGCCTTTTCAAGTTGTTCTCTTTGAAGCTTTTGAAAACCTGCAATATTATTTGAGTAGTAAAGCGGAATAATCTGTGCCATCAAGGCAACATGTTCATGATTTTGAAAATCCCTAGCCTTATCCATGAAATTTTCAATAGTCACATGAATATTGTCCAAAATCTCAAAGAAACGAGAAACTGCTAGATCAGACTCCCCAAGCTCGAAGCGAGATAATTGAGAGGTTGAACACGATTCACCTGCCGCCTCTTTTAAGGAGTATTTCCCACTTTTACGAAATTCACGAAATACCTTTCCAAGATGTTCCATTTCTTATACCTGCTCCGATAATTCTTCCCACTCAAGCATGGCTTCTTCCTGACGATGGCTGATTTTATCCAGTTCAGCCTGCAATTCCATGAGTTTTTCAGCATCATTGGTTTCCAGCATTTTTTCAGAAATGGCTTGGCTTTGAGTTTCTAACTCTTCGATTTCAGCCTCTAAACTCTCTATTTGACGCATGAGCTTACGGGCTTCTTTCTGACTTTCTTTCTGAGCTTGGTAGTCATTGACTGGACTTGCTTCTTTTGCTTGATTGCTAGTTGAAGCTTCTTCTGTCTGGCTGACTTCCATTTCAGCCTTTTTATCAACATAGTAGTCATAATCTCCAAGGTAGAGGGTTGAACCACTCTCAGACAATTCCAGAACATGAGTGGCTACACGATTGATAAAGTAACGGTCGTGACTGACGAAAAGAAGGGTTCCATCAAAATCAATCAGAGCATTTTCTAACACTTCCTTGCTATCAATGTCCAAGTGGTTGGTCGGCTCGTCAAGAATCAGGAAGTTATTGTTTTCCATTGAAAGTTTTGCAAGAAGCAAACGAGCTTTCTCGCCACCAGACAGCATTCCAACTGACTTCTTAACATCATCACCAGAGAAGAGGAAGGCACCTAGGCGATTGCGGATTTCAACCTCTGGTATCAATTTAAAGTCATTCCAGAGTTCATCCAGAACAGTATTACTAGGTGTTAACTTGCTTTGAGTCTGATCGTAGTAACCAACCTCAACATTTGCTCCAAAACGCTTCTCTCCTTTGATAAAAGGAATATGATCTACTATTGACTTGATAAAGGTTGACTTCCCAATACCATTTGGTCCTACGATGGCAACAGCATTCATCTTACGGAGGTCGAGATTGATTGGCTCTGACAATATTTCCTCATCATAACCAATGGCTGCATTTTCAACGGTCAAAACAACATTTCCCGACGTTTTTTCAGACTGGAAGGTCATGTTGGCTGATTTCTTGCCAGCTTCAGGTTTGTCCAAACGCTCCATTTTTTTCAATTGTTTCCGGCGAGATTGGGCACGTTTGGTTGTCGAAGCTCGTACTAGATTACGATTGACAAAGTCTTCCAGAGCAGCGATTTCCTTCTGCTGCTTTTCATAGTTCTTAGCTTCCGTTGCTAGCTTTTGCTCTTTTTGTTCAACAAAACAAGAGTAATTTCCCACATAACGGTCTAAAGAATGCTTGGTCAAATCGAGCGTAATCGTAGCAACCTTATCCAAAAAATAACGGTCGTGGCTAACAATAATGAGTGCACCGCTATAGTTCACCAAGTAATTCTCTAGCCAGGCTATGGTTTCAATATCCAAGTGGTTGGTTGGCTCGTCCAAAACCAAGAGATTAGGCTTTTCAAGGAGCATTTTTGCTAGAGCCAGACGAGTATTTTGACCACCAGAAAGCTCAGCAATTTTCATCTGCCACATAGATTCATCAAACTTAAAACCATTTAAGATAGCACGGATATCAGCTTCATAGGTAAAGCCGCCTGCTTGACGGAAATTCTCTGACAAACGGTCATAATCCGCCATCAGTTTATCCAATTCAGCGCCAGACTTTTCACCCATCTCCAGTTCCATCTGATGAAGTTGTTTCTCAGTCCGACGCAAATCATCAAAGACATGGAGCATTTCATCGTAGATGGTATTCTCAGACTCAAATCGACTATCTTGGGCTAGGTAAGACAGAGAAATATCTTTTTTCTTATTGATTTCCCCACTAGTTGGCTCCTCTTCTCCAACCAAAATCTTCAAAAGAGTAGACTTACCCGCTCCATTTCTCCCAACGAGGGCAATCCGATCTCGTTCATCTACTTGCAGATTGATATTATCAAAAAGAACCTCTCCTGCAAATGAACGTTCAATTTTATTAGCTTGTAAAATAATCATATAGGTAGTATAGCATGTTTCCCTAAGGGGTTCAAGACTATAGAATCCATTTCATTTCAAGCTTTTTCAGAAAGTTATGCTAACGTTTTACTAAAATGATAAATCGTGATATAATGAAAGCGATTAAAAGAATTTACAAAAAAAGGAGATCCTCTATGACTTACCAAGAAAATTATCAAAAATGGTTAGATTTTGCTGAACTTCCAGACTACCTTCGTCAGGATTTGGAAAACATGGATGAAAAAACAAAGGAAGATGCCTTTTATACCAATCTTGAATTTGGTACTGCTGGTATGCGTGGTTTGATCGGCGCTGGTACTAACCGTATCAATATCTATGTTGTCCGTCAAGCGACTGAAGGTTTGGCTCGTTTGATTGAGTCAAAAGGTGGAAATGAAAAAGAACGCGGCGTGGCAATTGCCTACGATAGCCGTCACTTCTCTCCAGAATTTGCCTTTGAATCCGCTGCAGTTCTTGCAAAACATGGTATCAAATCTTACGTATTTGAAAGCCTTCGTCCGACTCCAGAACTCTCATTTGCAGTTCGTCACCTCAACTGTTTTGCAGGTATCATGATTACTGCCAGCCATAACCCTGCACCATTTAACGGTTACAAGGTTTACGGTGAAGACGGTGGACAAATGCCTCCTCACGATGCAGATGCCTTGACGACTTACATCCGCGCTATCGAAAATCCATTTGCTGTGGAAGTTGCTGATGTCGAAGCTGAAAAAGCTTCTGGTTTGATTGAAGTAATTGGTGAAGCTGTCGATGTGGAATACCTTAAAGAAGTCAAAGATGTAAACATCAACCCAGCCTTAATTGAAGAATTTGGTAAAGACATGAAGATTGTCTACACACCACTTCATGGTACTGGTGAAATGTTGGCTCGTCGTGCTCTTGCCCAAGCAGGATTTGACTCTGTTCAAGTCGTTGAAGCGCAAGCAACTGCCGACCCAGACTTCTCAACTGTAAAATCTCCAAACCCAGAAAGCCAAGCAGCTTTTGCACTTGCTGAAGAACTTGGTCGTCAAGTTGGTGCAGATGTTCTTGTCGCAACTGACCCTGACGCTGACCGTGTTGGTGTTGAAGTTCTTCAAAAAGATGGTAGCTACCTCAACCTTTCAGGTAACCAAATCGGTGCTATCATGGCTAAATACATCTTGGAAGCCCACAAAAATGCTGGAACTCTTCCTGAAAATGCAGCCCTTTGCAAATCTATCGTATCAACTGACTTGGTAACTAAGATTGCTGAAAGCTACGGCGCAACCATGTTCAACGTTTTGACTGGTTTCAAATTTATCGCTGAAAAAATTCAAGAATTTGAAGAAAAACACAACCACACTTACATGATGGGATTTGAAGAAAGCTTCGGTTACTTGATCAAACCATTCGTACGTGATAAAGATGCTATCCAAGCCGTTCTTGTCGTTGCTGAACTTGCTGCCTACTACCGTTCACGTGGTTTGACATTGGCTGACGGTATCGAGGAAATCTACAAAGAATACGGCTACTATGCTGAAAAGACCATCTCTGTTACTCTTTCAGGTGTCGATGGAGCTGAGCAAATCAAAGCGATTATGGCTAAGTTCCGTAACAATGCTCCAAAAGAATGGAACGCAACAGCTATCACTGTTGTAGAAGACTTCAAAGCACAAACTTCTACTACTGCTGATGGTATTGTAACTGCCTTAACAACTCCTCCAAGTGATGTTTTGAAATACACTCTTGCGGATGGTTCTTGGATCGCTGTTCGCCCTTCAGGTACAGAACCAAAAATCAAGTTCTACATTGCCGTTGTGGGCCAAAGCAACGAAGATTCACAAGCTAAGATTGCCAACATCGAAGCAGAAATCAATGCCTTTGTAAAATAAGCAAGATGAAAGATGAGATAAAACGATCTCATCTTTTTTTCGTATCAAATCCGAGCAATTTTAGAAACTTTGTGGCATACTAGTTTTATCAAAAAAAGAGAGGTATTCTTATGAATCAGTTTTTAGAAGATATTAAAGACCTTGAAGTGACTACAGTTGCACGTGCCCAAGAAGCACTCGATAATAAAGAAACAGCAACCTTCTTCATCGGTCGCAAAACTTGTCCTTACTGTCGTAAATTTGCTGGCACATTGGCAGGTGTCCTAGCTGAGACCAAAGCCCACATCTACTTCATCAACAGTGAAGAACCAAGCCAACTCAATGAGTTGCAAGAATTCCGTTCACGTTATGGAATCCCGACTGTTCCAGGCTTTGTCCACGTTGCAGATGGTCAAATCAATGTCCGTTGCGACTCTTCAATGTCAGCACAAGAAATCAAAGAATTTGCAGGATTGTAAAAGACAATAAAAGAAGGCACTCGCCTTCTTTTTTATATATCTGTCAGTGGTGTTGCGGTATCTGGGGAAGTATCGTAAACTTTAAAGTCTACTCCTACACCCAAATCAGCTTGTGCTAGCTGATTGACCATGGTCATATGAGCCAGTTCCTTGATATTGTTCTCTTTGGACAAATGCCCAAGGTAGATTTTCTTGGTTCGATTTCCCATTGCACGAATCATGGCCTCAGCACCGTCTTCGTTAGAGAGGTGACCAAGATCAGATAGGATTCGCTGTTTGAGTCGCCAAGCATAAGAACCTGCTCGCAAGATCTCCACATCGTGGTTGGACTCGATGAGGTAACCGTCAGCATTCTCGACAATTCCTGCCATACGGTCACTAACATAACCTGTATCGGTCAGCATGACAAAGCTCTTGTCGTCTTTCATAAAGCGGTAAAACTGGGGTGCTGCCGCATCGTGGCTGACCCCAAAACTCTCAATGTCGATATCGCCAAAGGTTTTGGTTTTACCCATTTCAAAAATGTGCTTCTGGGATGAATCAACCTTACCGAGGTACTTGCTATTTTCCATAGCCTGCCAAGTTTTTTCATTGGCGTAAAGATCCATACCATACTTTCGAGCCAAGACACCGACTCCATGAATATGGTCTGAATGCTCATGCGTAATCAAAATCGCATCCAAATCTTCAGGCTTGCGATTGATTTCAGCTAGCAGGCTGGTAATTTTCTTACCAGACAAGCCTGCATCCACTAAGATTTTCTTTTTTGGCGTTTCCAGATAAAAGGAATTTCCACTGGAACCTGATGCTAAAATACTGTATTTAAAGCCTATCTCACTCATTCTAGTCTTCTACTTCATCCTCCCAGACTTCTTCTTTCACTGCCTCCTTATCATAAGGGAGCACAATGGTAAAGGTTGACCCCTTACCGTATTCACTTTTGGCCCAAATAAAGCCATTGTGTTGTTTGATGATTTCCTTGGCAATAGCCAGACCTAGACCAGTTCCACCTTGAGCACGACTTCTTGCACGATCCACACGGTAAAAGCGGTCAAAAATCTTCGGCAAATCTTGTTTTGGAATACCTAGACCTTGGTCTTTGATAGATAAAATCATCTGGTCTTCAGTGGTTTTCATGCTGACAGTAATTTTCCCACCATCTGGTGAGTACTTGATGGCATTGTTAAGAATATTATCAATCACCTGAGTCATTTTATCGGTATCAATCTCGATCCAAACTGAGTTGATTGGGTAATCTCTAACCAGCTCATATTTTTTCTCCTCATCCTGACTTCTCATCTTATCAAAGCGGTTGAGGATAAAGGTAATGAAGGCCGTAAAATTAATCAATTCCACATCCAACTGAGTGGTCGCATTATCAATACGAGAGAGATGCAAGAGATCTGTCACCATCCGCATCATACGGTTGGTTTCATCGAGCGAAACCTTGATAAAATCAGGAGCAACAGGATCATACAAGGCTCCCTCGTCTAAGGCTTCAAGATAGGACTTAACACTAGTCAAAGGTGTCCGCAACTCATGGCTAACATTAGACACGAAGAGTCTCCGTTCACGCTCTTCCTTCTCCTGTTCAGTCGTATCGTGCAAAACGGCAACCAAACCAGAAATGAATCCAGACTCACGACGAATGAGTGCAAAACGCACACGAAGACTAAGATATTCTCCATTAGCATTTTGGGAATCAATCATCAATTCAGGAATCTGTGTAATGAGGTCACGCAGTTCATATTCATCCTCTATCTTAAGCAATTCTAGGATGCTTTTGTTCAATGCTTCTTCTTTTACGACACCCAGCTGTTTCTTGGCCATATCGTTAATCATGGTAATTTGACCACGGCGATTGGTCGCTAGTACTCCATCTGTCATATAAGAAAGAATACTGTTAAGCCTTTTTGTTTCTTGCTCCAAATTCTCCTGCGTTAAACGAATGACCTCAGACAAGTCATTAAGATTATTGGTGATGTTGGTGATTTCAGAGCTTCCCTGCATATCCAATACTCGAGAATAATCCCCTGCAATCAAATCTTTAATCTTTTGATTAACCTGCTTTAGACGAATATTATCCCGACGATTTTCCAGTAACAACAAGGTTACCACCAAGATAAAGCCAAGTAAAATCAGGATAAAGATAAAATCACTGGTCAGAATCGTTTGTCTAATATCTTCAATCATTATTTCTCATATAGTAACCCACACCACGACGTGTTAGGATGTATTCTGGACGGCTTGGAGTGTCTTCGATTTTTTCACGCAAACGTCGGATGGTCACATCCACTGTACGAACATCACCAAAATAGTCATAACCCCAGACAGTCTCAAGCAAGTGTTCACGCGTAATAACTTGACCAATGTGAGAGGCCAAGTGGTACAAGAGCTCAAACTCACGATGAGTCAAATCCAGTTCCTCACCGTATTTCTTAGCCACATAAGCATCTGGAACGATTTCCAAATCACCAATCTGAAGGGGTTGGGATTTCTTTTCATCAGTTTCTTGACTATCCACTGAAGCAAGGTCTGTACGACGAAGTAAAGCCTTCACACGCGCCTGCAATTCACGGTTTGAGAAGGGCTTTGTGACATAATCATCTGCCCCAAGTTCTAAACCGATAACCTTGTCAAACTCACTATCCTTGGCTGAGAGCATAATGATAGGCACACTGCTAGTCTTACGAATTGTCTTAGCAACTTCTAAACCATCGATCTCAGGAAGCATCAAATCTAGAATAATAATATCAGGTTGCTCCGCCTCAAATAGCTCGATGGCTTCTCTACCGTTAAAGGCTGTTACAACCTCATAGCCTTCCTTGGTCATATTGAACTTAATAATATCTGAGATTGGTTTCTCATCATCTACAACTAATATTTTTTTCATATGTTCACCTTTTCTCTATCTATTATAACAAAAAAATGTAAAGAAGGCACAAATGGCTAATATCGGCCCTCATCTTCAAGAACTGTTTTATAAGCCTGCCAAATCTTTTGTTGAGGTTTAGCAAATGGATAATCAGAAAATTCCTGAGGAGAAACCCAGCGAATTTCTCTGTCATCAAACTGTTTCGAATCTGTCACCTGACCCGCTAGGATTTGAATATGCCATTTCCGATGGCTAAAGACATGCTTGACTTGATCAAATACTTGATGGGACCAATTAACTTCTAAGTCATAATCCTGCTCAAAACTTTCTTGGGGTGTTGGACCAAAAGCAACGCTTTTTTCAGCAACCTGAGCAAATAGATTCAGCTGTTCTTCTTCCTGTGAGAACTCCTCTACTTCTATCAAGGGGAAATGCCAAAAACCAGCTAGCAGTTTCTCACTTTCGTTTTTCTCAAGTAGATATTGACCTTGAGCATTGCGCACAACCAAAGCCTTGAGATAGATTGGGAGAGGCTTTTTCTTGGGTTCTTTAATTGGATAAGAATCCATAGTCCCATTCTGATACGCTGCGCTAAATTCCTTAACAGGGCTTTCTTCTGGTCGAGGATTAACTGGTGCCTCTATATCAGACCCTAAGTCCATCAAGGCTTGATTAAAGTCTCCTGGTCGTTCTGGATCAATCAAGATTTCCATCGTAGCTTGGAAGATCTTTCGATTGCTGGGAACTCCGATATCATGATTGACCTCAAACAAGCGAGACAAAACTCGCATGACATTGCCATCAACTGCTGGCTCGGGTAGATTAAAAGCGATACTGGAAATTGCTCCCGCAGTGTAGGGACCAATCCCTTTTAAACTAGAAATTCCTTCATAGGTGTTTGGAAATTGACCACCAAAGTCAGCCATAATCTGCTGGGCTGATTTCTGCATGTTGCGAACTCGGGAGTAATATCCCAACCCCTCCCATGCTTTTAGCAAACGCTCTTCAGGCGCATTCGCCAGACTTTCAACAGTTGGAAACCAGTCCAAAAATCGTTCATAGTAGGGAATGACTGTGTCTACTCTAGTCTGTTGGAGCATAATTTCAGAAACCCAGATATGATAAGGATTTTTACTTCTACGCCATGGTAAATCCCGTTTGTTTTCATCGTACCAGTTGAGGAGTTTCTCACGAAAAGAAATGATCTTCTCCTCTGACCACATCTCAACTCCGTATTCTTTCAAATCTAACATATATCTAGTATAACATAGAAGCTCCTAACTGTCCTTTTCTCAGTACTAAAAAGCCCCTTCCTTTAGTAGAAGAGACTCCATTTCTTATTGATTGATCGCCTGAGCTGCTGTGATAAGGGTCAACTTGTACACATCATCTGCATTACATCCACGAGAAAGGTCGTTTACTGGTTTATTCAAACCTTGCAATACAGGACCTACAGCCGCGAAGCCACCAAGACGTTCTGCAATCTTATAGCCAATATTCCCCGCTTCGATACCAGGGAAGATAAAGACAGTTGCTTGCCCAGCAACGTTACTTCCTGGAGCTTTCAATGCTGCAGTTTCAGGGTGGAAGGCCGCATCAAATTGCAATTCTCCATCGATTTCAAGGTCAGGACGCAAATCGTGTGCAATTTTTGTTGCTTCAACAACTTTATCAACACTATCACCAAAACCTGAACCTTTAGTAGAGTAGCTCAACATTGCAATTTTAGGTTCGATGCCAAACATTTTAGCTGTAATAGCCGAGTTGATAGCAATCTCAGCCAAGGCTTCCGCATCTGGATTGATATTAATGGCACAGTCACCAAATAGGTAACGTTCCGTACCACGAACCATGAGGAAGGCACCTGACGTACGAGTAACGTTTGGACGAGTTTTAATGATTTGTAGGGCTGGGCGAACTGTTGAGGCAGTTGAGTGAATAGCCCCTGACACCATACCGTCAACCAATCCCAAGTATACTAGCATCACACCAAAGTAGTTGACATCTTCAACCAAAACTTTACGCGCTTCTTCTTCAGTCATTTTGCCCTTACGACGCTCTACTAAGGCAGCAACCATTTCTTCGAATTGAGGATAGTGTTGGGGATCAATCACTTCATAACCATCCATGATCCCCTCGATTTCGAGATAAATTTTGATTTTTTCTGGGTTCCCAAGCAAAACAGGAACAACTTCTGTTTCTTTTACCAAGCGTTTTGTTGCTTGAAGGATACGTGGTTCTTCCCCTTCAGGTAGAACAATACGAGCATTTTTGCCAACTAAACTGGCTTTCAGACTTTCAAAAACTTCCATGAGTTTCTCCTTTAAGAAAATAAATTATACTCAAAATAGATTTTAAAGAGTATTAGTTGATAACTGAATAATAAGATTGTTAAAATCATCTGGCAAAGGGCTTTCCAGCTCCAGCTGACGCCCTAAGAAGGGATGATAAAAAGATAAATAATGACAATGCAGGGCCTGGCGTTGAATGCCGTCGTCTAGGCTGCCTCCATAGAGATCATCTCCCAACAAAGGAAAGCCGATATGAGAAAAATGCACTCGGATCTGATGAGTTCGTCCAGTATGCAGGCGAATATCAACTAGGTGAATATCTCCATAAGACGCTACAACTTTGTAAGACGTATGAGCGTATTTCCCACCTTTGGCAACCCGTCTTGTGATAATAGAATCTTCATCACGCGCAATCGGGGCGATAATCTCCCCTTCAGGCTCCAAGACACCAGCTCCTTTAACTAAAGCAAAATACCGTTTTTCGATAGACTTTCGTTGCAACTGCTTGTCTAAACGTGCATGAGCGTAGCCGTGTTTGGCAAAGAGCATCAAACCAGATGTATCTCTATCAAGCCTAGTCACGATGTGAACTTGCTGGTTTTCATAGTTTTGCTTGACATAGTAGCCCTTGATAAAATTGGCAATGGTATTGGAATGATTGACACTGGGGATGGAAGCTACTCCATAAGGCTTATTCAAAACCAGAAAATGGTCATCCTCATAGAGAATATCCAGTGGTCGATCAATAGCTTCAAGGCTCTCAAACCCTTCCTCTGCAGGGATATCAATAGTTACCCTGTCTCCAATATCTAAGAGATAAGTCGCATTTTGAGGTTGGCCATTGACCAGTATAGCCCCGCCTCGAAACTTAATCTTAGCCAAAAGTCCCTTAGAAACCTCGTGTTTCTTGAGAAAAGTTTTGACTTTGACATGTTCATCTGCTATAAATTCAAACCTCATTCGTCCACCTCGCCGATGAAGGCATCTTTGACACGATTCCAGAAACTAGTGTGACTTGGAGTCGCTACGAAGTGAATCTTGTGATGGTCGATTTGATACTCAATCCGTTCGATATTACGGAAGGAATAGACGCTGTTATCGACTGATATCGTGTGGTAATCATTGCGTGTCGGCAAGAGTTCAATCTTATCTTTTTTGGGAATAATGATCGATGATCCCAAAGTGCGATAGACTCGGTTGTTAAGACTCGCTATCTCAGTCAACTGCAAGGCTTCAATGGTAGGATGCAAGACAGCTCCACCCAAGGACTTGTTATAGGCAGTGCTTCCAGTTGGCGTTGAAACAGTTACTCCATCTCCTCGAAATCGCTCAAATGGAACATGATTAATGATGATATCCGCAACCATGGTGCGATCAGACCTGCGGATGCTGGCTTCGTTTAATGCACGGAAGGTCTTAACTTCTCCGTTTTCAAGTGTCACCTTGACATTCAAAACAGGATAGGAAACCTTGGCACCAGTATCCAGTTGGAGATTGGTAACCAACTGGTCCAACTCAAAGTCACGATAATCCGTATAAAATCCTAAATGTCCTGTATGTACGCCAATAAATCGAACTTTATCTAACTGATTCTCGTACTTGTGAAATGCAGACAAAAGCATCCCATCCCCACCAATTGATATGACGATGTCAGGATTGGTGTCGTTGAGTATAAAATGATGTTTTTTCAACTGGTCTTTCAGCTCATACAAAACCTTTTGACTCTGGGGTTTTCTATTTGCAATCAGATCAATTCGTTTACCTGTATTCTTCATCTGTATCGTCACTATTTCCTACACCGTCGTTTAGTTTTCTACTTAAAGGATCAAAGAGCGCCTGTGCTTCCTGAATATCATCACGGATTTTCCCCATTTCTTCATCCAGTTGATAGGCTATTTTCGCCGTGATTTCCAGTCTTTTCTTAATCTCCTCTGGGAAATCCCCCTGATACTTATAATTGAGCGAATGCTCAATCGTAGCCCAAAAATTCATGGCTAAAGTCCGGATTTGAATTTCAGCCAGAATCGTCTTAACACCACTGATGGTGTCAACTGTATACTCTACCACCACATGATAGGAGCGATAGCCCGAAGCCTTCCGATGCGTGATGTAGTCACGTTCCTGTACTACTCTCATATCATGGCGTTTGCGTAAAATCGCAACAACTTCCTGAACATCATCGACGAACTGCACCATGACCCGCAAACCTGCGATATCCTGTAAGTCATGTTCCAAAGTATCGTAGCCAATCCCTCTGCGATTCATTTTTTCCTTAATACTTTCAATCGGCTTCACCCGTCCAGTAACAAACTCAATCGGAGAGTGCTTGTTTTGTTTACGATACTGTTTGCGAATTCCACGAAGCTTAATCTTCAATTCACCAACAGCTTGAATGTAAGGATCTAAAAATTCTTCCCATTCTATGGTCATATTTTCTCCCTTTTGGTATGTGATTGTGTTGTTGAAAATTTTTGATTTTTTCACTACAATCATATACAATAAATACATTGTCCATTATACCATAAATCGCTTTCAAAGATAAAAAAAAGGTTAGAAAAATGAAACATTTAGAAATTGAACTGAAAACACTACTGAAAAAAGAGGATTACGATCATTTAAAAGAACAGTTTTCTCATATCCAACCCGTCCTACAGAAAAACTACTACATTGATACACCTGATTTTCAATTGCGTGAAAAAAAGGTTGCCATGCGCATTCGCACCTTTTCAGATTGGGCGGAGTTGACCTTGAAAGTACCTCAAACCGTAGGAAATATGGAATACAACCAGAAACTAACTCTTCCAGAGGCTGAATTTTACCTAGAAAAACAAAAACTTCCTCAAGGGCTCGTTTTAGAAAAGCTTGCTAAGATTGGTATTGAAAGCCATGACTGGTTTGTTCTGGGTTGTCTTTCAACTCTTCGTTACGAAATGGAAACGCCGATTGGTCTAATGGCACTAGATGAAAGCCACTACTTTGATCAGACAGACTATGAACTCGAGCTTGAAGTCACAGACCATGAAAAAGGGAAAGCTGATTTTCAGAAATTCTTAGAAGAAAATCAGATCAATTATCAGAAAGCTCCTTCAAAATTAATTCGTTTTATTAAAAGCATGAAAAAAAGCTGAAATAATCTCCTTTTTTTGGTAGAATAGAAAAGATAAAAATAAAAGAATCTCCCTTTGAAAAACAGAACTTTCTCAAAGGAGATTCACAAAGTTTACAGAGGACGGTCTATAATGTCAGATAGAAACAACATGAAACTTTTCACCCTAAACTCTAACCCAGAAATCGCTCAAAAGATTGCGGATACAGTTGGTGTACCTCTCGGAAAATTATCTTCTCGCCAATTTTCTGATGGTGAAATCCAGGTCAATATTGAAGAGAGTGTCCGCGGTTACGATGTCTACATCATCCAGTCAACCAGCTACCCCGTTAGCAACCACTTGATGGAGTTGTTGATCATGGTTGATGCTTGTGTACGCGCAAGTGCTCATAGTATCAACGTTGTCCTTCCTTACTTTGGTTATGCGCGTCAGGATCGTATCGCTTCTTCTCGCGAACCCCTCACTGCAAAACTAGTTGCCAATATGCTTGTCAAAGCTGGTGTAAGCCGTGTTCTAACGCTTGACCTCCACGCTGTTCAGGTCCAAGGTTTCTTTGATATTCCTGTAGATAATCTTTATACTGTTCCTCTATTTGCTAAGCACTACTGTGATAAAGGACTCCTTGGCTCCGATGTTGTTGTTGTCAGTCCAAAGAACTCTGGTGTTAAACGTGCGCGTAGTTTGGCTGAATACCTTGATGCTCCTATCGCTATCATTGACTACGCCCAAGACGATTCTAATCGTAACGAAGGCTATATCATTGGGGATGTCGAAGGCAAGAAGGCTATCTTAATTGACGACATCCTAAATACTGGTCGTACATTCTCTGAAGCAGCCAAAATCGTTGAACGTGAAGGTGCAACTGAGATTTATGCAGTATCCAGTCACGGTTTATTTGTTGAAGGTGCAGCAGACCTCCTTGATGCTACAAACATCAAAGAAATCCTTGTGACTGACTCAGTAGCAACCAAAGAAAGAACTCCAGAAAATGTATGTTACATTACTGCTAGCGAATTAATCGGAGATGCGATCGTCCGCATCCATGAAAGAAAACCAGTCAGCCCACTCTTTGCTTACAACAAAAAGAAATAAGGTGATTCTTTGATTTATTTGGACAATGCTGCTACGACTCCTATGTCAGCAGTAGCTATTGCAGAAATGACCAAGGTCATGCAAGAAACTCATGGTAATCCTTCTAGTATTCATGGCCATGGTCGACAAGCTGGTAAACTCTTGCGAGAGGCTCGTCAGGACTTAGCCCACTTACTAGGAACCAAACCTCAACATATCTTTTTCACGTCTGGTGGTACAGAAAGTAACAATACAGCCATTATTGGCTATTGTCTCCGTCATCAAAAACGTGGAAAACATATCATCACGACAGCTATTGAACACCATTCTGTGCTTGAGACTATCGATTATCTGGTGCAACATTTTGGCTTTGAAGCGACTATCATCCAACCAGTAAATCAAGAAATTACTCCCCAGCAAATTCAAGAGGCCTTACGTGACGATACTATTCTCGTTTCCACTATGTATGCTAATAATGAAACGGGCAGTCTCTTACCTATCGCTGAGATTGGACGTGTTTTAAAAGAGCATCCTGCGGCTTATCATGTAGATGCTGTTCAAGCTATCGGAAAAGTTCCTATCCATCCTGAGGAATTGGGAATTGATTTCCTCAGTGCTTCTGCCCACAAATTCCATGGACCAAAGGGAATCGGCTTTCTTTATGCTTCTTCCGCGGACTTTGATTCCTATCTTCACGGTGGAGACCAAGAACAAAAGAAACGGGCTGGAACAGAAAACCTCGCTGCCATTGTAGGCATGGTCGCTGCTCTTAAAGAGGACTTAGAGCAGCAAGCTGAACATTACCAAAAACTAGAGGGATTAAAATCTGCTTTTCTAGATGAGATTGCAGATCTAGAATACTATCTCAACGAAAGCCAATACCAGCTTCCTTATGTTGTCAATATTGGCTTTCCTGGTCAAAAAAATGATTTGCTCTTGCTACGGTTAGACCTTGAAGGAATTTCAATTTCTACCGGTTCAGCTTGTACCGCTGGTGTTGTACAAACCAGTCATGTGCTTAAAGCATTTTATGGACCAGATTCGCATCGTTTGAAAGAATCTGTCCGTATCAGCCTGTCTCCTCTTAACACTGAGGAAGAACTGAAACAACTCGCACAAACCTTAAAAAATATTATTGGAGATTAATCTAATGGCATTCGAAAAAACCATTAAACTACAAAACTGCCGCTACGACTACACACTTAGCCCAACTGTCAAAAAGTTCACACTGAAAGATAATACTTTCTTTGAAACAAAAGTTGGAAACTTCGAACTAACTCGTCTGCTTGAGAAAGTACCTAACAGCGGTGAAGGCTTCAACCTAAAAATCATCATCAATAAAGACCTTACAGGTGCTAAACTCAACATCACTGACAAATCTGGCCTTCGTTTGGTGAATATCTTTAAATCAGAAGACCATCATATCCACCAAGAGAAATTCTACTTCCTCATGGACAGCCTTGTAGAACGCGGAATCTTCACAAAAGAAGAAAGATAATTGGCTATGTATCGACTTACCTATCAAGATAACTATCACGTAGAACGTACACTTGAATATAAGGATTACGAAGAGCTTATGTTATCTCTATCAGGTTGTGTAACTCTTCCAGATACATTCCTAGTTACCTCATTAACCTTTGATGATAAAGTTATCTATCAAGGATTGGTCGGAGATCTCTACCGTTTTCTATCACAAGCTAATTTTTAAGACTAAAACTAAGATTTTCTTAGTTTTTTCTTGTTTTTGTTGATTTTTTCACAATGTTTCTATAAAATAGAAGAATAGAAAGGTTGTGGTTTTGTGAAAGATAAACAGTCTGCTATTCCAAAAGCAACAGCAAAAAGACTCTCTCTCTACTATCGAATTTTTAAGAGATTTCATGCCGAGAAAATCGAACGTGCCAACTCTAAGCAAATTGCAGAGGCTATCGGTATCGATTCTGCGACTGTTCGTCGTGATTTTTCCTATTTTGGCGAACTAGGTCGTCGTGGTTTTGGTTATGATGTTAAAAAACTGATGACTTTTTTTGCTGACCTCCTAAATGACAACTCCATTACCAATGTTATGTTGGTTGGGATTGGGAATATGGGGCATGCCCTTCTCCACTATCGCTTCCATGAGCGTAACAAGATGAAAATCATCATGGCCTTTGACCTAGATGACCATCCAGAAGTTGGAACCCAGACACCTGATGGAATTCCAATCTATGGTATCTCTCAAATTAAAGAAAAAATCAAAGAAGCAGATGTTAAAACTGCTATCCTAACAGTTCCAAGTGTTAAATCACAAGAAGTCGCCAATCTTTTGGTCGATGCAGGTATAAAAGGTATTCTCAGTTTTTCCCCTGTTCACCTCCACCTTCCAAAAGATGTGGTCGTTCAGTATGTCGATTTGACAAGCGAACTCCAAACTCTCCTCTATTTTATGCGTAAAGAGGATTAGAAAGCGAAAGCATTTATGAAAAAACCAGTTATTGGGATTACAGGAAATGAAAAAGCTCATCCAGATGATGACATCATGATGAGCTATGCAGCAAAGGGCTTTGTTGAAGGAGTCAAGGACGCTGGCGGAATTCCAATCATCCTACCGATTGGTGATCAAGAAATGGCTACCCATTACATCAGTATCATTGATAAGCTTATCCTAACGGGTGGGCAAAATGTTGATCCAAAATACTATGGTGAGCCTAAAACCATTGACAGCGATGACTACCATCTTCAAAGAGACCAGTTTGAATTGGCCCTTATCAGAGAAGCGATTAAACAGAAGAAACCAATTTTCTCTGTTTGCCGGGGTACTCAGCTTTTCAATGTCGCTATGGGAGGTACGCTTCACCAAGATATCGAGGATCATTGGCAGGACTGTTCAGCCGAATACACGACACAACGTCTCGTAACGGAACCTGATACGATTCTCCGAGAGATCTATGGAGAAATCTCTCATATCAACTCCTTCCACCACCAGAGCATTAAAGATCTAGCCTCAAATCTTAAGGTTGTAGCACATGATCCTAAAGATGGAATCATTGAGGCTGTGACAACTACGGACGGCTTTCCTTATCTTGGTGTCCAATGGCATCCAGAATTTCTATTTGAAAATCGTCCCAAAGATAAAACGCTATTTAACTATGTTGTTAACGAACTCTAGATTAGATCCGTCTTTTCACGGTAACTAAAGTAATCAGAGTGAGAGACAATCAAATGGTCCAAGAACACAATTCCCATCAGTTCGCAGGCTTCCTTGACTAGTTTAGTGACATGGTTGTCGTTTCGACTAGGAGATACAGCACCGGATGGATGATTGTGAACGAGAATCACAGACGTTGCCATATGCTTCAAAGCATAGTGAAGGATTTCTCTCGGTTCAGCAATACTGCGTGTCGCAGATCCGATAAAAATAGTTTGCTGATGGATGATTTGATTTTGAGTATTGAGATAGAGCGCCACTAGGTGCTCTTGTTTTTTGTCGCCAAGTTCCTGTTGCATTTTCTTGGCTAGTTTTTGACTGCTGAGAATACTTTCCATCTCAAGGGTTTCATGTTTGTGAATGCGATGTCCCAGTTCAATCACTGCTTGTAATTCAATGGCCTTAATCCGTCCAATACCAGACAGACTCTGCAATTCCTGCAGGGTCATTTTTTTCAGATCGGTTAGACTGGTCAAACTATTCAAGACTTTCTGAGCGATTTCAAAAACATTGGCCTGACGCGTTCCCGTTCTGAGCAAAATAGCTAGTAATTCTTGATTGCTCAGAGCCTCTACTCCTTCTTTAACTAGTCTTTCTCTAGGCAAGAGTGAATCTTCTTGGAATGAAATACTGTACATAAAAATCCTCCTCACTTTATTATTCGTGAGAAGGATGAAAAATTAGATTTTTTTCTCAATTGGGGCTACACTGCCTAGGAGTTTTTTCAGTCCTACTTCTGGGAAATTGATTTTCAATTCCTGCGTAGCACCGCTACCAGAGACTTCCAGAACAGTTCCCTCTCCCCACTTCTTGTGGAGAGCAATATCCCCAATAGACCAACTTGTATCAGTCGAATCTTTTTTATTTCCGGCTGCTAACTGTCCAAACGGGAGACCACTTGACTCGATAGAGCTTGGTGCAGCATTGCGTTTCCGTTCTTGAAGGGCCTGAGCTAGGCTCATACCTTGACCAAAGGCCGCTCCACCACTGCTATAAGAAGCCTTAAAGCTAGTATTCGCTGGTCGAGCCAAGCCTTGATAGTCAAGTAAGTCCGAACTAATTTCATTGATAAAACGGGTCGGACGATTGTAATTGGTACGCCCAAAAAGTAAGCGTGAATTGGCATTGGTCAGATAGAGGATCTTTTCTGCTCGTGTGATACCGACATAGGCCAAACGGCGTTCCTCTTCTAGCTCATCTGGATCTTCAGCTGCACGGCTAAGGGGAAAGACATTTTCCTCCATCCCAATGATAAAAACAACTGGGAACTCAAGTCCCTTAGCTGCGTGCAAGGTCATCAAGGTCACTTCTGATGTCTCCTGACTGCCTGAATCCGTATCCGCAATCAGGGCAAGGTCATTCAAGAAACGACTGAGTTTGTCCAAACCTGTTTCCTCTTCTTGACTATCAGGATTGTCGTCAAAATTTTTGGTAACAGAAAGGAATTCCTCGATATTTTCAACCCGCGCCTTGCTTTCTAAGGTCGCTTGGGCATTGAGAATATCGATATAACCAGTTTTTTCTAGAACAGCCTCAACCAACTCTGTAATGGTTAATTGATCCAGTTGCTCCCGCAAATCCAGAATCATATTGGCAAAATCCCAGATAGACTGGGCTGCTTTTCCTTTGATGCCAGACAGCATGATATTAGCTGAAGCATCCAGCATAGACATCTCTTGCATATTCGCAAAATCGCGAATTTTCTCAACGGTTCCTGGGCCGATTCCGCGTTTAGGTTCGTTAATAATGCGCTCAAAACTGATATTATCACTCAAATTGGCAATGAGGTTAAGGTAAGCGATAATGTCACGGATTTCCTTACGGCTGTAGAACTTGGTCCCGCCAACCATAGTATAAGGAATATTGGACTTTAGGAGGGCCTCCTCAATGGTACGAGACTGCGCATTAGTCCGATATAGAACTGCAAAATCTTTGTGAAGGAAGTTGTGACTACGACCAAGTTCATCGATGGTTTTGGCTACAAAAACAGCCTCATCTTGTTCGTCATTTGCGCGATAATAAACGATTTGCTCCCCATCGGCATTCTGAGTCCAGAGATTCTTGGGACGACGATTTTTATTGTTTTTGATGACGTCATTGGCAGCTTGGAGAATGGTTTTGGTTGAACGATAATTTTCTTCCAACAAAACTACCTTGGCGTTAGGGTAATCTTTCTCAAAATCCAATATATTCTGCATATCAGCCCCACGCCAACCATAGATAGACTGGTCCGCATCACCGACTACGCAGATGTTTTTAAAGCGTGAAGCTAAGAGTTTGACCAGTTGGTACTGGGCATGGTTGGTATCTTGGTACTCATCAACATGAATGTACTGGAACTTCTGCTGGTAGTAGGTCAAAACATCAAGATTTTGATCAAAGAGACGCAGGGTCAGCATAATCAAATCATCAAAGTCAACGGACTCAGACTGACGAAGCTCCTTTTGATAGGCCGTATAACACTGGGCCACGATTTGCGTATACATATCACCAGCTTGAGCAGCATAAGCCACATCATCAATCAAGTCATTCTTAGCATTGGAAATGGTTCCCAAAATAGTCCGTTCATTCCATTTTTTAGGATCCAAGTTCAACTGCTTGAGAATGCGTTTCATAAGGGTTCGCTGTTCTCCAGGATCTACTATGGTAAAATTGCGGTTGTAGCCAATATGATCCGCATCGCGACGTAGGATACGAACACACATGGAGTGAAAGGTCGCAATCAGACAGTCCTGAGTAGCTGGATTGAGGCTATAGGCACGCTCCTTCATCTCACGAGCAGCCTTATTGGTAAAGGTAATGGCCAAAATATTCCAAGGATTGACCATCTTTTCATCAATCAAGTAGGCAATTCTGTGAGTTAAAACACGAGTCTTTCCAGAACCAGCCCCTGCCATGATCAACAAGGGACCTTCTGTCGTTTGCACTGCCTCGGCTTGACGGTCATTCATTCCATTCAATAATGCGTTCATTTTCTCTTCCTTACTCTTGAAGTCAATGTTTCTATTATATCAGAAATCAGGGAAAATATCTTTACCTAGACTGATTGCTTGTAGAAGACACCTCTTTCATCAGCTGAAGACAACTCCTTACATCAGCTGAAGACAACTCCTTACATCTAGATAAAAAAATGAGCTTGGATAGCTTTTCCAAACTCATTTGAAATCAATTGCAATATACTAGAACAATCCTAAAACGGTTCCATCGCTTTCAACATCCATATTAAGAGCGGCTGGACGTTTTGGAAGGCCTGGCATGGTCATAACATCACCTGTTAAGGCAACGATGAAGCCTGCACCTAATTTTGGTACCAATTCACGGATGGTAATTTCAAAGTTCTCTGGTGCTCCAAGTGCATTTGGATTGTCAGAAAAACTGTACTGAGTTTTCGCCATACAGATTGGCAATTTGTCCCATCCATTCTGAACGATTTGAGCGATTTGCGTTTGGGCTTTCTTCTCAAAGTTCACTTTGCTACCACGATAGATTTCAGTGACAATCTTTTCAATCTTTTCTTGGACAGAAAGGTCATTGTCATAAAGACGAGTGTAGTTGGCTGGATTTTCAGAGATAGTCTTGACAAGCGTTTCAGCAAGCGCTACGCCACCTTCTGCTCCATCAGCCCATACACTAGCCAACTCAACTGGAACATCGATTGAAGCACAGAGTTCTTTCAAGGCTGCAATTTCAGCTTCTGTATCAGAAACAAATTCGTTAATCGCAACAACTGCTGGAATACCAAACTTACGAATATTTTCAACGTGGCGTTTCAAGTTAGCAAAACCTGCACGAACTGCTTCCACATTTTCCTCTGTAAGAGCATCCTTAGCTACACCACCATTCATCTTAAGGGCACGAAGGGTAGCAACGATGACAACTGCATCTGGAGATGTAGGCAAGTTTGGTGTCTTAATGTCAAGGAATTTCTCAGCACCAAGGTCTGCACCAAAACCAGCTTCAGTAACAGTATAATCAGCCAAGCGAAGGGCTGTGCTTGTTGCCAAAACAGAGTTACAGCCATGAGCGATATTGGCAAATGGACCACCGTGTACAAAAGCAGGTGTTCCGTAGATTGTCTGAACCAAGTTTGGTTTGATAGCATCTTTCAAAATCAATGCTAAAGCTCCCTCAACTTGCAAATCACCAACAGTAACTGGTGTACGGTCATAGCGATATCCGATAACGATATTCGCCAAACGACGTTTCAAATCTTCAATATCAGTCGCCAAGCAAAGAATGGCCATGATTTCGGAAGCAACTGTAATATCGAAACCATCCTCACGTGGAATACCATTTAGAGGGCCACCAAGTCCAACGGTAACATGGCGAAGGGCGCGGTCGTTCAAGTCTACTACACGTTTCCAGAGGATACGACGTTGGTCAATTCCTAGCTCATTCCCTTGGTGCAAGTGATTGTCAATCAAGGCTGAAAGAGCATTGTTAGCAGTTGTAATGGCATGCATATCCCCCGTAAAGTGGAGGTTGATGTCCTCCATTGGCAACACTTGGGCATAACCACCACCAGCTGCACCACCCTTGATCCCCATTACTGGGCCAAGAGACGGTTCGCGGATAGCAATCATGGTTTTCTTACCAATCTTGTTCAAGGCATCCGCAAGACCAATGGTAATGGTTGATTTCCCCTCACCAGCAGGTGTTGGGTTGATGGCAGTTACCAAGATCAATTTACCAACTGGATTGTTCTCAACCGCACGAATTTTATCAAAACTAAGCTTAGCCTTGTACTTTCCGTACAACTCCAAATCGTCATAAGAAATACCAAGTTTCTCAACAACATCAACGATTGGTTTCAACTCAATACTCTGTGCGATTTCAATATCTGTTTTCATTCAAAACTCCTCTAACCTCTAATATGATAACTCATTATAACACAAAAAAAGTTTTTTCACATACAAAAAGCTTAGTAAAGTTTATAAACATCAAGTTTTAAGGTCTATATTAGACATTTTTTTTACTTTTTATAAGTTTTTATAGCCAAAAACTATAATCTTGCTAGAAAATTAGATAAAAAAACAAACGCTTTCTTTTGATTCTATTTTATTTTTTGGTACAATAGTCCTATGAAAATTTTAGTTACGTCAGGCGGTACCAGTGAAGCTATCGATAGTGTCCGCTCTATTACTAATCATTCTACTGGTCGCTTGGGGAAAATCATCACCGAAGCCCTACTTGCTGCTGGTCATGAGGTTTGTTTGATTACTACTCCTAGTGCTATTAAGCCAGAACCTCATCCCAACCTAAGCATTCGAGAAATTAAGAACACCAATGATCTCCTTTTTGAGATGAAAGAGCGAGTTCCAAATTACCGGGTCTTGATTCATTCAATGGCTGTATCTGACTACACACCTGTTTATATGACGGGGCTTGAGGAGGTTCAGGCTAGCTCTAATTTGGAAGATTTTTTAAACAAGCAGAATCATCAAGCTAAGATTTCTTCAACTGACGAGGTTCAGGTTTTATTCCTGAAAAAAACACCCAAAATCATCTCTCTAGTCAAGGAATGGAATCCAGCTATTCATCTGATTGGTTTCAAACTGTTGGTTGATGTCTCTGAAGATTATCTCATAGAAATTGCTAGAAAAAGCCTTATCAAGAACCAAGCAGACTTAATCATTGCAAATGACCTGACTCAAATTTCAGCAAACCAGCATCACGCAATCTTTGTTGAGAATGAGCAACTCCAAACCGTTCAAACCAAAGAGGAAATAGCAAATCTCCTGCTTGAAAAAATTCAAGCATACGATTCATAGAAAGGAAAGCCATGGCAAATATTCTCATCGCAGTGACAGGTTCCATTGCCTCCTATAAATCAGCTGACCTGGTCAGTTCCTTGAAGAAACAAGGCCATCAGGTTACTGTCTTAATGACTGAGGCAGCGAGAGAGTTTATCCAACCGTTGACACTACAGGTACTCTCACAGAATCCAGTTCGCCTTGATGTCATGAAGGAACCCTATCCTGATCAAGTCAATCATATCGAACTAGGTAAAAGAACTGATCTTTTTATCGTTGTCCCTGCTACTGCTAATACCATCGCAAAGTTAGTCCACGGATTTGCGGATAACATGGTGACAAGCACAGCGCTTGCCCTACCAAGTCACATCCCTAAACTCTTAGCGCCAGCCATGAATACCAAAATGTATGACCATCCGGCAACTCAGGCTAATCTAAAAACATTAGAGACCTATGGTTATCAGATTATCTCCCCAAAAGAATCTTTACTAGCCTGTGGCGATCACGGCAAAGGCGCCCTAGCTGACCTGAATACTATATTAGAAAGAATAAAGGAAACCCTCGATGAACAAACGCTCTAACATTGCCCCAATTGCTATCTTTTTTGCAGTTATGCTCGTTATCCACTTTTTGAGCTCTCTCCTATTTAATCTTTTCCCATTTCCAATTAAACCAACTATCGTTCATATTCCAGTAATCATTGCTAGTATCATTTACGGCCCACGAGTTGGTGTTACACTTGGTTTCTTGATGGGACTGCTAAGCTTAACGGTAAACACGATTACCATCCTTCCAACCAGCTACCTCTTTTCTCCATTCGTACCGAACGGAAACATCTATTCTGCGATTATCGCTATTGTCCCTCGCATTTTGATCGGTCTGACACCTTACTTGGTCTATAAACTGATAAAAAATAAAACTGGGCTAATCCTAGCTGGTGCCCTTGGTTCCCTTACCAATACCGTCTTTGTCCTCGGGGGAATCTTCTTCCTTTTTGGAAATGTCTTCGATGGCAATATCCAAAAACTCCTAGCAACTGTTATCTCTACAAACTCAATCGCCGAATTGGTTATCTCAGCCATCTTGACTGTAATGATTGTCCCACGTCTCGAAACCTTGAAGAAATAAAAAAACAACTCCACTTTCGTCCTGAAGGTGGAGTTTAACATTTAAAACATAAGAATTAAGTTCCCAGTATTCTTTACCACATTTAATCAAATATCCATTAAAAATCACTAATGCTTCTTGACTTAACTGATTATTTATTGTACTATACTTGTGTATATACAGATAAATGGAGGTTCTTATGGATATACGGAAAAAAACGCAGTTTATGACCATGACTGCACTGCTCACAGCAATCGCGATTTTGATTCCAATCATTATGCCTTTTAAAATCGTCATCCCACCAGCTTCTTACACTTTAGGAAGCCATATCGCCATCTTTATCGCCATGTTTCTATCACCTTTGATGGCTGCTTTTGTGATTATTGCTTCGAGTCTCGGTTTCCTGATGGCAGGTTACCCTATGGTTATCGTCCTACGCGCCTTTTCTCACATCGTTTTTGGTATTTTGGGAGCATTTTACTTAAAAAAATTCCCTGAAACCTTGGATAAACCAAAGGCATCTTGGATTTTTAACTTTGTTTTAGGTGTTGTTCACGCTATCGCTGAAGTACTAGCTTGTATCATCTTCTATGCTACTTCAGGAACAAACGTTGAAAATATGTTTTATGTTCTCTTCGTCCTAGTTGGATTTGGCACAATTGTCCATAGTATGGTAGACTATACATTAGCACTAGCTGTCTATAAAGTGCTTCGAAAACGTCGCTAAAAGGAAAAACTATGACAAAGGATCGCAAACAAGCTCTTCTCAAACTATTAAAAGAGGCACCAAAAGCTCTCAATGGTCAAACCTTGGCTGAGCACTTTCATGTTACGCGCCAAGTCATTGTACAGGATATCGCTATTCTCCGAGCAGATGGGGCTCCTATCCTATCCACCAATCGTGGTTATATCTACAAAGAAAATGATGCCAGCCCCTACGTTCACAAACTCTTTAAAGTGAAACATGAACTGGAAGAAATCGGGCAAGAACTTCTTGCCATTGTAGATAATGGCGGACGCGTTCAAAATATCTTAATCGATCATCCCGTTTATGGTGAAATTGAAACCCATCTCAAACTCACTTGCCGCCGAGATGTCCAGCACTTTCTGGAACAAGTCGAGAATTCAGACTTTAGACCCCTTTCTGAATTGACAGACGGCATCCATTACCACCTAGTCGAAGCCGAAACACAACAAGACATCCACTATATCGAGGAGGCCTTGGATCAGCTTGGTTATTTGGTAAAGGATTAGAAGATTTTCTTTTCCCAATCGTCTTCTGTACGGCGAGAGTAGAAAAATTCAGACTTATCAGGCGCTTCCATCATTTCCATCAAGGGCAACATATCATAGGCCAGATCCAAATTTGGAATCTGGTCTTTTTTCACCCAAGAAACTTCTCCAAATTCAAAAAGTTGAGACTTTTATATAGAACCGGCTGGAGCAAGCTCTAAAGACTATCCGCTTGATTTTATTTTGAAAACCTTCTCCTTAATCTTTCAAAATTTAGTTCCCTTAATTTTACTTTCGAGCAATAAACATACCATATTCTTTAGGAATAATTAACTTACCCTTATGAAAATGTACTTCCAATCTTTTACGAATGACTTTTTCTTCTAGCGAACCTATTTCTGAAATTCCTTTAAAGGATTGGATGTATTTAACTAGGTCATCTATACTAGTTACCTGTAACTCATCATCATAGAGTAATGTATCGACAGAGTTAAAATACTTACTCAGGTACTTTGTGCCATTTTGTAAAGTAAATGTTTTATTTTCCAAATTTTGATTAACCTCATCTTTAAATAAGCTTGCCAAATAATCTACAACTCCATTTTCACCAAATGTAGCACAGTAAAAAATTCCGCCTGTTTTTAAGACTCTATTCACCTCAGAGAGCGCTTTATGAATATCATTTACATGATGTAGAAGCATATTAGCAATAACAATATCAAATGTTTCATTCTCAAAAGAAATCTTTTGAATATCCATTATTTCATAGTTGACATTGTATCTATTTCCAATCACTGACTTCGTTGTTTTCACCATATCTTTAGAAAAATCTGTAATAACCAACTGCTTCATTTTATCTATAGAATCACTGTTACTTTTCCACAGTTCTCCTGTACCACATCCCAATTCTAGAACCTTTACTTCATTAGTGATTTGGTAGTTGGAAAATATCCAATTGTTAAATCCTAATTTATTTTTTGAATACTTCTTATGTATGTTTACTCTAATATCAAGATTATCTTGTTTTGCATATTGTTCAATTACTTTATCATCCATTTTCTGCTACTTCCTTTCATATTTTAAGATTATACCATAAAATAAAACAATCTCCGATTTCAGAATAGAAGGTGGAGATTGTTCAAAATATAGATAGAAAAGAATAATAAGAAACTTAGAAATATTCAGTTGACTTACACCGCCATACTTAGCCTATATTTCAGTACCTTACTTTAAAAGATAACACATATCAACTAATCATATAACTAAAAAGTTTCTTTCTCCCATCCGTCCTCTGTACGGTGGCGATAGTAAAACTCAGACTTGTCCGAAGCTTCCATCATCTCCATCAAGGGTAGCATATCATAGGCCAGATCCAAGCTTGGAATCTGGTCTTTTTTCACCCAAGAAACTTCTCCTTCATCTGAAGAGCGAAGGGTACCAGAGAACTCAGTCGCCTTATAACACAAGACAATGTAGCGCCCGCCTGTATTCAGAGGCCAATTTTTAATGCCTACTAGTTGGGGATTTTGGATCGTCAGACCTGTTTCTTCGTAGATTTCTCGGATAACTGACTCGGCAAAAGCCTCGCCATTCTCAACATGACCTCCTGGAAAGGCGTAGCCAGACCAGTGATTGTTTTCAGGAGACCGATATTGCATGACTACTCGCTTATTTTCTAGATCTTCGATTAGACAGATATTGGTTAAAATGGTTGCTTGCGCACGGGACATAAATTTACTCGCTTTCTAAGTTATTAAAATGTATCTTTGTTGTATTTTATTTCAAATTTCACGATAAAAGCATTAACTAAGTCATGGTATTATGATAAAGATACTCTGACAGTGATAATTGTATATAATGGCCTATATGGGCAAGAATAGGTGAAAGAGACATTACAATCATTTCTTCAATTTCTTCTTTTCTAAATGTTTAGCAAGAAGTAAAATGACCAATCCCAAGAAAAAGAATAGCATATAAGTTGCGATAGGAAACCAGATGTAGCGATAATCTAGTGATAAGAGAGATGGTAAAATCCCTTTACTGTTTTTCCCACTAACTCCGAAAAACAGATGGACCACTAAACCGATACTATTAAGATAGATGAACAATCCAGCAAATCTGGTTAGAGTCATCCTTAACCTGGATAAATCTAGAAACCAATAGTCAAATATTCTGTAGACCAAACAAAAAAGATTTACATATAATGGAAAACTATAGTTAATATCTCTGTATAGTGAAGGAAGGGGGAGACTTTTAAAAATAAAATTAATACCTAGCCCTATTCCTAAGATTAGACCAAGGACTAGGAAGAAACCTATAATTTTATGAGAATTTAGCCAATGCTGAAAACTTTCCTTCCTTGGTAGATTCTTTTTTGTATTTGAATTTCTTTTATTCATTTTCACCGTTTTCTTCATATCTAGACTACTGAAACAAGGACATAGCAATTTGGCTAATTAAATTTGACTTAAGGGCCTCTCTACCCCAACGCCTTGACTTCCAGCATCATATCCCGAATCTGGGCAGCAAGCTCAAAGTCAAGCACTTCGACAGCTTCTTGCATTTGTTTTTCGAGTTTCTTGACGAGTTCCTTGCGTTCTTGTTTGTTGAGGCTATTGATATCGACTTCCTTGTCCTCTTCTTTGGAAACTGCCTTGGTCACTGCAATCAAGTCACGGATTTCTTTCTTAATAGTTTGTGGTACGATACCATGTTCTTCATTATAAGCCATCTGGATTTTCCGACGACGGGCCGTTTCATCGATAGCATGTTGCATAGACTGAGTAACTGTGTCAGCATACATAATCACATGCCCTTCGCTATTACGAGCAGCACGTCCAATAGTCTGGATTAAGCCACGTTCGTTACGAAGGAAACCTTCCTTGTCAGCATCTAGAATAGCAACCAAACTTACTTCAGGTACGTCAATCCCTTCGCGGAGCAGGTTGATTCCGACCAAGACATCAAAGACACCCAAACGCAGGTCACGGATAATCTCCGTTCGCTCCAAGGTCTTAATATCCGAGTGCATGTACTTGACTTTGATGCCCATTTCCTTGAAGTAGTCGGTTAAGTCCTCTGCCATTTTCTTGGTCAAAGTGGTAATAAAGGTTCGTTCATTCTTTTCAACACGGGCATTGATTTCACCCAAGAGGTCATCAATCTGCCCCATAGTCGGACGGACTTCCACTTCAGGATCCAAGAGTCCCGTTGGACGAATGATTTGCTCGATCACTGTCTCGGTCTGTTCATTTTCATAGTCACCAGGTGTCGCTGAAACGTAAACAATCTGATGGACATGACTTTCAAACTCTTCCCGACGGAGAGGACGATTGTCCAAAGCAGACGGCAAGCGAAAACCATAATTTACTAACATTTCCTTACGCGAACGGTCTCCATTGTACATGCCCTTAATCTGTCCCATGGTCATGTGACTTTCATCAATCATGATCAAGAAATCATCTGGGAAGAAGTCGAGAAGCGTATAAGGGGGCTCTCCTTCGCTACGACCATCCATGTGACGAGAGTAGTTCTCAACCCCATTTGTATAGCCCATCTCACGTAACATCTCGATATCATACTCTGTCCGCTGTTTCAAACGCTGGGCTTCTAGCAGTTTACCTTCCTTCTCAAAGACAGCTAACTGCTCCTCTAACTCTGCCTGAATCTTGGCAATTGCAACCTCCATGTGGTCATCATTGGTCACAAAGTGAGTGGCTGGGAAAATCGCCAGATGATCCACTTCTCCCAATACCTGACCTGTCAAAGCCTCTACTTCACGAATACGGTCAATCTCATCCCCAAAGAACTCCACTCGAAAAGCGTGTTCATCACGGGAAGCTGGAAAAATCTCCACCACATCCCCGCGAACGCGAAATCTTCCCCGTTGGAAATCAATATCATTGCGCTCAAACTGGATATCCACCAAGTCATTCAAGAGTTTATCACGAGAAATTTCAAGACCTGGACGGAGACTTACAACACTATCAGCGTATTCCTTTGGCGAACCCAGACCATAGATACAAGAAACAGAAGCCACAACGATGACATCATTGCGCTCCAGAAGTGCTGAAGTCGCTGAGTGACGAAGCTTGTCAATCTCGTCATTGACTGAACTGTCCTTCTCAATATAGGTATCACTAGAAGGAACATAGGCCTCGGGTTGGTAATAGTCATAGTATGAAACAAAGTACTCAACAGCATTTTCAGGGAAAAATTCCTTAAACTCCCCATAGAGCTGACCAGCTAGGGTTTTGTTATGGGCAATGACCAAAGTAGGTTTATTGACTTTGGAAATGACCTGACTCATGGTATAGGTCTTCCCAGTACCAGTCGCCCCCATCAAAATTTGGGCCTTTTCTCCACCCTCGATATTGTCAACCAACTGCTCAATCGCTTGGGGTTGATCTCCTGAAGGTTGGTATTTTGATACTAGTTTAAATTGATTGTCTGTAATCCGATTAATCATAATTACCTCGTACACACTTTCTATCCTTCTATTTTACCATAAATTCCATTAGATTCTTTATCTATTGATTTAGCAAATTTGCACTCTTATGTCATATCTTCTTACATAAAAATCATTAAAATTTGCCTTCTGGCTTTTTTTCTGTTATAATTAAAAAATATTCAGAAAGGAGACTAAAAATGAAGAAAAAAATCCTAGCATGTTTGCTCATTTTATTTCCCATTTTCTCACTAGGAATAGCAAAAGCTGACACTGTTAAATCAAAGTATATTATTGCAAGTGATTCATCTTTTGCACCTTTTGTATTTCAAAATTCAAACAACGAGTATACTGGTATTGATATGGACTTGATTAAAGCTATTGCCAAAGATCAAGGTTTCGAAATTGAGATTACTAACCCAGGTTTTGATGCAGCGATCAGTGCTGTTCAGGCCGGACAAGCTGATGGTATTATTGCTGGTATGTCTGTTACGGATGCTCGTAAAGCTACATTTGATTTCTCTGATTCCTACTACACTGCTAATACTATTCTTGGTGTGAAAGAATCCAGTACCATTGCTTCTTATGAAGATCTCAAGGATAAAACAGTTGGTGTTAAAAACGGGACAGCTTCTCAAACGTTCCTTACTGAAAACCAGAGCAAATACGGCTACAAGATTAAAACCTTTTCAGATGGATCATCTATGTATGACAGTCTCAACACTGGAGCTATCGATGCCGTGATGGATGATGAGCCCGTTCTCAAATATTCTATCAGTCAAGGACAAAAATTGAAAACGCCAATCGCTGGGACTCCAATCGGTGAAACAGCCTTTGCCGTAAAAAAAGGAACAAACCCTGAATTGATCCAGATGTTCAATAAGGGGCTTGCTAACCTCAAAGCAAACGGTGAATTTCAAAAAATTCTCGACAAGTATCTAGCTAGCGGAGCAGCAACTACTTCTACAATTACAGTTGACGAAACTACTATCTGGGGCTTGCTTCAAAACAACTACAAACAACTCCTTAGCGGGCTTGGAATCACTCTCGCTTTAGCACTTATCTCGTTTGCGATTGCCATTGTAATTGGGATTATCTTTGGTATGTTTAGCGTTAGCCCATACAAATCTCTTCGTCTTATCTCTGAGATCTTCGTTGACGTTATCCGTGGTATTCCCTTGATGATTCTTGCAGCCTTCATCTTCTGGGGAATTCCAAACTTTATCGAGTCCATTACAGGCCAACAAAGTCCAATTAACGACTTTGTAGCTGGTACCATCGCCCTCTCACTCAATGCTGCTGCTTATATCGCTGAAATCGTTCGTGGTGGGATTCAAGCTGTTCCAGTTGGGCAAATGGAGGCCAGCCGAAGCTTGGGTATCTCTTATGGAAAAACCATGCGTAAGATTATCTTGCCACAAGCAACTAAATTGATGTTGCCAAACTTCGTCAACCAATTCGTTATCGCTCTTAAAGATACAACCATCGTATCTGCTATCGGTTTGGTGGAACTTTTCCAAACTGGTAAAATCATCATCGCTCGTAACTACCAAAGTTTCAAGATGTATGCAATCCTTGCTATCTTCTATCTTGTAATTATCACGCTTTTGACTAGACTAGCGAAACGCTTAGAAAAGAGGATTCGTTAATGGCAAAACTAAAAATTGATGTAAATGATTTACATAAGTATTATGGAAAAAACGAAGTTTTAAAAGGCATTACAACTAAGTTCTATGAAGGAGATGTTGTTTGTATCATCGGTCCATCTGGTTCTGGTAAATCGACCTTCCTCCGTAGCCTTAACCTTCTCGAAGAGGTAACGAGTGGCCATATTACAGTGAATGGTTATGATCTGACTGAAAAATCAACCAATGTCGACCATGTTCGCGAAAACGTCGGAATGGTCTTCCAACACTTCAACCTCTTTCCTCACATGTCCGTCCTAGAGAATATCACTTTTGCACCTATTGAACACAAACGGATGACCAAAGAAGGAGCTGAAAAATTGGGGATGGAGTTGCTGGAGAAAGTCGGTCTTGCAGACAAGGCTAATGCTAACCCAGATAGCCTATCAGGTGGTCAGAAACAGCGTGTAGCCATCGCTCGTGGACTTGCCATGAATCCTGATATCATGCTCTTTGATGAGCCAACTTCCGCTCTGGACCCTGAAATGGTTGGAGATGTACTGAATGTTATGAAGGAATTGGCAGAGCAAGGCATGACTATGATCATCGTAACCCACGAGATGGGATTTGCTCGTCAGGTGGCCAACCGTGTTATCTTTACGGCTGATGGTGAATTCCTAGAAGATGGAACTCCAGATCAAATCTTCGATAACCCACAACACCCTCGTCTAAAAGAGTTCTTGGATAAGGTCTTAAATGTATAAAACAAAACTGTAAGGTTCTCCTTACAGTTTTTTAATTGCGTATTGGATTTTTTGATTTTTTTGAAAATTATGATAAAATAAAAACTATGATAATGAGGAAATCTCATCCCTAGTCCAACTAGGAAAAAATATAGAAATTAGGTAGCTAGATGTCATCAAAGGTTATTGTTACAATTTTCGGTGCGAGTGGAGATTTAGCTAAACGCAAACTCTACCCTTCCCTTTTCAGACTATATAAATCAGGCAATCTTTCTGAGCATTTTGCAGTTATCGGAACAGCTCGTAGACCTTGGAGTAAGGAATATTTTGAATCTGTAGTTGTCGAGTCCATCCTTGATTTGGCAGATAGTACCGAGCAAGCCCAAGAATTTGCCAGCCACTTCTACTATCAAAGCCATGATGTGAATGATACAGAACATTACATTGCTTTGCATCAATTACAAGCTGAGCTGAATGAAAAATACCAAGCTGAACACAATAAGCTCTTCTTCTTGTCTATGGCACCTCAGTTCTTTGGAACCATTGCCAAGCACCTCAAATCTGAAAACATTGTCGATGGCAAAGGTTTTGAGCGCTTGATCGTTGAGAAACCATTTGGTACAGACTACGAAACAGCAAGCAAACTCAATGAAGATCTCCTTGCGGCCTTTGATGAGGAGCAAATCTACCGAATTGACCATTACCTAGGTAAAGAGATGATTCAGAGTATCTTTGCTGTTCGTTTTGCCAACATGATCTTTGAGAATGTTTGGAACCGTGAACACATCGATAATGTCCAAATTACCTTTGCGGAACGCTTGGGTGTAGAAGAGCGTGGTGGCTACTATGATCAATCTGGTGCCCTTCGTGATATGGTGCAAAACCATACTCTCCAACTCCTCTCTCTTCTAGCCATGGACAAACCAGCTAGCTTTACAAAGGATGAGATTCGTGCTGAAAAGATAAAGGTCTTTAAAAACCTCTATCATCCAACTGAGGAAGAATTGAAAGAACAGTTTATCCGTGGTCAGTACCGCTCTGGTAAAATCGATGGCATGAAATACATTTCCTATCGTAGCGAGCCAAACGTCGATCCTGAATCTACAACAGAAACCTTCGCATCTGGCGCCTTCTTTGTAGACAGCGATCGTTTCCGTGGCGTTCCCTTCTTCTTCCGTACTGGTAAACGTCTGACTGAAAAAGGGACTCATGTCAATATCGTCTTTAAGCAAATGGACTCTATCTTTGGAGAACCATTAGCACCAAATATCTTGACCATCTATATCCAACCAACTGAAGGCTTCTCTCTTAGCCTAAATGGGAAACAAGTAGGTGAAGAATTTAACCTGGCACCAAGCTCTCTGGATTACCGTACAGATGCTACAGCTACTGGGGCCTCACCAGATCCTTACGAGAAATTAATCTACGATGTCTTGAACAACAACTCAACCAATTTCAGCCACTGGGATGAGGTAAGTGCTTCATGGAAATTGATTGACCGTATCGAAGATCTCTGGGCTGAAAATGGTGTTCCACTCTACGATTATAAAGCTGGAAGCATGGGGCCACAAGCTAGCTTTGACTTACTTGAGAAGTATGGAGCCAAATGGACCTGGCAACCAGATATCGCCTATCGTGAAGATGGCCGTTTAGAATAGCAAAAATATCCTGCAAGATTGACTTGCAGGATATTTATTTTATATTAAATCAAGCCTTCTAAGAGACCTTTCATAAAGTTTTCTGAGTTAAATTCCCCGATATCATCGATTTTTTCACCGAAACCAATCAATTTTACAGGGATATTAAGTTCTTCGCGGATGGCTAGTACAACACCACCTCGGGCAGTTCCGTCAATTTTTGTCAAAACAATTCCTGTCAATGGTGTTATCTTAGAAAATTCCTTAGCTTGTACCAAGGCGTTCTGTCCAGTCGAAGCATCGAGTGCCAGGAATGTTTCATGGGGTGCCTCTGGAACGACACGCTTGATAATACGACCAATCTTTTCCAACTCGGCCATAAGGTTGTCCTTATTTTGCAGACGCCCTGCTGTATCAATCATGAGAATATCAATTCCTTCTGCTACAGCACGTTCCATCCCATCAAAGACCACACTAGCTGGATCAGCCTTTTCAGGTCCCGTCACAACAGGAACATCAACACGACGGCCCCATTCTGCTAGCTGGGCAACAGCTCCAGCACGGAAGGTATCTGCCGCAACCAACATGACTTTCTTGCCAGCTTGTTTGTAGCGATGAGCCAATTTCCCGATAGAAGTTGTTTTCCCAACACCGTTAACACCAACAAAGAGCATGACTGTCAAACCATCTTGGAAATGGATTTGTTCATCGTAGTTGCCATCCTTCTCATAGAGTTCAACCAATTTCTCGATAATGACACGGCGGAGTGCGTCTGGCTTCTTAGCGTTTTCTAATTTGGCTTCATAGCGTAGTTCTTCTGTTAAGTTTGAAGCGACTTGCACACCGACGTCGCTCATGATGAGCAGTTCTTCCAATTCCTCGAAGAATTCTTCATCGACAGAACGAAAGTTGGCAAAGAAGGCATTCAAACGAGCTCCGAATCCTGTACGGGTTTTCTTGAGACTGCGGTCATATTTTTCCTGAACGGTCTCTTCAACTTGAGGATATTCTTCTTCTACTACTTCAGAAGCGAGCTCTTCTTCAGTTTCTACAGTTTCTTGGCTCTCTTCTTCTAGAATTTCTTCCGGCTCTTGGAGTTGTTCCAATTCATCAGATTCTAGCTCAAGCTCTTCCTGAGCAGTTTTCTCGACTGCTTCTGGTTCAATGACTTCTTCTGTCGAGACCTGTGAAATTTCTCCTTGAGCAGGAGTTTCTTCCACTTTGTCCGTTTCTGTCTCTTCTTGGCTTGTTTCCTTGACAGCCGTTTGGTTTTCTTCAACCTCTTCTGACAAATCAAGATTTTCCAGTGCTTCTTTTACTATATCTTCGATTTTCGGCTCTTCTTTTTTCCCGAATAGACGGTCAAATAATCCCATATTCTAGTTCTCCTTTAGCACGTATTCTTCGATAGCCCAGGCAACGGCTTCCTCGTCGTTGGTCATTGGGGTAATCACATTGGCAACTTCCTTAACCGCTGGAACTGCGTTTTGCATGGCAACTCCCAGACCTGCCCACTCAATCATGGAAAGGTCATTGGCCTCGTCCCCACAAGCCATCACTTGACTTTGGTCAATTCCCAAGTGTTTAACTAATTTCGCTAAACCTGTTGCCTTGTGGACGTTTTTCGGCGACCATTCCAATAAGAGTTCACGCGATTTGAAGATTTCGTATTGGTCAAACAATTCAGGAGAAATCTGTTGAATAGCTGCATCCAAAGGTTCTTTGGCAAAGGCAGTTACACATTTATTATACGTCATCTGACTAGATAGATCTTCAAAAGCGATAGGCACGAAAGTCAGGGCTGGGTTGAACTTAGCATAGAGACTTTCTTGATCCGACTGGATTTGATAGACTGTTCCTTCTGAAATAGCATCTAACGGAAGTCCGAGTTTTTCAGTTTCCTCGTATAATCGCGCCACATCGTCGATTGAAAAGACTGTCTTATCAAGAATCTCCCCCGTGTTTTTCTGCACTAGACCACCATTAAAGGTGATGGTGTACTCGTCCTCCTGACCGTCAGTCCCTAGCTCATGGAGAAAGAAATCCATGGCCTTAAGAGGACGCCCCGTTGTCAGTACGACCTTGATGCCACGATCACGCGCAGCTTTGAGGACCGCCTTGGTACGATCTGTCAGCTTTTTATCCGTTGTCAGCAAGGTACCATCCAAGTCCAATGCAATCAATTTAATATCTGCCATTACAAGCCCTCCATATAAGCCATAACTGACTGGTCCTTATGGTGACCAATCACTGTCTCTGCTAATTCTAAAATCTCTGGTCGCGCATTTTCTGGAGCGATTGGGTGACCGACAACCTGCATCATGTGAAGATCATTGAGATTATCGCCAAACGCCATAACCTGATCCATGGTCAGACCAAGTTTTTTTGCCAACTCAACAATAGCCACACCCTTATCAACGTAGTCCAAGACAATATCGATGGATTCAAAACCTGTTGTCATGGCTTTCACACCAGAAACATTTTCGTTAACCCAGGCCTCACCAGCTTCTATCGTTTCTTCAGTAAAGTTAGTAGTGAATTTAAAAATCTCATCCGTGATATCTTCCAAACTCGCTACTTTTTGAATATTTTCATTGTAGTGACGGCTAAACATCAGATAGGTCTCATCCACAGTGTCCAATACATAACAAGCTTTTTTCCCAGTCAGGAGCATTTTGTTTTCATCAAAATAGGGCGATTTCTTCAAAGCTTCAAAAGTGCTCAAGTAAAAGTCTCGAGACATGGTAGCCTCATACATATCCTCCCCATGAAACTCAACATAGCTCCCATTTTCAGCTATAAAAATCACTTCATCACGCACATCCGCAAACAACTTTTTCAGGGACAGAATACCACGACCTGAAGCCACTGCAAAATAAATCCCCTTTCCCTTGTAGGAAACAAGCAAGTTTTTGAGGCGTTCCATATCAAATCGACCCTCTCCATCTAGAAAGGTTCCATCCATATCGGTTGCTACAAGTTTAATCATAAAATCCTTCATACTCCAATTGATAAATCTACCTTCTATTATACCATAGATAAGCTGAAAAAGTATCAGTACAGTAGGATTGACTACTGGATAGTAGGCCTTTTTCGGTAAAGATCCTCCACTATTATAACCAAAAGTTGTCTCCTGAAATGATGGTCAAGTCTAAGGGCGTTACAGTGGGAATTTCTACCATCTACTACTGGATTCATCATGGAAAATTAGGATTGACCAAACAGAATCTACTTTATCCTAAAAAAGGAAAAACTGTCAAGAAACAAGCTAGCCTCAACTTTAAACCTGCTGGTCAATCCATTGAACAGCGTCCCAATGTTATCAATCTTCGATTGGAGAATGGGCATTATGAGATTGATACGGTTCTACTTACAAGAGCGAAAAACCACTGTCTGCTGGTCTTGACGGATCGAAGGAGCAGACATCAAATCATCCGATTGATTCCCAATAAAAGCGCTGAGCCCGTCAATCAGGCTCTAAAACTCATCTTAAGACAACATCACATTCTTTCCATCACGGGCAGATAATGGAGCCGAATTCAACCGCTTGTCTGATGTGTTTTCTAAGGAAAAAATTTACTACGCACACCCTTATGCCTCTTGGGAAAGGGGAACTAATGAGAATCACAACAGGCTCATTCGTAAATGGCTACCTAAAGGAACCAAGAAAACGACTCCCAAAGAAGTCGCCTTCATTGAAAATTGGATCAACAACTATCTTAAAAAATGCTTGGACTACAAGTCTCCCAGAGAAGACTGCTTGCTGACTAACTTGAACTTGAAATTTGGCTTTAAACTAATAATAGACTTTTATCCCTAAAATTGATAAAATGGTTAGGAGAATAATAGAAAAGGAAACTGTAAACCACCATGATGAACATGCAAAACATGATGCGCCAAGCACAAAAACTTCAAAAACAAATGGAACAAAGTCAAGCAGAACTCGCTGCTATGCAATTTGTTGGAAAATCTGCTCAAGACCTTGTCCAAGCAACTTTAACTGGAGACAAAAAGGTGGTCAGTATTGACTTTAACCCAGCAGTTGTAGATCCAGAAGACCTAGAAACCTTGTCTGATATGACCGTTCAAGCCATCAACGCTGCTCTAGAACAAATCGACGAAACGACTAAGAAAAAATTAGGTGCTTTCGCTGGAAAATTACCATTCTAATCACCTACAGAAAAAGGAGGAAGGTTCACTTCTCCTTTTTTCTATGTTAGAAATTAAAAAACTCCGTAGCTTTTTTCAAAAGGAGATCGGTGTATTCTGGATCTTCCTGAGCTGCTGCTAAAGTCTCCTGTAGCATCTCCATGTCATCTGTAATCATCCCATCCACTGACAACTGCAACGATTTATCAAGTGCGTCAGAGCTATTGATGGTCCATACGTAAAGCTTTTGTTCTGTATACCAAAGTTTAGTAACAAAATATTCATCCAATGTTGAATACTCCATAGTATAGCCCGTTGCCTTGGTTTTTGGGAAAATACTGTTATATGGTAGGATGAAATAAACTGGAATAGTCGAATCATATTTCAGAACTTGGTCAATCACATGATAGTCTAGTGATTGCATCTGATGACCATACTGCTTGATAATCGGTCCATACTTCTCTAGAAAACGTTCCATCATTTGTGGACTGTCTTTTTTACTGGTTTTGATTTCAATCAACAATCTTTGATGAAGTTCATTCGCGCGATTGAGATAGTCATCAAAACTAGATATTTTGGTTCGATAGCCATTTTCAGAAATATCTAACCCTGTCAACTCCTCCAAAGTCAAGTCTTGAGGTCTGGCATTGATACCTGCTAAGTTCTTAAGATTGGCGTCATGCATCATCACAAACTGACCATCTTTGGTCTCCTGTACATCCATTTCAATCAAATCTGGTTTTAGTTGAGCTGTTTTTTCCAAAGACTGCACAGTGTTTTGTACACCATTTTTATTTGAAACACCCCTATGTGAAATGACTAAAGGGGTATTTGTCACAGGAGCTTCCAGATAGATATAACCTTCCAGCGCAAAAAAGATACTAGCGCAACCCATAACTCCCCATCTCATCAAATGGTCTTTTTTTCTTCTTGGCATAATCTCCAGTTCCTCACCTGTCAAAAAGGAGACAAACTTAACAAGGAAATAGGTCAAGGCCATATAGTGGATGT
This sequence comes from Streptococcus oralis subsp. dentisani, assembly GCF_002096685.1. Taxonomy (GTDB): domain Bacteria; phylum Bacillota; class Bacilli; order Lactobacillales; family Streptococcaceae; genus Streptococcus; species Streptococcus oralis_AD. The sequence goes on along the minus strand of NZ_NCVA01000039.1, from coordinate 221,620 downwards.
TTTTTATCAAGACAAAGTTAATAACTCCAAGAATCAGTGATTCTTTCTGTGTTAAATTGTCAATTACAATCTGTCCTATTAGCAAGGGAGTCAAGAGGAGGAAGAAAAAAAGATAGGTTTTAATAATAATGAGTAGCAAGTTCCAAGCATAAAAGAGAACTTGTTTTTTTGTCTTTTGTAGGCTATATTTTACTCCTTCTCTCACAGTCCTCTTTTCAAAGAGAATCTTCGGAAGGGCAAACATGAGTCGGACAGACACATAGAGCAAAATCCAAGCAGAGGCAAAAATCATCAAGCCCACTAGCCAGTACTTGTCTTCCAGATAAGTCACAATAAAGTCTGGAATAACGATTTTATTTAAGTAATAAATTTTTAAAATTTTCCTGATGAAAGGAAAGAGCATGGCTACGTAGAAGAATACAAAGGCCATCTTACAGAAGCTCAAGCGTTTCATGAACAGAAAACTTTGCTGGAAAACTTTGCGACTGTACTCAATCAAGGTTCTCTTTTCGTGGTAGAGAAGGTGACGCGCCCCAATAAAGAGGAGGCAAATCTGGAAATAGGCCACCAAAAGATTGATTACAATCAAGACGAGAAAGGCCAGACTGATTAATGGCGAACTCGTGATAATGGCAAAAATATTATTGTAAGAAATAAACAAATAGCCCGTCTGGCTGAGTAAAAGACCAGCAAGAAACGAATTGAGAGGTAACCACAAATACTCCACCATCATGAAAATTAAGAAAAAGAGGAAGAGAACTTTATCTAGGTTGAGGTAAATTTTCCTAAAACCTAGTTTTTTAGGTTTTTCAGGTTTCATTAGGCACTCCTAGTCTAAAAATTGAGATAAGTCTAAGCTATTAAAGGGATTCATAGAAAAACTACTCTGGTCTTCTAATAATAGCTTTCCTTCATCCGATTCCAAAAAAGCTTCGTAAACACGCGCCGTCATGCGGGCATCCTCTAAACTATTATGTGACTTCCCGTGAAAGCCTAAAAAATTCGCAACAGTTTGTAATTTAAGATTTGCTATTCCGTGTAGGTCAGAACTACGGCGTTCAAAAGCCTCATCATATACATCAACCTTATACTGGTCACGATAATCAATACCATGCTCCAAGAGAATAGGCAAATCACTCTTAGCTGCATTGTAACCTACGATAGGTAAGTTGCCAACAAATGCCTGAAAGTCTTTTAAAACTTTTTCTACTTTTGGCGCATCTTTCAAAGTTTCAGCTGTGATTCCAGTCAAACCATTGATAAAACTCTTTAAAGGTACTTTGGTATGAACATAAGAATCAAAAGCAGCGCTTTCTTGTCCATCTTGAAAGCGAATTGCTGATACTTGAATTAAATGGGTAACCCCTTCATGTTGATTGAATTCCAAATCAAAGGCGATATAGTCTCTTAATTTTTCCATGTTTTACCTCAATTACTATTCAAATTAAACTATAAATAATAAAAGAAGCCATCAGGTTAGTGAATAACCCAAACAGCTTCTTTATTTTCCTCCAAAAAGGCGAGCAAAAAAGCCTTTTTTGGTTGCTTGGACTTCTTCTTTTGCTTGGTCCAACTCGAGTTTCAAGCTTTCTTGATCCTTCATAGCTTGAAGAGTTAACTGTTGCTGTTGGTCCAACTGTTTGTCCTTTTCAGCAATCTGGCGATCTTTGATGCGCATCTGCTCATCTTTTTCTGCTAACTGCTGGTCTTTGGCCTTGAGTTGCTCATACAATCGAAGAATTTCAGCATTTTTCTCATCAACCAAGATTTCCATCAGTTCGCGTTGTTTGACATCTTCACTGACTGGTTCATCTTCAAAAATTGTTTTTTTATAGATTTCTTCTAGCTTGATTAAACCACTTCGAGTAACTACAGTTACACCTTTGTCATTTTTTTTTGTGTCCTCTTCTGGAAGTTCTTTGACACGATTGTTGATTGCTTGACGAGATAGTCCTAAGACCTCTGCAATCTCACTGACGGTCATTTCAATACTCATAATATCCTCTGAAACGTTTTCTAGCTTTTCTTTATTTAAATCTTATCATAAGCTAGATAAACTGTCAAATTTCCGCTTAATCCAAGGCCTTTAAAAAGGCTAGTAAGACTTGAGCAGAACGACGTCCAGCTTCAATGATAAACTCATCAAAAGAGATCGAGGCTTCGTGATTGGCATTGTCACTCATAGCACGAATGACGAGGAAAGGTAGGTCAAGAGCCTGCGCCGCCTGAGCAATAGCAGCCCCTTCCATCTCCACTGCTAAAACTTCAGGGAAGTGAGATTTGATACTAGCAATCTTATCATCTCCAGCTATAAAACTGTCCCCTGTAGCAATCAAGCCTAGGTGCCAAGTCTGTTCTAACTGAGATAAGTTTTCTTTAATTCTAGTGATAAACTTCTGATCTGATTCAAAGTAAAGAGGTTGACCAGCCATCTGACCATAAGCATAGCCAAATGCAGTCACATCCACATCATGGTAGGCCAGTTTATCCGCGATTACTACATCACCGACAGCAATCCCTTCTGCAAGTGCACCTGCAGAACCTGTATTGATGATGGCTTCTACTTGGAAATGGTCAGCTAGAACAGCTACACTCATAGCCGACATGACCTTCCCAATCCCACTCTGAACTAGGACAACTTGAGTATTACCAACAGTGCCAGTATAGTAGGTATTTCCGAGAACTTGGACTTCTTGTGCTCTATCTAAATTTTGAGTCAAGTGTACGAGCTCTTCTGGCATTGCTGCAATGATTCCAATTTTCATTTGATGTCCTTTCCAATTACAAGAGTTTCATCGCTAAAATTAACAAAATCAAGAGTAGGATGACTGCAAACAAGATACGATTGAGTTTTGAATTAAAACCATTTCTCTTGGTGTTCTCAATTCGGCGACTCTTGTGAATCGTTTGCTCTACTTCGATTGTTAAGGTATCTCGACTAAAGCCGTGGTCTCTGGAACGTGAATAACCAAAATGTTGCGAAGATGCTGGTAGGATCTTTGTTTCCTCATCATCTTGTATAGAAGGACCCGATATTTTCTCACCTCGGTTGGCACGTTCAATTATTTCATCTGTTAATAAAGGTTTTCCCATGGGTTGCTCCTCTATTTCTTTTGTAGTTCCCAGTACTGAATCGCCATAATGGTCTTGGCATCACAGATATGACCTGACTGAATCAGGTTTTTGGCTTCCTCTAGACTTACTTCTAGGACTTCCAAGGTTTCATCATCATCTTGTGGGCGAGGATTTTGCACCTTGACCAAATCACTAGCAAGGTAGAGTTTTAATTTTTCGTTGCAAAAACCAATCGCAGAATAGAAATCATACAACAGTTCTAACTTACCAGTATAGGCAACTTCTTCTTCCAATTCACGAAGGGCCGCTGCCATTGGATCTGCATTTTCACCAATTTCCAGTTTACCTGCAGGAATCTCATAAGAGACCGCCTCAATAGCCTTTCGGTATTGCTTAACGAGGACAATTTTGTCCTCAGCTGTCACAGCTAGTACACAAACAGCCCCATTGTGAAAAATTAAGTCACGTTGGGCAGTACCCTTTCCTTCTGGTAGTTCCACCAGATCTTGCACTAGTTTAAAAATAGGACCTTGATAAATTTCCTTTCGACTAATCGTTTTTTCTTCAAATTCCATGACAAACTCCTACTGATTCTTCGGATGATGAGGTAAGCGTGTTGCGTACTCGTCTTTGTTAACTTGTCGTCCACGGCCGATAGCAATGGCATCTGCAGGAACATTCTTGGTAATGGTTGAACCAGCTCCAACAAGAGAATTATCCCCAAGTTCTACAGGGGCGATGATGGTTGAGTTTGAGCCAACAAAGACATTGTTGCCAATAACGGTCTTGTATTTGTTTTTCCCGTCGTAGTTGACTGTAATAGTACCTGCACCAAAGTTAACATGGCTACCCACTTCACAGTTTCCGATATAAGTCAAATGACCTGCCTTGGTATTTTCACCGATTGAAGATCCTTTAACTTCAACAAAGTTTCCAATGTGTACTTGGGAAGCTAGGCTTGAACCTGGACGAATGTGAGCATAGGGACCGACTGTCACACTGTCCGCAACACTACTTTCCTCAATCATGGAGTTCGTAATCACGGCTCCAGTCCCAATTGTGCTATCCACGATATAAGTTCCATTTGTTAAAACAGTTTCCGCCCCAATCTTCGTTTGACCTTTCAAGGTAACGTTAGCTTCGATTTGGACTTCCGGAGCAATCTCAACATCAATGTCGATGTATGTTGCTTCTGGATTGACAAAACTAACACCATTGACCATGTGAGCGTGATTGATACGGCGACGCATCACTGCTTCCGCAGTCGCAAGAGCTACACGGTCGTTTACTCCAAGACTTTCATCAAAATCCTTGAGAGTATAGGCGCCAACCTTCTCACCCGCATTACGGAAAATACCAATCACGTCAGTAATATAATACTCACCTTGGGCATTGTTAGTGTTGATATTTTTAAGGGCTTCAAAAAGACGTTCATTATCGAAAACATAAGTACCAGTATTAATTTCCTTGATTTGTTTTTCAAAATCAGTCGCATCCTTTTGCTCCACAATGCGAAGAACTTCAGCATTATCGTTACGGACGATACGACCATACCCAAAAGGCTCTGCTGCTTCAGCTGTTAAAATCGTCGCCACATTTTTGTGATTGATGTGGAAATCCAAGAGATTTTTCAAGCTTTCACCTGTAATCAGAGGAGTATCTCCAGCGATGACTAAGGTATGTCCAGAACGATTTTGGAGAATGGGCTCTGCCATCATGACAGCATGCCCAGTTCCTAGTTGTTCTGATTGGGTGACAAAGTCTGTCTGTCCAGCCAAGACTTGCTCAACTAACTCAGCCTTGTGACCAACTACAGTAACTGTTTTTTCAGGTTGAATAGCACCAACACTACGAAAAACATGTTCCAACATCGAAATTCCTGCTACTTTATGAAGTACCTTTGGAAGATCTGATTTCATGCGAGTACCCTTACCCGCTGCTAAAATAATGGCATAATTTGACATACTATTCTCTTTTCTGTAAAAATTCCCTTATATTATACCATAATTTTACTTTTAAAGAACAAACAAACAGGTGCTTTCCTGAAAATCTCCCCTACTTGTCTACATTTCTAAACTGTTTCCTTTGATTTTTTTAAATTTTTACGATAAACTAAATAAATATGAGAAAACAAATTCATCCGGCTATTATTTTTAGTTTATTTGGAATTTTCATAGCGATTTTACTCCTCAATAGACCAAGTTTTGAGGATCATCCTATCAAAACAAAACCAAATGCCCTTCAAGTTGAAACACAAGCCTTGCATAATCTTGACAAACCCATTATCGACGTCTCTGGTTGGCAAAGACCTGAGGAAATCAACTACGACACCTTATCTCAAAACATTTCTGGTGTTATCGTTCGCGTGCACAATGGGGCACAGCACACTGAAACAAATGATGCAGCCTTTATCAATGGGGTCGATAAAGCCTATAAAAATCACATTGCAGAATTTCAAAAACGTAATGTCCCTGTGGGTGTGTATGCTTACGTAGCTGGAAAAAGTAAAGAAGATATGGAAAAGGCTGCTGAAGTCTTCTACAATGCTGCTTCTCCCTACAATCCTAGCTACTACTGGTTAGACGTTGAAGAACAAACAATGTCCAATATGAATGAAGGTGTTGAAGCTTTTCGTGCCAAACTGGAATCTTTAGGAGCTAAAAATATCGGCATCTACATTGGGGTTTACTTTATGCAAGAGCACAGTATCAATACAGACAAGTTCACTGCTATTTGGATCCCTTCTTATGGAACTGACTCTGGTTATTTTGAAACTAGGCCAAATACTGATCTGGACTACGATCTCCACCAGTACACATCTAAAGGAAGAATTGCAGGATTTGAACATCATTTGGACATCAATTTGATTTCTACTGCTAAGGAGAAGGAAGAAACCTTCAGAAAGCTATTTTTAAGACCATAAGACAAGTGAAAATAACAAACTTTTTCACTTGTTTTTTCATTTTCTCCTCGTCTGTGTTATAATTGATAGCATAGAGAAGAATTTTATGAAATTGAGGATTTTATTATGTTTTCATGGATTGCACGAGTTATTAAAGGAATCGTCATCGCCTTAGGATTTATCTTGCCTGGAATTTCTGGAGGAGTTCTGGCAGCAATATTAGGTATCTACGAGCGAATGATTTCTTTTCTGGCTCATCCTTTTAAGGATTTCAAATCAAATGTCCTTTACTTTATCCCAGTAGCTATCGGGATGTTGCTCGGAATTGGTTTGTTTTCTTATCCGATTGAATATTTGCTAGAAAATTACCAAGTCTATGTTTTATGGAGTTTTGCAGGAGCTATCATTGGTACAGTTCCTAGTCTCCTTAAAGAATCAACTCGAGAATCTGATCGTGATAAGATTGACCTAGTCTGGTTCTGGACTACCTTTATCCTTTCAGGAGTCGGCCTCTACGCTCTCAATTTTGTCGTAGGTTCACTCAGTGCTAGTTTTGCAAACTTCATCTTGGCAGGTGTTCTTTTAGCTCTTGGTGTCTTGGTGCCTGGTTTAAGTCCGTCAAATCTACTTTTGATTTTGGGACTGTACGCTCCAATGCTCACTGGTTTTAAGACCTTTGATTTGTTTGGTACCTTCCTTCCTATCGGGATTGGTGCAGGAGCAACCCTCATTATCTTTTCAAAATTAATGGATCACGCCTTGAACAACTACCACTCCCGTGTTTATCACTTTATCATTGGGATTGTGCTTTCAAGCACCCTTTTAATTTTGATCCCAAATGCCGGAAATGCTGAAAGTATCCAATACACTGGACTTTCTATTGTGAGCTATGTTCTCATTGCCTTCTTCTTTGCGCTTGGCATTTGGCTTGGTATCTGGATGAGCCAGTTGGAGGATAAGTATAAATAATGGCAAAGAAAGTTAAGATTAAAAAAACCTTGGTCGAGCAGATCTTGACCAAGGCAGGGATTGACCATACTGGTATTCAAATCAACGCGCTTGAGGGTGAACTTCCTCCTGAATACGACCGAAAAGAGATTTTTAAAACCTTGGCTCTGCTGGGTGACAAGACGGGACCAATCATCGGAATTGTTCCCATAACGGAACACCTCGCCGAGAAAAAACTAGCAAAGGTTTCTGGCAATAAAAAGGTGAGCATGATTCCTCAAAAAGATTTGGAAAAAACGACAGGCTATGTTCATGGAGCTAACAACCCTGTCGGTATTCGTCAGAAACACAATTATCCTATTTTTATTGATCAGACTGCTTTGGATTTGGACCAAATGATCGTCTCTGCTGGGGAAGTCGGGCATAGTATTATCATACGCCCTCAGGACTTAGCCAGCTTTGTAAAAGCGGATTTTGCTGATATCTTGGAGGAAAGTAAGTAATGAAACTCTATTTTGTTCGTCATGGTCGCACCCTCTGGAATCTTGAAGGACGTTTTCAAGGTGCTAGTGGTGACTCTCCCCTTCTTCCAGAGTCTATTGATATCCTAAAGCAACTTGGCCAGTATCTCAAAGAAATACCTTTTGATAAGATTTATTCAAGTGATTTACCTCGAGCAGTCAAATCTGCTGAGATTATCCAAAGCCAACTCCAAACACCCTGTCCTTTAGAAAGTATTCCAGGCCTGCGCGAATGGCAACTTGGAAAACTAGAGGGATTAAAAATCGCAACGCTCAATGCCATCTATCCACGACAAATCAAGGCCTTTCGCTCTAATCTGGCTCAGTTTGATACGAAGATGTTTGAAGCTGAATCCCTCTACTCTACGACTCAGCGTACTATTCAATTTATCAAATCTCTGAAAGAAAGTCCGGCTGAAAACATTCTAATCGTCGGTCATGGTGCAAATCTCACTGCTAGCCTACGTACTCTTCTAGGCTATAAAGAGGCTCATCTTCGCAAAGATGGAGGCTTGGCCAATGCCAGTCTTACAATTTTGGAGACCGAGGATTTTGAAACCTTCACTCTGGAAAGATGGAATGACACTTCCTATCAAGAAAAATAATGGAACTTGATCCCAATGGTCAAGTTCTTTTTAGTTTTCAAAGAATATCCGTGAATTTCTTGACTATTTATGATAAAATGGGAGTATCGCAAAAAAGACTCATCGTATCAAATTTTGAGTAAAATTAGGAGGAACCCATGTCTACAGAACATATGGAAGAACTAAATGACCAGCAGATCGTTCGCCGTGAAAAAATGGCTGCGCTCCGTGAGCAGGGAATCGATCCCTTCGGAAAACGTTTTGAACGTACTGCTAACTCACAAGAACTAAAAGATAAATTTGCAGAACTTGATAAAGAACAACTACACGAATTAAACGAAACTGCTACTATCGCTGGACGCTTAGTAACTAAACGTGGAAAAGGAAAAGTTGGCTTTGCCCATCTTCAAGACCGAGAAGGTCAAATCCAGATCTACGTTCGTAAAGACGAAGTCGGTGAAGAAAACTACGAAATCTTCAAAAAGGCTGACCTCGGTGACTTCCTTGGTGTCGAAGGTGAAGTCATGCGTACAGATATGGGAGAACTTTCTATCAAGGCAACTCACATCACACACTTGTCTAAAGCACTTCGCCCACTTCCAGAGAAATTCCACGGTTTGACTGACGTTGAAACAATTTACCGTAAACGTTACCTTGACTTGATTTCTAACCGTGAAAGCTTTGAACGTTTTGTCACTCGTTCAAAAATCATCTCTGAAATCCGTCGTTATCTTGATCAAAAGGGTTTCCTTGAAGTGGAAACACCTGTTCTTCACAACGAAGCTGGTGGTGCTGCTGCTCGTCCATTTATCACTCACCACAATGCCCAAAACATTGACATGGTGCTTCGTATCGCGACTGAGCTCCACTTAAAACGTCTTATTGTTGGTGGTATGGAACGTGTCTATGAAATTGGCCGTATCTTCCGTAATGAAGGAATGGACGCCACTCATAACCCTGAGTTCACTTCTATCGAAGTTTATCAAGCTTATGCTGACTTCCAAGATATCATGGACTTGACGGAAGGTATTATCCAACACGCTGCAAAATCAGTTAAAGGTGCTGGTCCAGTTAACTATCAAGGTACTGAAATCAAGATAAATGAACCATTTAAACGTGTTCACATGGTGGATGCTATCAAGGAAATTACTGGCGTAGATTTCTGGCAAGACATGACCTTCGAGGAAGCCAAAGCTATCGCTGCTGAGAAGAAAGTTCCAGTTGAGAAACACTACACTGAAGTCGGTCACATTATCAACGCCTTCTTTGAAGAGTTCGTTGAAGAAACCTTGATTCAACCAACCTTTGTCTATGGACATCCAGTAGCTGTGTCTCCACTCGCTAAGAAAAATCCTGAAGACGAACGCTTTACAGACCGTTTCGAACTCTTCATCATGACTAAAGAATACGGTAATGCCTTTACCGAGTTGAACGACCCAATCGACCAACTTAGCCGTTTTGAAGCCCAAGCAAAAGCTAAAGAACTTGGTGACGACGAAGCAACAGGTATCGACTACGACTACATTGAGGCTCTTGAATACGGTATGCCACCAACAGGTGGTTTGGGAATCGGTATTGACCGCCTCTGCATGCTCCTCACAGATACAACTACTATCCGTGACGTATTGCTTTTCCCAACAATGAAATAAACCCTTATCCTCTGGTTTTGCCAGAGGATTTTTTGATAAGAAAAGAGACTCAATTTGAGGAAAAAATTTAGAAAATCTTTCCAGAATAAAGTGAAATGAAATAAAATCTGAACAAATTGATTGGAAAAGTCAAATCAATTTCTAGCAATGTTTTAGAAGTCACAGTATACTATTCCAGATTCAATCCGCTATATTAAATGGCTATCATGCGCTTTCCCAATTGATAAAAAGACTACGTTTTGCTAATCAAAACGCAGTCTCATCCACTATTTTATTTCACTTTCCTTCTTGTACTTCTTTGGTTGCCACATCTTCTCCAAACCATTTTTGACTGATTTCTTGGAACTTACCATCCTTGTAAAGACTAGAAAATCCTTCATTTATCTTATTAACCAGAGTTGTATCTTCCTTACGTGCTCCAACTGCAAAAGCTTCTGTTTCTAGTCCAACTGTAAAGACATTATAATCGTTTAAAACGCCTTCTGCTTCTAAATAATAGTTTGCATAGACACGATCAATCAATAGGCCATCAATTCGATCGTTTTTCAAATCAATCAATGCTTCATTAAAGGTTTGGTATTGATTCGCTTCATTATTAGCGACAATATCCTTCAAAATCGCTGGCTTTCCTTCAAAGTCCGCATAACCAGATGAACCAGCTTGAGCTCCCAAAATCTTTCCAGTCATATCTTTTGCAGTCGTGATACCTGACGATTTCTTAGTAACCAATACCTGCTCATTCTTCATATATGAGTTACTGAATGCTACCTTTTCACGACGTTCGTCTGTAGCGGAATAGCCATTCCAAATCAGATCAATCGTTCCTTTTGTCAATTCAGCTTCTTTCAAATCCCAATCAATCGGTTGCCAATTTACCGTAATACCGTATTTTTCAAAAACAGCTGTAGCTAAATCAATATCAAATCCCGCATAGGAACCATCTTTCTGAGCAAATCCCATTGGAACAAAAGTACTATCAAACCCAATAGTAATAGACTTGTTAGACTCGTACTTAGACCAATTATCTCCACTAGTTTCACTAGAATTTTTCCCACAAGCTGCTAAGAACAAAGCAGTCATTAGACTGACTAATACAAGCATCAATTTTTTCATTATTTTTCCTCCTATTTAGGCTCTACTTTTAATAATACATCTGCAATATTTTCAGCGAATTGTAAATCGTGGGTAACCACAATTTGCGTCATCCCAAGTTCCCTATTTTGCAAAATCAGTTTTTCCACTTCCAAGCGTAATTCTGGATCCAAGGCAGAAGTTGGTTCATCGTAACCAATGATTTCTGGGTCAATCATCATAGCACGCGCCAAAGCCACCCGCTGCTTTTGCCCACCTGATAGTGAGAAGGGATAAGCATCTGCATGCCCTGCTAGTCCTAACTGTTCCAAGAGTCCACGCGCCTTCTTCTCAGCCTCTTCCTGCTTCATTCCCATAGTTTTCACAGGCGATAGGGTCAAATTGTCCAGAACTGATAAATGAGGGAAAAGTTGAAAATCTTGGAAGACAAATCCTAGTAGGTTGCGCTTTTCTAGTTCGTCTAAAGCTAGCGATTCGCCGTTATAGTAAATTTCCCCTGAATCGATTGTTTCCAATCCAGCTAGCATACGTAACAAGGTGGTCTTGCCACCTCCTGATGGACCTACGATTGCCAGGATTTGCTTTTCAGGAATTGATAGGCTGAAATTAGTTAAGATTTGTTTGCCACCAAAGGCCTTGTTGATGTTTCGTAATTCTAACATGGCAACCTCCTATCTATAGTAACTGTACTTCTTCTCAACTTTTTTGGCAAGGATAGTCACAATACCAATCAAAATCAAGTAAATTGCTCCTGCCAAGAACATAGGAACCAGACTAGCATCACGATTGGCTGCTGTACGACTAGCCAAAATCAAATCTGAAATCCCTAGAGCATAGACCAGAGAAGTATCCTTGACCAAACTCATGACTTCATTAAATACACTAGGAAGAACAATCTTGGTCACCTGTGGTAAGATGATATAGCGCACTGTGGCAAAAGGGCTAAACTTCAAGACCTTAGCAGCCTCATATTGCCCCTTAGGAATGGTATCAATCCCCCCACGGAAGATTTCAGCAAAGTAAGCCGCATAATTCAAAACAAAGGCAATAATAGCCGCAGGAAGGCGATCCAAACGAATCCCAATATTTGGGAGCACATAATAGATAAAGATCAATTGCAAGAGCAAGGGTGTTCCCCGCATGATCCAGATATAAATGTTGATCAGATAATGGAGGAGTTTCCAATGGACTTGCAAGGCAAAGGCAATCAAAACGCCCAAGGGAATAGAAAAAATCAAGACCAGTACAAAAACCTGTAAAGTCATGCTTGCACCGCTCAATAAACTCGGTAATATCTCAAACAAATAAGACATACTGCACCTCCTAAAAATTATTGTTCCTATTATAGCATAAATAAACAATTTAGCAAGGGTTTTTGTAAAAAAATTCTATTTCTTTCAAAAAAACGTATCTGCCAAATTGACGGATACGCTTTTTTAGAGAGATAACTTTTAAAGTGTTTCTAAGAGTTCTTGCATCTGAACATCATCTGGAACGATTTTTAAATAAGCTTTGGCTTGTACTTTGGCTTCTTCAAAATATCCCAATTCACGCAAGAGATAAGTATATTGCTCCAGAAACTCTGGATTGTCCTTGAGGTCAGATGACAGTTCTTGATAGAGCTCATAGGCCTTATCTAAATCCTCGATTTCCTGATATGAACGGGCAATCATCCACTTGGTCAAGAGATTTTCTGGTTCTTGACTTTGAAGAGCGATGATATCCTCATACCGTTCTTGTTCCATATAAATGGTTGCGAGACGAAGGAAAATCTCCTCAAGGTCTTCTGCATCTTCTTTGGCAGTAAGGAGAAACTGCTCTGCAGCACTAGCATCATGCAATTCATATGAAAACTGTGAGGCTGCTAGCAAGAGCCGAGTTTCAAATGGATTTTTCTCCAAACCTTGTTTAGCGATACGAAGTGCTTCTTCTATCTGATGTTCCTTGTGCAAGGCTTGACTATAACCATACTCATATCCTTCAAAATCTGGTGAAATGGTATCAATCTGCTTAAAGTAAAGAACAGATTTTTGATACTCTTCTTGGTCAAAGTAAAGACTAGCCAGTTCAAAGGCAGTTTGGTCATCGTATTCTAGTTCTAAGGCTTTTTCTAAGAATTCAGTTGCAGCTTCAAACTTGCCTAACTGGGCATAAGCATAGCCAATTCGCTGATAAGTTGAGACGCCCGTTTGCTCATAGATAGAGCGATTGTCTAATTGAGCATAACCCTGAATAGCTTCCTGATAATTCCCTAACTCGCTATCCAACTCAGCCAAACCAAAAACTAATAAGGGATCGTCTGAGTAGTTTAAGGCTTCCAGTAACTTTTCACGCGCTACATCTGTCAATCCTTCCAACTGATAGAGGTCAGCCTTCAAGGCCAAGGCCGATACATACCAGTCACTTTCAGGTGTGATTTCCTCAAGGTAAGCAAAGGCTTCCTCAACATTGCCATCCTCGCTAACAATGCTGGCTAAGTTCAGATTCACTTCTGGAAATTCTGTAACGATATTTTGGTAAATTTCTTTTGCTTGAGGATAAAAGCCAATTACCTCAAGATAGCTTGCTAGTTCGTAAAGAACTTCACTTGAATCTGTTTCGAGGGCTTTGTGAAAATACTGATCCGCTTTGCTTAAATCCTGTTCATCCAAAGCCTGGAGCATACGTTGACTATTGTTCACTCTTGATTTCCTCCCCTTCTTCTTCATACAGACCGCTGACTTTTTTATACCAGTTAAAGATAGCTGAGATAACGACCTTGGCAGAGGCATAGACAGGGATTCCCAGCAAGACTCCCCAAATACCAAACATAGAACCTGAAGTTAGGAGAACAAAGAGGACATTAATCGGATGGATGTTCAGTTGGCTACCTAAAATAAGAGGCGATACGAAGCGTCCTTCAATCGTTTGTTCAACAATAAAGACAATGACGACTTTTAAAAGCATGACTGGTCCTGCAATCAAGCCAAGAACTAGAGCTGGAAGCATGGCAAGGAAACTACCCAGGTAAGGTACTAGATTGAGGATACCAGCCGTAATACCAAGAGTCACAGCATATCTGAGACCAATAATCTTAAAGAAGATAATAAACATAATCGCCACGATAATAGCAACTGTAACCTGTCCTCTAACATAGTTTGACAGCTGTTTATTGACATCCGATAGGACTTCACCCACAGGTTCTTTTAACTTCGTTGGAATAAACTTAGTCAAATAATCTCGCAAGCCTTTTCCATCACGCAAGAGATAGAAGAGCATAAAGGGTACGATAATGACCGCTACAATCACCTGAGAAACACTACTGATAAAGGCGCTGACCCAGTTGACGGCTTGAGAAGAAATTTTGCTGGCCCATATCGTTGCTTCTGTAGAAACATTTGCAAGAACCTGCTCCAACTGAGGTCTAAAATCATCTGGCAAGCGTTTGGTTACAAGGTCATTGATAACCATATCAGCATCCTTAAGATAAGTCGGTACATTCTTTGCAAAATTTAAGACTTGGCGTTGCAGATTTGGAATAGCGACTGCCAGACCCCAAATGATAAAAAGTCCAATAATGACAAAAACTATACTGATAGCAAGAACGCGATTGATCTTGTGTTTCTCCATCCAGTCAACAATCGGATTGAGGAGGTAATAAAGTAAACCAGATAAAATAACTGGCAACATGACAACCCCTAAAAAATCCAAAACAGGTAAAAAGATAAAACTAATCTTACTTAGAATAAAAATGTTTAGCCCCAGTAACAAGGTTACTAAAAATACAGTGATGGCTTTATTATCTAAAAACCACTTAAAAAACCAAGATAGGCTAAAATGTTTCTCTTTATGTTCCATAAATACATCCTTTCTGTCATTCTCTCATTATACCATTTTTAATTTAAAATAACTCTTATTAAAGTGCTTACATAGATTAAATGAACACTTCCAGACTGTCATTTTGTGGTATAATGAACTTATCATTATTAAGAGGTATGGACATGAAAGAAACTGTTTATTTTGGAACTTACACTCGTCGCTTATCTAAAGGGATTTACAAGGCAGATTTTGATACAGAGACAGGCCAGCTTGCAAATCTTGAACTCTTTGCTCCTGAACCAAGTCCGACCTACCTTGCCTTTGACCAACAACAACACTTATACACCGTAGGGAGTCAGGATGGCTTGGGTGGAATCGCTGCCTACAAGACAGATGGTACTTTGTTAAATCATGTGGTTGAAGAAGGCGCTCCCCATTGTTATGTGGCAGTGGATGAAAAGCGTAATCTCGTTTATGGGGCCAACTATCATAAAGGTCAAGTTCTGGTTTATAAACGTCAAACGGATGGTAGCCTCATCCAAACAGATCTAGTTCAGCATAGTGGACATGGTCCTCATGAAAACCAAACTTCCCCACATGTACACTTTACGGATCTAACACCTGACCAGTACCTTGTCACATGTGATCTAGGAACAGATGAAGTAACGACCTATGATGTTAGTCCAGAAGGAAAACTAAATAAACTCTACACTTATCACAGCCAAGCTGGAGCAGGTGCACGCCACATCGTTTTCCACCATCACTATAAGATTGCCTATCTCATTTGCGAACTTAATAGTACCATTGAAGTCTTGATTTACGATGGGGTTGGTGAATTTGAACGCATGCAAGTCATTTCAACCTTACCAGATGGCTATGAGGGATTCAATGCTACTGCTGCCATTCGTCTCTCAAAAGATGGTAAATACCTTTATGCATCCAATCGAGGCCACGATTCCATTGCCGTCTATACAATCCTCGCTGATGGCAGTCTGGAATTATTAGAGATAGTACCAACACATGGACAAAATCCACGTGATTTCGACCTAACTCCTGATCAAGAGTTTCTCATTGCTGTTCACCAAGATTCTGATAATGCAACCGTCTTTAAGCGTAATCCTGAAAGTGGCCGTCTTGCGGAGCTTTCTAACGACTTCCATGTTCCTGAAGCAGTTTGCATCAACTTCCCACATTAAAAAAAATGAACTTGAGTTTCAAGTTCATTTTTTGATTATAGTTTATTTCCGACATTGATACGGTTAATAGCACGTTGAAGAGCAATCTTAGCGCGTCGTTCTTGGTCGATTAAGTGCTTGTCTTGAGCTTCTTCGATTTCACGTTCAGCGCGAAGTTTCGCACGTTCTGCACGACTGATATCGATATCACGAGCGCGTTCTGCTGAGTCTGCTACGATGGTAATGATGTCATTGGCAATCTCGATAATTCCTCCGTTCACTGCAATCCAGTTCACATGAGTATCATCATCGATTCGTTTTACCTTTACTTCATCAACCGCTAAAACCGCAATCATATTTTCATGTCGTGGCAAGATCCCCATCTCACCATCCAGAGTTCGTACCGATACAAAGCTGGCATGGTGATCATAGACGAGGCCATCTGGTGTCACGATCTGGACAGTTAACTGAGCCATAGATCACCTCTTAAAATCCCATTTTCTCTGCCTTAGCAATGACGTCTTCGATTGAACCGACACCACGGAAGGCGTCTTCTGGCAAGTGGTCATGTTTACCATCAAGGATTTCCTTGAAACCACGAACTGTTTCTGCTACTGGTACATAAGAACCAGGTTGACCAGTAAATTGTTCTGCAACGTTGAAGTTTTGTGACAAGAAGAACTGGATACGACGGGCACGAGCAACCAAGGTCTTTTCTTCATCAGAAAGCTCATCCATACCAAGGATAGCAATGATATCTTGCAATTCATGGTAACGTTGAAGGACACGTTTGACTTCAGCAGCAACTGCATAGTGCTCTTCTCCGACAATTTCAGGTGCCAAGGCACGAGAGCTTGAAGCCAACGGATCAACGGCTGGATAGATACCCAACTGTACCAACTTACGCTCCAAGTTGGTCGTTGAATCCAAGTGAGCGAAGGCTGTTGCTGGCGCAGGGTCAGTATAGTCATCCGCTGGCACATAGATAGCCTGGATAGAGGTTACAGAACCTTTCTTAGTTGATGTGATACGTTCTTGCAATTGACCCATTTCCGTAGCAAGTGTTGGTTGGTAACCAACGGCTGAAGGCATACGACCCAAAAGGGCAGATACTTCTGAACCAGCTTGAGTGAAACGGAATATATTGTCGATAAAGAGAAGCACATCTTGGCCTTCTACATCACGGAAGTATTCGGCAATTGTCAAACCAGTAAGGGCGACACGCATACGTGCTCCTGGTGGCTCATTCATCTGACCAAATACCATGGCTGTTTTCTCGATAACGCCTGACTCTTTCATTTCCCAGTAAAGGTCATTCCCTTCACGAGTACGTTCCCCAACACCGGTAAATACCGAAATACCACCGTGTTCTTGAGCAATATTGTGAATCAATTCTTGGATCAAGACGGTTTTACCAACTCCGGCACCACCAAAGAGTCCAACTTTCCCACCTTTAAGGTAAGGGGCAAGAAGGTCGATAACCTTAATCCCAGTTTCGAGAATTTCAGAAGACGTAGACAACTCATCAAAAGTTGGAGCTTTTTTATGAATTGGCTGACGCTCAGCGTCTTCAGCAAAAGGAGCATCCAAGTCAATGGTATCTCCCAAAACATTGAAGACACGTCCCAAAGTTTCTTTACCTACTGGCACAGAGATTGGACGACCTGTGTCCAAAACTTCCATTCCACGAGTCAAACCATCTGTTGATTCCATGGCGATAGTACGGACCATACCATCACCCAACTCCAAGGCTACTTCAAGGACGATTTTTGTTTTTCTTTCGTCATTTTTGTAGACGACAAGTGCATTGTTAATCTCAGGAAGTGTTTCCCCTGCCGCAAACAAAACGTCTACAACGGGTCCAATAACCTGAGCAATTTTACCTGAACTCATCTCCTTCTCCTATTCTATATAAGATACTGTCGGTTCCTAGTTTACCTAGGCCCTAAGTTCATTTTGATATGTACAGGGTAAAGCCTTATTCTAAGGCACTAGCACCTGCTACAATTTCTGTAATTTCTTGTGTAATCGCCGCCTGTCTGGCACGGTTATACTGGATGGTCAAATCATTGATGACTTTCTTGGCATTATCAGTCGCTGTCTGCATAGCTGTCATACCAGCGGCATTTTCAGCTGTCTTGGCATCGATAATGGCACCATAAATCATACTTTCAGCATACTGTGGCAACAATTGCTCCAAAATTTCTTCTCGGCTTGTTTCCAACTCAAATGTCAAGCTATACTCCTCATCTGCTTCGTTTGGATCAAGGTCAACAATCGGAAGCATTTGCTCCACACGCATTTGACTGGTAAGTGTATTGACGTGGTGATTATAGCAGACATAGAGTTCGTCAAAAAGTTCATTTTGATACATCTCAATCGTTTTTGAAATAATTTTACGAACTTCATCAAAACTAGGTTGGTCGGCCAAGCCTCGTAATTCATAGATTGGTTGAATGCCACGAGCCTTAAAGAAATCAGCTCCCATACCACCGATACAGATTATCTCAAAATCTTTACCATCTGGATGGTATTCTTCTTTCAACTCCATAACGGCTTTAAGGATGGAAGCATTATAACCTCCAACCAAGCCACGGTCTGAAGTGATGACAATATAGCCTGTCTTTTTGACTGGACGACTAATGAGCATCGGATTGGTAGAACCACCAGATCCGTTACCATGCAGAATATCCGTCAAAAGCTTACGTACCTTCTGAGCATAAACTTGAAAATTGCGTGCTGCTTCTTCAGAGCGACCTAACTTGGCAGCCGATACCATTTGCATGGCATTAGTGATTTGACTAGTATTTTTTGTTGAGGCGATTTTTGTTTTAATATCATTTAGAGATACTGCCATCTGACACCTCTATTCTTATTGGAAGCTGGATTGATTGAGAAACTCTGTAATCGCAGCATCCAAGACTGCTTCTTCTGGCAAGTCTTTTGTTTCACGAATGGTTTCCAAAATCTCTGGATGTTGCGCATCAAAGAAATCATGGAACTCTTCCTCAAAACGAACAATGTCATTCACTGGAACTGTATCCAAGAATCCGTGTGTCAAAGCATACAGGATGGTAACTTGTTTCTCAACAGGCAAAGGCTTGTGAACTGGTTGTTTCAATACTTCTACCGTACGACGTCCGCGGTTCAACTTAGCCTGTGTTGCTGCATCCAAATCAGAACCGAACTTAGTGAAGGCCTCTAGTTCACGGTAAGAAGCAAGGTCGATACGAAGCGTACCAGCTACTTTCTTCATGGCTTTGATTTGAGCGGAACCACCTACACGAGATACAGATGAACCCGCATCAATAGCTGGACGAATCCCTGCATTAAAGAGACCATCTCCAAGGAAGATTTGCCCATCTGTAATTGAAATTACGTTGGTTGCGATATATGCAGAGATATCTCCTGCTTGCGTTTCGATAAATGGTAGGGCTGTGATTGAACCACCACCAAGTTCATCAGAAACTTTAGCTGAGCGCTCAAGCAAACGGCTGTGGAGGTAGAAAACATCCCCTGGGAAGGCTTCACGACCTGGTGGACGACGAAGCAAGAGAGAAAGTTCACGATAAGCTACCGCTTGTTTTGAAAGATCATCATAAACGATCAAAACATGCTTCCCTTGGTACATAAACTCTTCTGCCATAGCCACCCCAGCATAAGGAGCTAGGAAGAGCAATGGAGATGGTTGTGAAGCAGAGGCTGTCACAACGATTGTGTAGTCCAAGGCACCGTACTGACGAAGTGTTTCTACTTGCGTACGAACTGTTGATTCTTTTTGTCCAATCGCTACATAGATACAGATCATATCTTGCCCTTTTTGGTTCAAGATAGTATCAATTGCAATAGTTGTTTTCCCTGTCTGACGGTCACCAATAATCAACTCACGTTGACCACGACCAATCGGTACAAGGGCGTCAATAGCTTTCAAACCAGTTTGCAATGGTTCTGATACAGACTTACGTTGCATAACGCCAGGAGCTGGCGCTTCTACTGGACGAGTTTTGTCAGTATGGATTTCTCCAAGACCATCAACTGGACGACCAAGTGGGTCGACAACACGTCCAATCAGGCTGTCACCCACAGGGACTTCCATGATTTTACCTGTACGGCGAATGGTATCACCTTCACGAATATCTGTAAAGTCTCCAAGGATGATAATCCCAACGTCTGTAGACTCCAAGTTTTGCGCCATCCCATAAGAGCCGTTTTCAAAAATCAACAGCTCTCCACTCATGGCATTTTCAAGACCGTGAGCACGCGCAATTCCGTCCCCGATATAGGTTACAACACCTGTTTCAGACACATCAAAATTGGGTTTGAAATTTTCAATTTGTTGCTTAATTAAAGCGCTGATTTCTTGTGCGTTAATTGCCAAAAGAACACCACTTTCTATTTCAAATTTTCTTTAACAACTCGAAGTTGTTGTTTAATACTCACATCAATTGTCTTGTGATTAGCAAAAATGACAAAACCACCAATGAGCCCTTCATCAATTTGTTCTTTGATACTCCGTACTTTCAGAGACATTTTTTTCTCTATCAAGGGAAGCAAACGTTCCTTCTGTTCGTCCGTTAAAGGATGAGCTGAAGAAATCGTAACTACAAAATGATTGGTTTCTCTTTCAAGACGATTCAAACAATCAACAATGATATCATAAAAAAGATTTGCTCTGTGATTGTAAATCAGAACCTGAATAAAGTTTTGCATTAAAGGTGAGACAGAGTCTTGAAAAAAACCAACTGTTTTTTCCTTATCAGACTCATCAACTGCCACCTGAGCTAAAAAAGAAGGTAAGCCCGTTTCTTCTGCGACTTGCTTGATTTGATCCAAGTCTGAAAAAATCCGGTCCTCTTCTCCTTTTTCAATCACTAATTGGACAAAAGGCATGCTGTACTTTTCAATTACCTTTGCTGTTTTCTTGTCCATTAGGCTTCTCCTAGCTGATCGATATATTGATCAATGAGTTCCTTATGAGCATGACTGTCAAGGTTTTTTGAGATGATTTTACCAGCGAGACTAATCGTCAAATCTGCCACCTCGCCCTTAACACTTTGCAAAGCCTCAGCTTTATTCTGAGCAATTTCTTGATTCGCCTTCTCTTTTAAGCGACCTGCTTCAACTTTAGCATCTGCCAGAATATTTGCTTTACTCTTCTCTGCAGTCTCTTTAGCATTTTCAATGATTGTTTTGGCTTCGTTGCGACTACCAGCTAATTCATCTTCACGTTTTTGGGCAAGAGTTTCTGCTTTTTGACGAGCCTGTTCAGCTCCATCAATATCAGCAGCAATTTTATTTGCCCTTTCTTCGAAGACACTTGTCAAGTTTGACCACGCATATTTCTTAACTAAGACAATCAAAAGGATAAAAGAGCCAGCGATTAAAATAAAGTTACCAATTAATTCACCTACTGTTACTTGCATCTGTTACTCCTTTCTACTCTTCATCATTAATTTTATTTCCTAGATACATAGAAGACAAGACTGTGAATACATAAGCCTGAACACAGGAAATAAACACAGAAAACGCCGTCCAGACTAGATTGGTAACAAATGCGACTGGATACCAATAAAGAGCCTGATGAGAAAGTGTGATGAGCAGACTAGCCATCACTTCTCCGGCAAAGATATTTCCGAATACCCGCAAAGCAAGTGATAGGAAATTCGTGACTTCTTCAAGGAGATTCATCGGTGTCATAAAACCTGGGGTAACAAAGCCTTTCAGATACTTTTTAACACCACGGCGACGAATTCCTTCTATATGGGTCATCAGGATAATTCCAAATGACAAGGCCAAGTCAAATTGAAGATTGGCAGTTGGCGATGTCCAAAGGTTTGTCCCATCTGTAGTTTGAAGTTTGGCCATCAAACCAAGATTGTTTGCGATCACCATAAAAAGAAATAAACACAAGTAAAAGAGTGAGTAATCTTTCATGTACCGTGAGCCTACATTAGGTTCTGTAAATCCGACTACGAAGTCATAGAGATACTCCAGTACATTTTGCTTTCCTTTGGGTTTCACAGTCATATTCCGACTTGCCCAATAGATAAAGCCAAAAATAACGACTACAGACAGCAGGGTCAAGGCTGTCAAGGTCAAATCAAAGGTAACAGGACCAATATTGATGGTTGGATTGATACTTTCTTCCATCTAGAATCCTCCCTTTTCCATTTTATACTTCTCTTTATTTGATGATAAATGAAAATACGAGAGTTACAAAGAATGTTCCTTCAATAAAGGCAATCCCCATGATCATTAAGCTACGCAATTGTGGAATGATGTCTGGTTGGCGAGCAGCTGATTTGAACAAACCGTTCATCAACATACCTTCTGCAAGGGATACACCCATACAGGCAAGACAAAGACCGAAAAATGTTAAATTCATGATGAATTCTCCTTTTATTTAAAATTTACTTACTTAGTTTAGTCCTAAAATTTGTTTTTGTCAACTTTTTACTCACATTGAAAGCGTTTCAGATAATTTATTTCTATTTTTGCCATTTTTATCCTATTATATAGAAAAATTTCTCATTTTAGAGCGAGTGTTTTTCCACTTTCACTTTGTTTTCTGAAACAAAGTGAAAAAATCCAAGTTTGAAACTTGGATGAATTCATCTTATTTAAAATAATAGGAATGATGTTGTTTGCAACCTGGATTAAATGGAGCGCTACAATAAGGACAAGCTATCTGTTTTTGATATTCTTGAAATGTCATTGTCCTCTTACAAGCCCCACATAAAATCGGTTGACCCTCGGTAAGCGCCAAGGGATAGGGCGAAAATACATGCGTTTCTATAGCATTATGACACTGATAGCAAGCATAGTATTTTTTACATTCATAGCACTGAAGGGAAACGATGTCCTTTTCACCATGATAGTGAACACATCTGCTTTCATTATCTACCAAAAATCCTTGTGCTTGAATCATTCACTTTTCCTTGTCTAGGCACGAACTGTAACGCTTGTTCCGTCTTCTTTATAGAGATTGATAAGACCTTCCTTGAGAGCGCGAACCATATCCCCTGCTTGAACAGGTTGAGGAACCTTGATGGTCAAGAGTTCCATTGGATTTGGAGCGCGGTCGATTTTATTGCCCTTGGCATCATGAAGATCTTCGATATAAGTCTCAAAATGACGGAAACCTGGGCCGTAGAACTCAACTTGGTCACCTTCGTTAATAACGTTTCGTTGACGAATAGTTGCCGTTTGAGTCGCATCATCATACGCTACCACTTCAGCGACAAACTTGTATTCAGGAATTTTACGACGTGCGCCAAATAACTGTTCATTTTCAGACGGCGTACCGTAGTAGAAACCTGTTGCCAATTCACGTTGGGCAACCTTCCACATCTCGTCTACCAAGTCTTGCTTGATAGCTTCAAACTTCTCAGGACTTTCAAGATATGCATCCACAGCCGCCTTGTAACAGTTGGTCACAGTTGAAACATAGTGAATGGACTTCATACGGCCTTCAATCTTCAGACTGTCTACACCGTTTTCGATCATATCTGGAATATGGTCAATCATGGACATGTCAACGGCTGACATTGAAAATTCTTCTGGAATTTCACCTTTAAGGCTCTTGCGTTCTTGACCAAAGGGCATGTCGTAAAGATCGTATTTCCAACGACAAGACTGTGAACAACCACCACGGTTGGCATCACGCATACTCATGTGGTTTGATAGCGTACAGCGACCTGAGTAAGAAATACACATGGCTCCATGGACAAAGGCCTCAATTTCTACATCAGTGCGTTTGCGAATCTCTGCCAATTCTTCCATTGAAACTTCACGTGCCAAAACCACACGAGTTAGACCAAGTTCTTTCCAGAACTCAAGAGTTTCATAGTTAGTCGCACTGGCTTGAGTGGAAAGGTGGATTTCGAGACCTGGTGCTTCAGTTGCTGCAATCATGATCAAGGCCGGATCTGACACGATAACTGCTGCAATCCCGATGTCACGCAACTTACGGAACCATTCTCCAGCACCAGCTTCGTTTCCTTCGTGCATAACCATGTTGGCAGCTACATAGACCTTGGCACCGTACTTTGCAGCAAACTGGACTCCTTCTTCCATCTGTTCAAAGGTAAAGTTTCCAGCACGGCTACGAAGACCATAGGCCTGTCCACCGATGAAGACTGCGTCCGCACCATATTGAACAGCTACTTTCAGCTTCTCTAAAGTTCCTGCAGGTGATAAAACCTCAGGACGTTTTAATGTTTTTGTCATTTTTTCTCCTATTTGCAATATAAAAGTTTGACGTTTTTCCTTCTCATTTTATAGTAAATAATAGATAAAATCAAGCCTAGACAGATTGTTTTGACAATTCTAATCTTTTCTAAAACAAAAAACTAGCCTTTCTAGACTAGTTATTTTCAAGATAAAATTCAAAGCGTTCGCCCACGTATTGACTCTTTACATACTCGAAAGCCGTCCCATCTTCAAGATAAGAGACCTGAGTCAAGGCTAAAATGGCATGCCCTTTTTCAACTTCCAGATAGTGAGCTATCTTTTCCTTAGCCAATCTCGCATAAATAGTCTGTTGGGATTTGCCAATTCGGTAACCATGTTCTTGTAAGGTTTGAAAGAAATGGCTGGTTACTTCTTCTTTCTTAAAACTTTTAATAAATTTCTCAGGTATAGATGCTACTTCATAGACTAACGGAACTTGATCAGCATAACGTACCCGTTCCATACGGATGATATTTTCAGTTGGTGAAATGCCTAGCTTTGCCACTTCCTGCTCGTTGGGAATGGTTCTTCTATAAGAAATGAGTTGACTGGAAGGAACTTTCCCCTGAGATTTGACAATCTCCGTAAAACTGGTCGTCCCCCGCATTTTTTCTTGGACCCGAGTACTAGAAACAAAGGTTCCACTTCCTACACGACGCTCCAAAACTCCTTCCTCAACCAAGAGAGAGATAGCTTGTCGCAAGGT
This sequence comes from Streptococcus oralis subsp. dentisani, assembly GCF_002096685.1. Taxonomy (GTDB): domain Bacteria; phylum Bacillota; class Bacilli; order Lactobacillales; family Streptococcaceae; genus Streptococcus; species Streptococcus oralis_AD. Next base: position 196,938 of record NZ_NCVA01000039.1, on the reverse strand, counting down.
CATCCGACTAACCTGAAACTGTTCCGCTAAATCTCGCTCACTTGGAAGTCTCTCTCCGATTTTCCAATGATGCTCATCTATATCCTTCTTGATCTGATCGTGGATTTTCATATAAGCTGGTAACATGATTCTCACTTCTTTTCTTTATTTTCTCCATTGTACCGTATTTGCTAAGAAAAAGTCAAACTTTGCCTTGTTTAGTTGGTAATTCGCCCCTATTTGTGATAGAATATTGAAAAAGATATTTCTTTTGAGAAAGGAAAAAGATGAGCAACATTTCAACTGATTTGCAAGATGTCGAAAAAATCATCGTGCTGGACTATGGTAGCCAATACAACCAGCTGATTTCACGCCGTATCCGTGAGATCGGTGTTTTTTCAGAGCTAAAAAGTCACAAAATCTCAGCCGCAGAGGTTCGTGCGATAAACCCTGTAGGAATTATCCTCTCTGGTGGACCAAACTCTGTATATGAAGATGGTTCATTTGATATTGACCCAGAAATTTTTGAACTTGGTATTCCAATTTTGGGAATCTGCTACGGTATGCAACTTTTAACTCATAAACTTGGAGGAAAAGTTGTCCCTGCGGGTGATGCTGGTAACCGTGAGTATGGCCAATCACCACTTACCCATACCACTTCTGCCCTCTTTGAAGGGACTCCTGAAGAACAGATTGTTTTGATGAGCCATGGCGATGCTGTTACAGAGATTCCAGCTGATTTCGTTCGTACTGGAACTTCTGCTGACTGTCCTTATGCAGCTATTGAAAACCCTGATAAGCACATCTATGGTATCCAATTCCACCCAGAAGTTCGCCATTCTGTATACGGGAATGATATCCTTCGCAACTTTGCCCTTAAAATCTGTAAAGCTAAAGGTGACTGGTCAATGGACAACTTTATCGATATGCAGATCAAGAAAATCCGTGAAACTGTAGGTGACAAGCGCGTTCTTCTCGGCCTATCAGGTGGTGTTGACTCTTCTGTTGTTGGAGTTCTTCTTCAAAAAGCAATCGGTGATCAATTAATCTGTATCTTTGTAGACCACGGTCTTCTTCGTAAGGGAGAGGCTGACCAAGTTATGGACATGCTTGGTGGTAAGTTTGGTTTGAATATTGTCAAAGCTGATGCTTCAAAACGCTTCCTTGATAAACTTGCCGGCGTTTCTGACCCTGAACAAAAACGTAAAATCATCGGTAACGAGTTTGTTTATGTCTTTGATGACGAAGCAAGCAAGCTCAAAGATGTAAAATTCCTTGCTCAGGGAACGCTTTACACTGACGTGATTGAGTCTGGTACAGATACTGCTCAAACCATCAAATCACACCACAATGTTGGTGGTCTTCCAGAAGACATGCAGTTTGAACTCATCGAACCACTCAACACTCTTTACAAGGACGAAGTTCGTGCCCTTGGTACAGAGCTTGGTATGCCAGACCACATCGTATGGCGCCAACCATTCCCAGGACCAGGGCTTGCTATCCGTGTCATGGGCGAAATCACTGAGGAAAAACTTGAAACTGTTCGTGAGTCGGATGCCATCCTTCGTGAAGAAATTGCTAAAGCAGGTCTTGACCGTGATATCTGGCAATATTTCACTGTCAACACAGGCGTTCGTTCAGTAGGTGTTATGGGTGACGGTCGTACATATGACTACACCATTGCCATTCGCGCTATCACTTCTATCGATGGTATGACAGCTGATTTTGCCAAGATCCCTTGGGAAGTCCTTCAAAAAATCTCTGTACGTATCGTAAACGAAGTAGACCACGTTAACCGTATCGTCTACGATATTACAAGTAAACCACCAGCAACCGTTGAGTGGGAATAGAGTTAATGAGTTAAAAAAAGCCTAGAAATCAATATTTCTAAGGCTTTTTATTTTGCTTTAACAACAATTTAACAACAAAAACTATTTTTCAGTATTTAAACCTAATATCATTTTAACCTTTTTGGTACTTTCTATATACATACCTTTCTTAGACTTGCTAACAATTCTAGCATAATCTGTATTATCCTCACACAATTCATAAACACGGTAAAAATCATTATTATATTCAAACTCACTAATCAAATCTATTTCTTTATTTATTATTTCCTTACTACCTAAATTTTCTGAATACTTCCTGAGCTCTATTAACCAATTAAACACCTATTAATCAATTTTTAAATGTATCTTACCCTTCACTACATCCGGTATATATTTTGAAGTAATCTCATATTCAATCGTTTGAGGAACATTCTCAAACATTAGTATCGATGGAAATGCCATTGAGGAGTTATGTTTCAAATACTCAATGCCAAATCTTAAAATATCAAATTCTGAATTTGTAAAATTTTTATATATAAATATGTGTTCTAAAGAGTTTTTATAGTTGTATTTTTGATCTTCATAACTGGGTTTTGTAATATATGTGAGAGACGGATTAATATTAATTCTTTCTATATTTGATGGGATTATTTGAAAATAAGAGTAAGCATCAACTGAGTCACTTTCTTCAATTTTAAATAGCAATTCATCTAATTCAATTTCCTGTATCTCCTCAATTATGTTCTCTCCTGGATAAAGTAAGTTATTATGTTTTAATAGACAACCTTTTGGTACCATTAGTTTTACATCAATATCTTCATCATATGTTTTTCCTAAGTTAGAAACGATTAGTTCGACAAATTTAATGTTATCTATGTATGTGAAATATTCAATATACTCTTTGTAAGATATTATTTCCCAATATAATTTGTTTAATTTAGAAAAGCGTTTCTTTTCCCTATCAGACCCTATATACGAAGGACTACTGTTACCGAAAGGAATTTTTACCTGAAATTTATCTTTCCTTAAATTTCCTAAGTACCAAAAATTTTCATGTAGTTTGATTTGGTTTTCTTTAGCGAAATTATTTATAGTATCTTTGAATTCATCACTAATAACCACAGGATCAGCCATTTTATAAAGAAAATCAACATTCGCATCTTCTTTTGAATGTATGATCAACTGTTTAGTTTTATCTTCTAATATACCTGATTCTTCAGAAATTACGGTACTGTTTAGTTCATCTATATATTCATTAATCCTACTTTGCTTTTCATTGATAAATTTTGACTCCAGTAAACTAAATTGTTTAGGTAAAACATTTTCGTCAGATAATGTATTTTTATCCCTTATTGTCACAAACGGTTTTATATTTTTGTTTTGATAAGTTTCTTTTTCTGAAATTAATTTTAAAAAATAAAGTGATAGATGATTTGTAAAAAGCCTTTGAAAATCACTCTCGTCATTAACTATAAAAAATATCCCTCTATCTTTATATCTTTCTTTAAATTCTTGCACTTTTTCATATTGCTTAATGTCTATATTAGACGGAATTATCGGAGCTTCTAAAAAGTACATAAAAACTTGTTTATCAGCTGATAGCATCTCCTCAATTTCTTCTTCCGTTCCTGATCCATAATTATCTGTTGCTGTACCAAATCTTGTCCAAAATATAGCAACAGCTGCATCACATTCCCTAACAATTTGCTTATTCAATAATTCCTGTGGTTTATCACCTGATTCAGGAAAGCTATCCGTTGACCAATGCTTGATTGATACTTGTATATTATTCAAACTACCATATAGTTTATTAAAATTATCAACAGCTTCCTTAATTAATTGAAGATAGCCAGTAACATCCCCGGGACACGAAATTAATAAATCGTAAATAGTCACTCCTTCTCTTGGCATCCATGTATCCTCCGAAAATTTAATACTATACAAATCTAACCTATTATAATTATAAATCAAAAAAACAATAAAATCAAATTCTCTTACTGTTTTATTGGCTATAAACAATTGGAAATGAATGGTTTAGAACAAAGGTATCTACAACACAAAAGAGTAAATTAGGCTATGTTAATAGCATTTATCCCTTAGCGACTGCTCTTGTAGAAACTTATGGCAATACTGTAAAGCCCTATTGGAAAAAAGATGATATTAATAAGGCAACAGAGAAAGCCAGTAATCGTATAGTGAGATTTATCTTTGGATAAAAAATAGTGTAGGCTGAAGAGAATTCTTTAAAACTAGCTTGCTACAATTATTCTTTGTCAGATTTAAATGAAGTAACAATAGAAAATAAGAACGGAAATAGATTTTCCTGTAAGATAATACCGCTGGAGCATGAACTTCAGTGGTATTATTTTTTATGATTTCAATATTAGGAAAATTTCTCAACCTCTACTCTCCTTTTTAAATCCCTAAAACCATGCTATAATATAATAAGTATAGCTAAAATAATCTGACTATAAATGTCAGAGATAAAGATTTCTGACATCATCCGTAAGTGTTATTCTACTCTGATTCATACTATAATGAAAGTAACAAAAGATGGAGGTGTTTCACATGGAAACAATTTTACGAGTAGAATCATTAACAAAGCATTATGGAAAAGAGCCGAATATCACCAAGGCCTTGAACGGCATATCTTTTCAAGTTGTCAAAGGTGAGTTCTTAGGGATTATGGGGAGTAGTGGTTCTGGGAAAACAACCCTTCTTAACTGTCTAGCCACTATCATAAAGCCAACTGACGGCTCCATTCAAATGCAAGAAAAGGATTTAGGTCAGTTAAAAGGTAGTCAGTTAGCTGATTATCGTGGCAAGGAAATTGGCTACCTCTTTCAGAATTTTGAGCTTTTGGACAATTTGACAGCCAAAGAAAATATTTTACTTCCCTTGTCTTTGCACAAGGTCGATGCTAACGAAAGCAAGGTTCGGTTAGAATTGCTTTCCCAATATCTGGATATTTCTGAACTTCTGGATAAGTTCCCATCTCAATTATCAGGTGGTCAACGGCAAAGGGTAGCTGCTGCGCGCGCCTTGATTTTAGAACCTAAGATTGTATTTGCGGATGAGCCCACAGGGGCTTTGGATTCAAAAAATGCAACTATTTTAATGCAAAAATTATCCGAAATGAATCAAGTTGAAGAAACCACCATTCTCATGGTGACCCACGATTCCGTCGCTGCCAGCTTTTGCAACCGCATCTTGTTTATCCAAGACGGAAAACTATTCCATGAAATCCGACGCGATTATCCAAGAGAAAGTCAGGAAGATTTTTACCACAGAATACTAAAGGTCATGGCTGCACTGGCTGGAGGTGATGGCAATGTTTTCTAAATTAGTCTCAAGAAATAGCAAGAGAGATCGAAAGAATAATGGCTTGTACTTCAGTTCCATGGTTCTTTCTATTATTTCCTTTTACATCATCCTTTCTTTGTCCCATCAAGATGTGATGGTATTTCTAAAACAAATAGAGAGTCATGCTGTAGATAAACTCTTTAGCATGATTCCCATTCTTTATGTTGCAACGCTCTTTATTCTCTTTTTTCTAGTCTACTTCGCAAGTAGTATGCAGATGGAAAGGAGAAGACATGAATTTGGTGTCTATCTCACACTGGGAATGCGAAGAAGCAAACTGTTCTTGCTACTTCTGCTTGAGGATTTGAGAAACAGTATCCTTGCCCTTGGAATAGGCCTTCCTATTTCTATCTTAATTTCAGAACTGATTAGCCTAATAACCGCTAAAATTGTAGGACTAGGGATTATTGAACATCAATTTTCTCTATCTACCACAGCTCTACTCTATACAGTCATTGGCTTCCTAGCCGTAAAATTAGCTGTTTTTGTCCTTTTAAGTGCAAAAACAGCCAATAAGGAAATCGGAAACCTGCTATCCTATTCTCCTTCTGGAATGAAGAAACTACTCCCCAAGGGTGTGTACCTTCTTGTTTCTGTCCTCGGGATTTTGCTTCTAGGAACAGCCTATTACATGGGTATGAGTGGACGAGCTTGGGAGAGTGTTATAACCATGGGCATCACTGTTTTCTTGGGGACTCTAGGAACTATCCTCCTCTTCTTTGGTATGCGTTTATTTATAGACTTTTTGGTCAAGCTTGGAAACAATCGAAAACTTCATGCCTATAATTTTAGACAGATTCAGGAATTAGTTATCCAGCGCTCAACTATACTGGCTATCTGCTCCCTCTTAATCTTCTCTGCCTTGTGCCTCTTTGGAGCAGGTGTTGCCATTGCAAGTGGCAATTCAGGCAATCAAACCCACGTATTGGATTATACATTTAGAGATAGCAAGCAGGAAACAGATGAAAATCTTGATGTAAATACAGTAAAAAAAGAGCTTGAAGCTGCTGGACTAGCATCACAGTTTTCAAAGATTCTGCAAATTAAAGTGGGCATGCCTAAAGAACACGAGTCCGTGTCCTTCGAAGAGGTCATCAAGGAGTTGAAAAAGCAAAAAGACAGCAAGAACAAGGAAATTTTGCTCCATAAATTTAAACAGTCTACTACTTCCCACCTCATGCCTGTTTCCGAATACAACGAACTCAGAAAGACTGCCAATCTCCCTCCTCTAGAATTAACTAGTAAGGAAGCATATTTGTATATGGGGAAAGATTTTCTGCCAGATGAAAGTCTCGTCAACTCTGTTCTGAAGACGAAGCCTCAAATCAAAGTCATGGAAAATGATGTAAAATTGATTGGAGAGGTGGAGTCTTTGCCAATCGTAACGGATCGTGAAATAACCCTCTCTGTTGCCCTCATAGTCCCAGATGAGACCTTTATGAGCTATACAGACGGTCACTATTCAAACTATGTCAGCGGTATCTTGGCTCCTGAGCTAGTCAAGGAAAAAGGCCTGATGAGAGCTATCTCAGATACCAATAAAAAGCTAAATCAAACCTCTCTTGGCTATGAAAGCTATATACAAAATATGGGAAGACAATTATTTTACATTATCTCTGCCAGCTATGTCACCATCTATCTGGCTATCATCTTCCTTGTTGTGGCAAATACAATCATCGGCGTTCAATTTTTGATGGGTCAGAGACAATCCTACAGACGATACCAAACCTTGATTCATCTTGGAGCTAATTACGAAACTCTTTGTAAATCGTCAGAAAAGCAAGTCAACTGGTATTTCGGTCTGCCAATAGCCCTTGCACTTATCAGTAGTAGCTTCGGAGTGGGCTCCCTCCTCACAGGAATAGTACCAGCCAGTGCAAGAATGGTCATGGGGCAGAAATTTATCACAGCCATGCTGATAGTACTGCTTTTAGCAGGCTTCGAAGTCATCTATATTAGAATTGTAAAGAAAAATAGCAACAAGTACTTATTGTGCTTAATGGAACCCAAAAGAGATGAATAAGGTAGAATAAATTAGGAAAAGGAGGAACCGATATGAAGCATATTCTGGTTATTGAAGATGAGGCCTTGATTCGAGATGAAATTGTCATCTTGTTAGAGAAAGCGGGTTATCAGGTTGATAAGTTGACTGACTTCAAAGATACAACCCAGCAAGTGCTGCAATACGATACGGATCTAATCATACTGGATTTGAATTTGCCAGGAGAAACAGGTTTTCAAATTTGTAAAAATCTCAAGTCAAAACGCTCTGTGCCCATATTGGTTCTCACTTCCCGTGAACAATTAAAAGATGAGATTTATGCCCTAAAATTAGGGGCTGATGAGTACCTAACAAAGCCTTTCAAGAAAGAAAGATTCTTGGCTCGTATAGAAAACATCTTGAAACGCTATGAAGGTAGGCAAATTCTACTTGAAAAAGATAATTTCCTGCTGGATCGAAATACCTATACCCTTTATATCAACGGACATTCGATTTTACTCCCTCAAAATCAAGGGAAATTATTAGAAACCTTATTAGTGGCAACTGATTCTGTCGTCACAAAAGAAGAGCTAAGCATGAAACTGTGGAATACAACTGAGTTCATCGATGAAAATGCTCTTCAAGTAAATATTGCAAGGCTCAAAAAGGTGATGAAACAGGCTGGCATTGCACTTCAGGTCAAGTCCGTCAGAGGTATTGGGTACAAGCTAGAAGAGGTAAGTCCAGATGAAACATAATCTAAAATATCTATCTACTTACCTACCTTGGTTACTTGTTCTCTTAGCATTTGATCTATTTACAGCTGTCCTGCTTTGGCTTTCAGATGTGAGAATGTTTCAAGCCCTCATCTTACTCTATATTTTAGCTACCGTCCTGCTCTTTTTCATCCTATCATTCTTACTTATAAGAAAAGAAAGAAAAAAATCCGCTGCCTATAAAGCCTTTATAGCCAATCCCAAGACGGATACTGAGCTTGAATTATTGCATTTATCAAGTGCCTCAGAGAAAGAAAGCATTGAACAAATGGCAGATACACTTTATCAAAAGCAGACTGAAATAGGAAAGCTCAACTCATTACTAGCCGAGTACGAGGACTATGTTGAAAAATGGGCACATGAGATTAAACTCCCTCTATCGCTTCTTTCCCTCCTTTTGGACAACCAAAGCGACCAACTGCCGAAGGATACAGCATTTAAGTTGGACTATGTGAAAAATCAAATTCAAGGAAATGTATCACAAATCCTATTCTACTATAGGGTGAAAAGTGAGAAAAATGATTTTCTATTTGATGACCTTGACCTAAAAGAATGTATCCAAGATCTTTTGGAAAACTTTGATCCCTTGCTCAAAGAAAAGAATTTTACGATTCAGCTAGAAAATATACAAGGAACCTGCTACACTGATCAACGCAGTTTTGAATTTATCCTCTCCCAAATCCTCGCCAACGCCCTTAAATACAGCTCTGACAAGCCCAAACTCAGTATTTCTATGTCAAGAGACAAGGGGCGCACAAGTCTGATTATTAGGGATAATGGCTGCGGAGTTAAAGCTTGCGACCTCCCTCATATCTTTGAAAAAGGCTTTACAGGTGATTCAGGAGAGACAAGGAAAAAATCAACAGGCATGGGTCTCTATCTGGTCAAACAATTAGCAGATGCTTTAAAAATCGAAATCACAGTAAAATCCGAATGGATGCAAGGATTTGAAATCACTCTTTCTATTTAGTAATTTTTGATTAAGAAAATTACCTAATCATAGAAAGTACATATTTTATATAAAAAAGGAAAGCACTTCTGCTTCCCTTTTTATTTGCGTTTTTTCTTAGCTTTTTTCATCTTGTTGGCCATACGTTTCATAGACTGTTTCATGGCAAATTCACCGATTTTACCTTTAAGTCCGCCACCAAACATCTGGCTCATATCTGGCATTCCAGCTCCTCCAAGAGCTGACATATCTGGCATGCCACCTTGTCCCATCATTCCTTCAAGGGCAGACATATCCATCCCGCCCATATTTGGCATATTTTTAGGGAGGTTATTTGGATTGATGCCCATTTGTTTCATCATCTTGTTCATATCACCAGACATGACCCCTTGCATGAGCTGTTTGGCCTGATTAAAGTCCTTGATGAATTTATTGACTTCGACAAAGGTATTTCCAGAACCTGCAGCGATACGACGGCGACGACTTGGATTTAACAAATCAGGATTTTCACGCTCCTCAGGAGTCATCGAAGATACGATGGCACGTTTACGAGCAATCTGGCGCTCATCCACCTTCATATTTTGAAGGGCTGGATTGTTAGCCATACCTGGAATCATCTTAAGCAAATCTTCCATTGGCCCCATGTTTTGCACCTGATCCAATTGATCGATGAAATCATTGAAATCAAAGGTGTTTTCACGCATTTTCTCAGCCATTTCAAGGGCTTTTTGCTCATCGTATTCCTGAGAAGCTTTCTCAATCAAAGTGAACATATCCCCCATACCAAGGATACGGCTAGACATACGGTCTGGGTGGAAGGTTTCAATATCCGTGATCTTTTCACCCGTACCAGTGAACTTGATAGGTTTACCAGTGATATGGCGAACGGACAAAGCAGCACCGCCACGAGTATCCCCATCAATCTTGGTAAGGATGACCCCAGTCACTTCTAACTGAGCATTAAACTCACGGGCAACATTGGCTGCTTCTTGACCAATCATGGCATCAACTACGAGCAGAATTTCGTTTGGTTGAGCCAAGGCTTTTACGTCACGAAGCTCATTCATGAGGAGTTCGTCAATCTGCAAACGCCCTGCCGTATCAATCAAGACATAGTCGTTGTGATTGGCCTTCGCTTGCTCCAAACCTTGGCGAACAATCTCAACAGCTGGTACTTCTGTTCCAAGTGCAAAGACAGGAACATCAATTTGCTGTCCAAGTGTTTTCAACTGATCAATGGCAGCTGGACGATAAATATCCGCCGCAATCATCAAAGGACGTGCATTTTCTTCCTTCTTGAGTTTGTTAGCCAGCTTACCAGCAAAGGTTGTTTTACCAGCCCCCTGCAAACCGACCATCATGATAATCGTAGGAATCTTAGGTGACTTGATAATTTCTGCCGTATCAGAACCTAAAACAGCTGTCAGTCCCTCGTCAACGATTTTGATAATCTGTTGGGCATGATTGAGGGTATCAATGACCTCATGTCCGACAGCACGTTCACGAACCTTCTTGATAAAGTCCTTTACAACAGGCAAGGCAACGTCGGCTTCAAGCAAGGCCAAACGAATCTCTTTAGTCGCTTCTTGGACATCAGCCTCAGAGATTTTTCCTTTTTTACGTAGATTTTTAAAGACGTTCTGCAAACGTTCTGTTAAACTTTCAAATGCCATTTTTTTCTCCTATTTACTCAATTCAGTGGAAATCGTCCGAAATGTTGCAAACACTCAAGTTCTTCGGGTGTGATTTCTTTCATGATTTCATTTGGATATCCCCAACAGCTAAAACCTATTTTCATAGCTTTGGAGATATCATTGGGCGAGATAATCTGTAGTCGAGTAGGAAATGGTTCCTCTGCGGCTAATAGTTTGCAAGGTAATCCTTGATAAATAACTAGACTGCCCATGATTACTCCCGATTGTCAATACTTGTTAAAATTTCTATCTGCTCCTGCAGAAAATCATCCTTGGGATACTGCTCCAAGATCTGGTCAAAAATCTGACTGCGGACAATGTAGTCTGAGTACATGTGTAATTTCATCTCATAGTCTTCCAAAATCTTTTCTGTCCGCTTGATATTGTCGTAAACAGCTTGACGACTAACACCGAACTCTTCAGCAATCTCAGCAAGACTGTAATCATCTGCATAGTAGAGTTCAATATAATTCATCTGCTTATCTGTCAAAAGCGCAGCATAAAATTCAAAAAGCGCATTCATGCGATTGGTTTTTTCGATTTCCATAACTTTTATTATACCAAAAAATCTATCATATCGCTATACTAGAAGGCCTTCTTAAAAAAATAGAATGAAAAAAGAACCTTGCAAGGCAAGATTCTTTTAGTGTCTGACTTAAATAATTGTTCTTCTGGGAACTAAATCGAATTAAGCTTCGATTTCTGTAACCATACCTGAACCAACAGTACGTCCACCCTCACGGATAGAGAATGTAGTACCTTGTTCTACGGCGATTGGGTGGATCAACTCAACGTCGATAGTCACATTATCACCAGGCATTACCATTTCAGTACCTGCTGGAAGTTCGATTGAACCTGTAACGTCAGTAGTACGGAAGTAGAATTGTGGACGGTAGTTGTTGAAGAATGGAGTGTGACGTCCACCTTCTTCTTTAGTAAGGATATAAACTTCACCTTTGAATTTAGTGTGTGGATTGATTGAACCTGGTTTAGCGATAACTTGTCCACGTTCGATTTCGTCACGTTGAACACCACGAAGAAGGACACCTACGTTATCTCCTGCAAGACCTTCGTCAAGTTGTTTACGGAACATTTCAACACCAGTAACAACTGCTTTTTGAGTTTCTTCTTTGATACCAACGATTTCGATTTCGTCGTTAACACGAACAGTACCACGGTCGATACGTCCTGAAGCAACTGTACCACGTCCAGTGATTGAGAATACGTCTTCGACTGGAAGAAGCAATGGTTTGTCTGTGTCACGTTCTGGTTCTGGGATGTACTCATCAACAGTGTTCATCAATTCCATGATGATGTCTTCGTACTTAGAGTCACCTTCAAGAGCTTTAAGAGCTGAACCTTGGATAACTGGAAGATCGTCACCTGGGAAGTCGTATTCTGACAAGAGGTCACGGATTTCCATTTCAACCAATTCAAGCAATTCTTCGTCGTCTACCAAGTCAATTTTGTTCATGAAGACGATAAGGTGTTTAACACCAACCTGACGTGAAAGAAGGATGTGCTCACGAGTTTGTGGCATTGGTCCATCAGTTGAAGCTACTACAAGGATAGCTCCATCCATTTGAGCGGCACCAGTGATCATGTTTTTAACGTAGTCCGCGTGTCCTGGAGCGTCGATGTGAGCGTAGTGACGTTTTTCAGTTTCGTACTCAACGTGCGCAGTGTTGATAGTGATACCGCGTTCGCGTTCTTCTGGAGCAGCATCGATAGACGCATAGTCTTTAGGTTGGTTAACTGCTGAAGGCAAGCGACGTGCCAAAACAGTTGTGATAGCTGCAGTTAGGGTAGTTTTACCGTGGTCAACGTGTCCGATAGTACCAATGTTAACGTGTGGTTTACTACGATCGTATTTTTCTTTTGCCATTTGAGTAAAAGCCTCCAATAAAATATATTTTATAGATAGACAGTAGGCAATACAGTCTAACTTTCCTTACTATTTTATCAAATTTCAGCTAAATTGCAAGTGTTTTACACACATTTTGTGAATTATTCTAAATCTCATAATTTCAAATTCTTTTCCTTCTCCAACGGAATCATTTAAAACACTTTTGACCAGTCTAACCTCAAGTCTTTTTATCAAAAAAATCAGGTCTTCCTGATTTTTAGATTGATTCTGATTTTTCCAGTTCTTTTTCTTTAGCTTCTTTATGATTTTCATATAATTTCACCAAGAACTTCGTAATTTCTTTTAGGATAGAATAGGTTGGCACTGCCACAATCATTCCGATTACACCAGAAATATTGCTAGAAAGTAAGAGAAGAACCAAAATGGTGATTGGATGAACCTTCATGACCCCTCCAACGATACGAGGATAAAGGATATTTCCATCAATTTGTTGAATAATCAGCATATAAATTACAGCTATAAGTACTCTGTGCGGATCAGTAAAGACGTTGGCAATCACCATTGGAATTAAGCCAATACTTGGACCAACATAAGGAATCAAATTTGCGATTCCAGAGAAAATAGCAAAAACTAGGGCGTACTTTAATCCGATAACGCTATAGCCAATATAGGCTAAAAATCCAATAATAACCGCATCAATCGCAATTCCACTGATATAACGGGCTATAGTTGTATTGAGATTGGTTAAAAGGCTAGAAAGATTCAATTTGTCATGCTTTAAGACAGTACGTTCCAACATTGGTAGCAACTTATGACCATCCAACAAGAAATAAATCAAGAATACAGGGGTCATAATGAGAATCAGCACCGTACTAAACAAGGCTGAAAGAATGCTTCCTAAACTGTTGCTGACGCTATTCAGGATATTCTGGAGGATATCCACATAGGAGAGATTCAGTTGTTGAATAGTTTGTTGAATATCAATATTTTGGAAGACAGGATTCTTGGACAAATCGATGATCAAATCTTGTAGTCTACTATAGATGTTTTGACTAGAAATAATCAAGCTGGTCAACTGATTAATCAAAATCGGCAAGAGATAAACGACCCCCACAACGATAGCACCAATTAAGGCACAAAGAGTGACCAAGACACCAATTAGACGATTGATTTTACATCTCTTTTCTAAAAAAGTAACGATTGGATTTGTAATGTAGTAAAAAAATCCACCAAGCAAAAATGGAATCATGATGGTATTCACAACCGTAACAAAGGGCGTAATGATGGCTCCCATTTCTCTCCAAAGATAGAAAATCAGTGTTAATAATAAAATTTCAGCTGTCCAAAAAAATAATTTGTTTCTACGGAACATAGGTATCCTCCTTCTCTCTATTTTACCATATTTCTGAAAAAGATAAGATGGCTTTAGTAAAAAAGCGAGAATATTTTTTTTCTTTATGATAAAATAAAGCTAATATGAAAAAAATAATTCTATCTTTTATGACACTTTTTGTTTTTGGAACAGCTTCTACTGTTTCTGCTCAGGAGTTTGATGTTGCTGCTAAACATGCCATTGCTGTCGAGGCTACAACTGGAAAAATCCTCTATGAGAAAGATGCAAATCAGCCTGTAGAAATTGCCTCTATTACAAAACTGGTTACAGTTTATTTGGTCTATGAAGCTCTGGAACAAGGAACTATCAGCCTGTCAACACCTGTTGATATTTCGGACTATCCTTACAAACTTACAACTAATTCTGAGGCGAGTAACGTCCCTATGGAAGCTCGAAATTATACTGTTGAACAGCTATTAGAGGCTACAATGGTATCCAGCGCGAACAGCGCTGCGATTGCACTAGCAGAAAAGATTGCTGGTTCTGAGAAAGACTTTGTAGACAAAATGAGGGCTAAACTTCTTGAATGGGGAATTCAAGATGCAACTATTGTAAACACTACTGGTTTAAATAATGAGACCCTTGGCGATAATATCTATCCTGGTTCTAAAAAAGACGATGAAAACAAGTTGAGTGCCTACGACGTTGCAATCGTCGCTCGTAACCTCATACGAGATTATCCCCAAGTTTTGGAAATCACCAAAAAACCAACTTCTACCTTTGCAGGACTTGAAATCCACTCAACCAACTATATGTTGGAGGGAATGCCTGCCTATCGTGGTGGAGTTGATGGGCTCAAAACTGGTACAACAGATAAGGCGGGAGCTTCTTTCGTTGGAACAACTGTTGAGAAAGGGATGCGTATTATTACGGTTGTTTTGAATGCAGATCAACAAGATACCAACCCTTATGCACGTTTTACTGCTACTTCTGCACTTTTAGATTATATTTCTGCAAACTTTGCCTTAAAAACTGTCGTCCAGAAAGGTGAAGCATACAACGATAGTAAAGTGACAGTTCTTGACGGGAAAGAAGAAAGCGTTGCAGCCGTTGCTAAGTCAGACATTTCTATCATCCAACGCATTGGAAGCAGTACCACACCATCTCTCCAATTCACACCAAAATCAACATCAGAAATGGCTCCATTGGAAGAAGGCAAGGTTATTGGTACTCTAACCTATGATGACCAGGATTTGGTCGGACAAGGCTATCTCACTTCTGACAAACCATCTTTTGAAATGGTTTCTGAAAAGAAAGTAGAAAAAGCCTTCTTTTTGAAAGTTTGGTGGAATCAATTTATCCGCTTTATCAATGAAAAACTATAAAAAAATCGCGAGTTTTCGCGATTTTTCTATTTCATCTCTTTAAAAGCTGCTTCCGCATCTGCATTGCTAATAGCACCAAATTGGATTTTTCCGATTTTTCCTTGGCTGTCAATCAAGTATTCCGTTGGAATACTACGAATTTGGTAGGCTTGGAAGGTAGTTGCCTTGGTATCATATAGAACTGGAATATCCTTGTAGCCTTGTTCTTGGTACCATTTTGGAAAGTCTTGAACTGTTTTTTCACCTTGGAGACCTGGTGCAATGACACTCAAGATTTCAAAGTCTCGATCTTGTTTGGTAGCTAATTCCATCAGCTCAGGCATGCTTTTTTTACATGGTCCACACCAAGAAGCCCAAAATTTCAAATAGACCTTTTTCCCTTTATAGTCTGATAACTTGACTTCTTTGCCATCCATAGACTGCAAGGTGAAGTCTGGCGCATCCTTACCGACTGCGATTTGCTGTACAGTAGACTGTTTAGGACTTTCCGTTTGTTTGGTTTCTTTTTCACCACAGGCAATCAACAAAAATAAAGACATGAGGCTCAATCCAGCAAAAATAACTTTTTTCATCTTTTTCTCCTTTTATCCAAGAATTCCTGACAAGGCATTTAACTGCCCGAGCATTAATAATAATCCCATCAAAATAATCAAGGCTCCCCCGATTTTCTTTAGTAGGATCATATGGGGTTTTAATTTGCTAAAATAGGGCATGATCCATCCCGAAGCCAAGGCCAGAACAAGGAAAGGAAGGGCCATTCCCAATGTGTAAACTAATGTTAGTATAGCTCCTTGCCAAGCACCATTCCCTCCTGAAGCTGCAAGAGCCAAGACCGAACTCAAAACTGGTCCGATACAAGGGGTCCAACCAAAACTAAAGGTTATCCCAAGCAAAAAGGCTGACAGATAATGATTAGACTTTGATTGTTTGAAGGTGACTGTCTTTTGAACTTCCAGTCTATTAAAATGCAAGATTTCCATCTGGTGAAGCCCCAAAAGGATAATGACCGTCCCCATAGCATAACGAAACCAGTCAGCATAGAGCATGTGCCCTAGGAATCCAGCTCCAAATCCTAAAATAAAGAAAATGAAGGAAATTCCAGCAATAAAGCACAAGGTCCGAATTAAACCTGACCATGCAACGTCTCTTCCAAAAAAGCGAAAGCTTTTCGAATTTCCCTGATCATCTAGCAGAATACCAGCATAGACAGGTAGCAAAGGGAAGATGCAAGGTGAAAAGAAGGACAGGATTCCTGCTAAAAAAACGGATACTAGAAATATAATCGACTCCAACGAATTACCTACTTTCACAAAATTCTAATCTTATTTTACTACAAAAGAAAAAATTTGTAAGAAGTCTGCTACGCTTATTTATTTTGACTAAATTTGACACAAAAAAAGGAGCTGAGCTCCTTTCAGATTGAAGACAAAGTCCTTAGACTACAAATTTCTAAGGGCTTTTCTTTGTGTAAAGTCGTATAATAGAGGTAAGAAAAGTTGTGAGGTGTTCCCTATGTTTCACAAAGAAAATCTCGAATATAACCGCAATCAAGTTGGTTTTTACACGCTAGATGAACTCGTTCCGCAAGCCCATTTTCTTCATCAGGTTGAGCAAGTGGTCGATTTTTCCTTCATCTATGACTTAGTCGCAGATACTTATTCTGAAGATAAAGGTCGTCCTAGTTTAGACCCTGTTATGCTGGTTAAAATCCCTCTCATCCAATGTTTCTACGGTATCCGTTCCATGCTCTTGGTAGCTTTCCACTTGTGCCAGCAAGTCTGCCACTTCTGATAAATCTCTCGTTTTTAACTCTCTGATGGACTGGGTAAAGGTGTATCTCTCACCCAAAGCCCTAAAATCAATCACTGTTTTTCTATGCATATCTTAAGTATAGCACAAAAAGGCAGACCTAGAACAGCTAAATCCAGCTTTGTTTACTGATTTCTATAACGAAAAATCTTCTCTAAGTTGCTTTTTTCTACTTTTGGCAATTCTCTATTAGATGGCACTAGTTATTCTAGTAAAAGATGGTCTTTTTTAGATCACTTCGCACAAACATTCAACAACAAAAACAGAGAGAGTCTTGGTTTCTATACCCTTACTCTCTCTGTCTTTTACTGTTCAGAAATTAAAAATTGATTTGAAGTTTTAATGATGTTTACCGTTTCCTTGACATCTAAATCATCCGTGTACAGAAAATGATGTTTCTCACTATTTTTAGCTAGGAACTCACTTCTTGCTTGGATTGATAAATCGCCTGTTCTCTCAATTTCTTTTCGAGAAGAATCTCTATCTTTCAAGGTTTCTTCTTGAGCCATTAGGACACAATATTTTAGCTTAATCCGTTTTTCTTTTAAGAAGGTGGCAATTTTCTTCAGTTGCTCTTCAAATATGACATACTCTATCACGACAGTAATGCCACGATCCAAGAAATTATTGGTCAGACTGATAATATTATCCCAGAACAAATCCATGTAAAATCCATCATCCTCCCAAGGAGCTACGAGACCTCCTTTAATCATTAAGTAAATAATGTCGCCCTCTATCACTGCACTTTTGTCAAAAGAATAGGCCAACTCTTTGCTGACGGTGCTCTTTCCAACGCCTGGAGGACCTGAAATGATATAAACACAATTTTCCAACCTTATACCTCTACATACTTGAAATATCTCTAACTTACGATAACTTTCAGCCCACTTATGACTTTCTTATGAAGTCTTCAGGATACTGTGCACGCGCACCACCGATGAGTTTTGGACGGCTAGCTAAAGCCGTTACATGGGCGTGCCCAATCTCACGTAGTACCGGTCGAATCGGAACCTGCACATGCTTGACATGCATGCCAATTGCGGTATCTCCGATATCCAATCCAGCATGAGCCTTAATGAACTCCACTTCAACAGGGTCCTGCATAAACTTGAAGGCCGCCAACTGACCCGAACCTCCCGCATGAAGAGTAGGTAGTACACTGACGATTTCCAGACCAAACTGCTCTGCCACCTGGCGTTCAACAACGAGGGCACGATTGACATGCTCACAACCTTGAACAGCTAGATGAATTCCTTTTTCTTCTAGGATATCTAGGATGGTCTTCACAATGATTTCCCCAATTTCTTGGCTGGATTCCTTGCCAATATGGCCACCTAAAACTTCGCTAGAGGATAGACCTAGGACAAAGAGGCTTCCTTCACACAATCCAGCCTTCTCCAAAACATCTTCAACAATCTGGCTTGTTGCTCTTTGAATGTCTTTTTCCTTCATACTTGATACCTCTTTTGTCACTATCTATCATATCTTTTTTTACTGATTTTATCAAGGCCAACTAATCATTCTGATTTTTAAAAGTAAAACTCCCAGAGTGAACTGGGAGTTAACTAGTTTCAATTTTATTGATGTATATTTCAACTGTCGTCCCTTTTTCGGGTGCAGAATTGATCTTCATCTGGTAATTGTCTCCAAAATGAAGTTTGAGTCGTTGGTCGACATTTTGTAGACCAACTCCCCCACGTTTGAGCTGACTTTGACTGCTATCACCAGGATTTTGGAAGCCAACACCATCATCCTCAATGCGGATGACAAGCCCTGTATTCTTTTTCTGAACAGAAACTTTAATATGGCCCTGACCTTCCTTCTCCTTAATACCATGGTAAAGAGCATTTTCTACAAGAGGTTGCAACACCAACTTGGGTAAGACTAGGTTACCAAAAGCAGGTTCTTCATCAATCTCATACTCCAGCTTATCACCATAGCGTTGTTTCTGGATAAAGAGGTACTGGCGGACATGATTGATTTCATCAGAAAGAGAAATCAAATCCTTTCCTTGATTAAGCGCCAAGCGGAAATAGGTTGCCAAGGACTTGGTCACCTGAACCACTCGCTGACTATCCTGAAACTCAGCCATCCAGATGATAGTGTCCAAAGTATTATAGAGGAAATGGGGGTTAATCTGGCTCGACAGTGCTTGAAGTTCATACTGCCGGGTTGCTTCTTCCTGCCTGCGCACATCTGCCATCAACTGATCAATCTGATCCAGCATGGCATTGAACTGGCGAGTCACTTCTCTCAGTTCATAGGCACCAGCTTCTTTGGCACGAAGATTTTGTGTACCAGAAGCAATTTCCAGCATGGTTTCTCTTAGGTCCTTCAAAGGGGCAATCCAGCGTTTGAGACTGAACCACACCAAGCAGAGACAGGCAAGAAGAGATAAGGCACTAGCACCAAGCAAGGTCCACATGAGTTGACTCCGAACCTGGTCTAACTTCTCCAACGAAGACACGCCTATAACCGTCCAATCAGTTCCTGCAATCTTTTCCTGACTGACGTAGGATTGGTAATCCAGCGTATAGCCCTGCCCCGTCTCAATGTAGGGTTTCATAGCCTCCATTTCACTCGCTGAGCTATAGACAGTACGTTTAGGATGGTAGACAAATTCATGATTTTCATTGATGATAAAGGCAAAGCCCTGCTGGCCCAACTGGAGTTGGTTGAGATAGGCTTCCAGAGTTTCGTAGGAAATATCTAATCGAAGCACACCAAGATTTGCTCCCTTTGCATCAACAAGTTCCTGAGTGACAGAAATAACCCACTGACTATCCGATTTACGAGCTGGGGTCAAAACTGGCTTAGCTCCCTGATGAATGGCCTTTTGGTACCAATCCTCAGCCATCATATCTGAGGAAGTTTTCATCTGCACACTGTCATCAGTGGAAATGACCTGACCAGACTTGGTTACCAAAACCACCGTTTTCAAGTCCTGGTCAGCCTTTAAGATGGTCAAAAACAGATCTCTGATTCCCTTGGCTTGGACTTGGTTAGGATTCTCAGCATAGGCCAACACATCCTTCTGCTGGGTCAAACTGGTAGAGGTGGTTTCTAATTTCTTGATATAAGACTGAATAAAGTGGCTAGTTTGGCTAATGGTCGTTTGGCTATTGCCCTCGATAGTAGCCTCAATAGCTGATGAACTAGATTGATAGTAGAAAGTCCCAACCACAGCCAGGAGAATGAGAAATACTAGAAAGATGGAAATAACCATTCTAACTAGGAGAGAAGAACGCTTCATCGACCTTCCCCCTTCTTAAACTGACGAGGTGTCACACCTGCAATCTGTTTAAAGCGTTGGGTAAAGTAGTTCATATCTTCAAAACCAACCTTCTCTGCAATCTCATAAATCTTTAAATCCGTTGTCAAGAGCAAAAGCTTGGCTTGTTTGACACGTTCTCGCACCAAATAATCCTGAAAAGGTAGGCCCAACTCTTTCTTAATCAAGGAGCTCAGATAAGTCGGACTAAAGCCCAAGTCACTGGCCAAAGACTTCAAACTAAACTGACTGTCAGCTAGACGGGACTGGATTTTCTGAGCCATATTTCCTTCAAACTTATCAGTTAATAAATCTTGTAACTGCTCTTCTTTTTCTTCCTTGTCTAGTTTTTGCTTGATTTTCCCTAACATTTCCTCAATATCCTGACGAGAAAATGGTTTGAGTAGATAGTCATCGACACCTAGTTTGACAGCAGACAAAGCATAATCAAAATCATCGTAACCCGTTAAAAAGACCAAATGAACTTGTGGATAGGTTTCCCGGACCATACTGGCCAACTGGATGCCATTTAGCTGAGGCATATTGATATCGGTTAAAATGATATCCGGCACCTGCTTTTGAATCAATTCCCAAGCCTGTCTTCCATTTTCAGCCTGACCGATGATTTCCATATCGTAAGCTGCTACATTGACCAGCTTGGTCAAGCCTTGTCTAACCAGATATTCATCCTCTACGATTAAGATTGTGTAGGTCATGCCCTGCTCCTTTGTCACTTACTAGTATCAGTATAGCAAAATTCTCCTCTAACTGCTTAGGAAAGACTTCTTAATCAACATAGTCTAGTAAATAAGCGTAGCCTTTTTCTGCCATTTGGTCTTTGGGAATAAAACGAATGGAAAGACTATTGATACAGTAGCGCAAGCCACCCTTGTCCTGAGGTCCATCTGTAAAGACATGGCCAAGGTGAGAATCTCCAACTCGGCTTCTTACTTCCATGCGTGTCATATTGTAGGACTTATCTTCCTTGTAGGTGGCAACATCTGGGCTGATGGGTTGGGTAAAACTAGGCCAGCCACAACCAGACTCAAACTTGTCCTTTGATGAAAAGAGAGGTTCGCCAGTAGCGACATCTACATAGATACCGGATTCAAATTTATCCCAATAGCGGTTTGAAAAAGCTCGTTCTGTTTGATTTTTCTGGGTAACTGCATACTCCTCAGGTGACAAGGTCTTTTTCAATTCTTCATCGCTTGGTTTAGGATATTTGCTGGCATCGATGACAGGATAGGCTGCCTGATTGACATTGATATGACAGTAGCCATTTGGATTTTTCTTGAGATAGTCTTGGTGGTAATCCTCAGCCACCACAAAATTCTTCAAGTTTTCCTTTTCAACTGCCAGAGGTTGATCGTATTTCTTAGCCACCTCATCAAAGACTTGGTTGATTACTTCCAAATCCTTGTCATCTGTGTAATAAACGCCAGTACGATACTGGGTCCCCACATCATTTCCTTGTTTATTTTTGCTGGTTGGATTGATAATGCGGAAGTAATGAAGCAGGATTTCCTTGAGGGAAATTTGATTAGCATCATAAGTGACATGGACGGTTTCCGCATGACCTGTTTGGTTAATCAATTCGTACTTGGTTGTTTCCCCTCTACCATTTGCATAGCCTGAAACGGCATCGGTTACTCCAGGCACGCGTGAGAAGTATTCCTCCACTCCCCAGAAACATCCCCCAGCTAGATAAATTTCGTGCAAGTCTGCGTCTTTACTCACTTCTGTTTTTTTCACTGTTTTTCCTCCTTGGCTAACGGATGCTTTCTCAATTTGCGAGCTATCTGTCTGCCCTGCATTTCGCATCAATAGGAAATAGAAACCGGTTATGGCTAGGAGAATGATCCCTGCCAAGACAAAAAGTTTTACTTTATCATTCATAGCCTTTCTCTACCCCATTTCTTTCAATTCTTTTAAAATCATATCCTTATCCATAAAACCTGGTTGTGTTTTGACCATCTTGCCTTCCTTGTCTATAAAGGCTTGAGTCGGGTAAGAACGGACACCATAACTTTCCAAAAGTTTGCCTGATGGATCAATTAGAACTGGAAAATTTTTATAATCCAATCCCTTGTACCAATTCTTAAAGTCCGCTTCTGCTTGTTCACCTTTGTGTCCAGGAGAGACCACTGTCAAAACTACATAGTCATCACCAGCATCCTTAGCAATTTCATCCGTATCTGGAAGGCTGGCTAGACAGATGGAACACCAAGAAGCCCAGAATTTGAGATAGACTTTCTTGCCCTTGTAATCAGACAAACGATAGGTCTTGCCATCTACACCTGTCAGTTCAAAATCAGCGACTTCCTGACCTTTAGTCGCAGTTTGTGAACTAACTTGTTCTGTTTTGGATTGCTCCTTCATAGTAGACTCGTCTGCCATGTTTTTAGCCGAACAGGCTGCCAAGCAACAAATTGAGCCTACTCCAAGGAGACATGTTTGCCATTTTTTCATTTCTTTTTCCTCTCTATTCAAATAATGTAGTCAAAATGGAAGCATTTCCCAAAAGCACCAAGATTCCCATCACGATAATGAGGAAACCACCCACTTTTTTGAGGATTCCGAGGTAAGGATGCAGTTTTCGGAAATGTTTCAAAACATAGCTGGAGGCGAGAGCTAGAACTAAAAATGGTAGCGCCAAACCCAGCGTGTAAACCAACATGAGACCAGCTCCCTGCCAAGCACCTGAGCCACCTGAAGCCGCTAAGGCCAAAACAGAGCCCAGAACTGGCCCCACACATGGCGTCCAAGCAAAACTAAAGGTTAACCCCAGTAAAAATGCCTGACTATAGCCGTTACCCTTTTGCCCCTGTCTCTTTAATTGTAGCCTTCTTTCCTTGTAAAGTCCTTGGAAATGTAAGACTTCCATCTGGTGCAAGCCCAAGAGAATGATAACCGCACCCGTCACATACTGAAACCAAGAAGCATACAGCAAATTGCCTAAAAAACCAGCTCCATAACCCAGTAAGATAAAGATAAAAGAAATCCCCGCTATAAAGGCCAAAGTTCGCAATAAACTAACAACTGAGATTGAAAATTTTCCGCTGGAAGCCTGAGCATCATTCTTATCATCCAACAAGACCCCTGCATAGACTGGCAACAAGGGTAAGATGCAAGGAGAAAAGAAGGAAAGAATTCCAGCAAGAAAAACACTGATAAAAAAGATTACATTGTCCATTGCCTTCCTCCATTCTTTGATTTGATAAGTCTATTATAATTCCCAACTCTAAGAAAAAACAGGGACAATGATAGGGAAAAATAGGAATTTAATCAGTTTATTTAGAAACCTTGTACAAAAAAGTCCCATAAGATCTATAATGAAAAGCTACTAATAATTTCAGCAAACTTATCAAACGAAATGCCTTTGGTTTTCGGAACTTTGAAAACTTCAAAAAAAGGATTTTCATCGCTCTCAACATCAAAAAAGAAAGGACGAAATTTGTCCTTTCTCGATCTTAGCTGACTTCAACCCACTACAGTTGACAAAGAGCCCATTTTAATACGTTCCTTCTTCACCTTGACTGGTCAAGATAACAGGTCCATCTTTGGTAATCACGAACTGGTGTTCATATTGGCACGATAGACCACCATCAATGGTCTTATGAGCCCAGCCAGTCTTCATATCTGTATCAATTTCCCAGTCACCAGTATTGATCATGGGTTCAATGGTTAGTACCATTCCTTCACGGAGACGGAGTCCACGACCTGCTATACCGTAGTTAGGAACCATTGGCTCTTCATGCATAGTTGGACCAACACCATGACCAACCAAATCACGAACGACACCATAACCGCGACTTTCAGCATATTCCTGAATTGCTGCACCGATATCACCGATGCGATTGCCGACAACTGCTTGCTCAATCCCTTTATACATAGCTTCCTTGGTCACGTCCATCAGGTTTTTCACTTCTTCAGACGGTGTACCAACCGCATAAGCCCAACATGAGTCAGCTAAACCACCAGTATAACTTTGGGTGTGTTTTTTCATTTGCTCGACATTGTTGAAGTTGAGTTTTGACACATTGAGATCTGATTTGGCAATCGGCCCACCTAGAACCATATCAACCTTGAGCAAGTCTCCATCTTTCAAGATGTAATGACGTGGAAAAGCATGAGCAACTTCGTCGTTGAGAGAGCAACAAGTGGCATAGGGATAATCCATGACTGCGCCATCCACGCCAATCTGTAGAGGAAGGAAATTCTCCTCTTTACAACGACGACGAACATACTCTTCTACTTCCCACATATCCACGCCTGGCTTAATCAAATCACGTAAGCCGATATGGATACTAGCTAGGAAATCACCAGCCTTGTCCATGGCTTCGATTTCACGTGCTGATTTTAAAGTTATCATTTTTTCTCCTAGATTCTAATTGATTTTAACTGTAACATTTGCTTTTGATACAATTTGATGACCATGATAAATATCATAATCAATAATGGCTGAGCGTCTCGTGTGGTGAATAATGCGTGCCTGAATCCGCAAAGTATCATCTATCTGAACAGCCTGCAGGAAGTAAATTAGCATCTGCTCGATGATGAGATTGCGTCTGCTATTTGCCACCAAATCCTGTGTCATGTGAGTTAAAATTTCAGCAAGAACACCATTTGCCAAAACCCCGTTTTTCTCAAGCATAAAGGGCTCAACTGTAATCACAACTTCGTCGTGATGATAAGACAACTTCTGACCAATTTGCTCTGAAAAAGTCGGCAAAGCCGAAACTTGAGAGCGGCTCATCTTATCCATGACATCTCGTCTCGTTACAACTCCGAGCAAAGTTTGATTGCTTCTCACTACCGGAACCATCTCAAAGTCTTCTGCTATCATCCGTTGACTGACATTGGCAATATTGGTCGCTAATCCTGTCACGAAAATGCTGCGCGTCATCACCTTATCAATCGTCGTGCTAGGGGATTTGTCCCCTGCATCACGCATGGTAACAACTCCCACAACCACTTGGTGCTGATTGATGACTGGGAAACGACTACTTCGATTCTTGCGTACCAAGTCTAGATAATCTTTCACTGTGTCTGTTTCTCTCAAAAAACCATACTCATGGCTAGGACGATAGAGCTTTTCAACTGTCAGAATATCGGTTTTGATTTGAACATTTGAGAGAGCTCTGTTGATCATGGTCGCTACTGTAAAAGTATCATGCTTACTTCTCAGGACAGGAATACCCTTTTTATTGGCAAGAGCTAGTACATCCTCGTGCACATGAAAACCACCCGTCACGAGAACCGCATTTTCATTTTCCAAAGCTAGAAGTTGAATACGAGTACGGTCTCCGACGATTAACAAACCACCATCATTCAGATAGGACAAGATATTCTGCTCCGTCATAGCCCCAATGGAGAATTTGCTAAACTCTCTCTCAAGCCCTTCCTGACCAGCCAAAACTTCGGAGGAAGTTACTTCAGCAATTTCAGCATAAGTTAGCCGCTCAATAGCCACTTTCTGGGACTTGACTCGTATGGTTCCACTACGTGGCCGAGTTTCAACGATGCCACGATTTTCAGCTTCTTTGATAGCTCGGTAGGCTGTTCCGTCACTAACACCTAGGTGATTGGAAATACTGCGAACGCTAACTCTCTTCCCAATTGGTAACTCTTCCAGATAGGACAAAATTTCCTGGTGTTTACTCATTGAATTCTCCTTTTATGTATCGAAATTCAAGATAGTCTCTCATTTTACGTGTATAGCGATCGCTCCCCTTAAACTGTCGGACTAGGTTAAAGCCTGATTTTAAGGCTACTTTTTGACTAGCTTGATTCTCCAAATGAGTGATGATGGATAATTGTTTTAAACCAAATTCTTCAAATGAAAGCTGACATAGCTTGGTAACCACTTCTGTCATAAAACCTTGTGACCAAGAATCCTTTTTTAAGAAATAACCAATTTCTGCTTCTTTTTTGATTTCATCAATCTTTTCAAATTTGATGGAACCAATCATTTCCTGATTTCCTTGGAGACAAATTGCCCAAACACCTAGAGGATTCTTCATAAAATAGTTAGCAAGTGCGTATTGACTTTCTTCCAAACTTGCTTGACTGGGAAAAATAAACTGCAGATTTTCCGGATTTGAAGCAATATCGTAAAACGCTTGACTGTCACTAAAAAAGAAAGGACGCAAATACAAGCGCTCCGTTTCAAAAAAAGAAAACATTGCTAATTTGGTCCAAATATTCATAATCACCTCAACGGTTTAGTCTTCAACGAGTGTAATATCCGCTCCAAGACTACGTAATTTTTCAATAATATCTGAGTAGCCACGAAGGATAAACTCAATATTTGTAATTTCAGTCTGGCCTTGAGCCATCAGTCCAGCAATCACAAGTGCAGCACCAGCTCGCAAGTCTGTAGCTTTCACCTTGGCACCATGTAGAATTCGCCCACCAGTGTAGAAAATATGGTCATTTGTAGTCGCAATATCCGCGTCCATTTTTGCTAACTCAAAGACATGGTTGACACGTTTTTCGTAAATGGTATCAATAATAGTACCACGACCTTGAGCAGTTAGTAAAAGTGGTGTGATTGGTTGTTGCAAATCGGTTGCAAATCCTGGATAGGGAGCTGTTTTGATATTGATGGCCTTCAAATCAGACTGCTCTTCAACGAAGATACTGTCTTCTGAGACCGTCATACGAACGCCCATTTCTTCTAGTTTGGCGATAAAGCCTTCTAAGTGTTCATAGAGAACGTTGTTAATACGGATTCCTTTACCAACCGCTGCAGCAAGTGATATATAGGTTCCAGCTTCGATACGATCTGGTATTACTTGATGACGAGTTCCATGAAGTTTCTCGACACCATCAATAATGATAAGATCTGTACCAGCACCACGAATGTGAGCCCCCATGTTATTCAAAAGGGTAGCCACATCGATGATTTCTGGTTCACGAGCCGCATTTTCAATAACAGTCCGTCCCTTAGCCTTAACAGCCGCAATCATGGTATTAATCGTTGCACCAACACTGACGGTATCCATGTAAATACTTGCGCCGTGAAGTCCCTTACCTTGGGCAGATAAATTCATATTATCTCCCTCATAGCTTACCTTGGCTCCCATGGCTTCAAAGGCTTTTAGGTGAAGGTCAATCGGACGAGGTCCCAGATCACATCCACCAGGAAGTCCAACTGTAGCTTCACCAAAGCGACCTAACAGACTTCCATAGAAATAATAAGAAGCACGAAGGCTATTGATCTTGCCATAAGGCATAGGAATGTTTTGAACACCTCTCGGATCAATCTCCAAAACATCATCGTAGCGTTTTACTTTCGCTCCCATGATTTCCATAATTTCTACAAGACTAGCAACGTCTGAAATATCTGGGACACAATCCAAAGTGACAACATCATCTGCCAGTATAATAGCAGGGATTAATGCTACAACACTATTCTTAGCACCGCTAATGGTGATCTCACCTTGCAATGGATGTCCACCATTGATGACAATTTTTCTCATGTTATACTCTTTCAAAATTTACTAAAAAGGTCTCTACATTCTATTATACCATAGTTCTCCTATTTTTCCCATTTCTGTTTAATAAAAATCACTCTCTTTTTATCTTCTAAAATAGAAAAAAGACCCATCACACAAGCACAAAAGCTTGGTATGATAGGCTTTTAAAAGTTTAGATTAACGTACTGTACGGATACGCATTGTGTTTGTACGGACAGCTTCTCCAAGTGGTACACCTGCAACGATAACGATATCGTCACCAGACTCAACAAGACCAGCTTCAACTGCTTTACGTTCAGCAATTTCGAACATATCGTCAGTTGATGAAGGTGCTTCTGTCAACATTGGGATAACACCCCAGTTCAACATCAATCCACGTTCTGTCAATTCGTCAAATGTCAATGCCAAGATATCAGCATTTGGACGGTATTTAGAGATCAAACGAGCAGTGTGACCAGTCTTAGTCAAAGTAACAACCAATTTGATATCCATTGAGTTTGTAGCATCTTTAACAGCTGAAGCCATAACTTCTGTCTTAGAGTTACGTTCGAATGTATCTGAGTTCAAACGTCCGTATTCGTTAAGAAGAGTTTGTGCGTTCTTGTCAATTGTAGCCATTGTTGTTACTGACTCAAGTGGGTATTTACCGTTTGCAGACTCACCTGAAAGCATTGTAGCGTCAGTACCGTCGATAACAGCGTTAAATACGTCTGATACTTCTGAACGAGTGGCACGTGGTTTTTCAGTCATTGTTTCAAGCATGTTTGTTGCTGTGATAACAACTTTACCAGCTGCGTTCACTTTAGTGATGATCATTTTTTGGTAAACTGGAACCATTTCGAATGGTACTTCGATACCCATGTCACCACGAGCAATCATGATACCGTCAGCAGCTTCAATGATTTCATCCAAGTTGTCGATACCTTGTTGGTTTTCGATTTTAGCGAACAATTGAACGTGACCATTACCAGTTTCTTCACAGATTGCACGAACTTCATTCACGTCTTTAGCAGTACGTACAAATGAGATCGCGATGAAGTTGATACCTTGTTCCAAACCGAAACGGATATCATCGTTGTCACGTTCAGCAAGAGCTGGGAAAGGAATTTTAGTGTTAGGGATGTTTACACCTTTTTGTTTAGCGATAATTCCATCGTTTTCAACTTCAACTTCAAATTCACGAGTTGCATCGTCTTTTGCAACAACACGAAGACCAAGTTTACCATCGTCAACCAATACTTGGCGACCAACCTCAACATCATCGTAGATGTCAAGAGCACCAGCAACGTTCAAAGCAATCACTTCACGAGTTGATTTGATTCCTTGTTTAGTTGCAACACGGATTTTTTCACCAGTTTTGTATGAGTATTCTTTTGCGTCACCTTCAAACAATTCAGTACGGATTTCTGGTCCTTTTGTATCAAGAAGGAAACCAACTTTCTTACCTGCAAGTTTTTCAGCAAGTTTAACAGTTGCCATACGCTCACCTTGTTCTTGGTGGTCACCGTGTGAGAAGTTGAAACGGAAAGTGTTCGCTCCTGCTTCAATCAATTTCGCAATATTTTGAGCTGAAGCTTCAACGTCAAGTTTTTCACCCCAGTATCCATCTTCACCGAATTTTTTACCACCACGGATTTCTACCGCAGGACCCAAAGTTGCAACGATTTTTACACGTTTGTTCATGATTTTGTGACTCCTTTATATAATTCGACCTTTATGGTCATGTTACCAAATTAATGAAAGTTGATTAGGACAAGCTCTTGTTCAAGCTAGCGAGTTCAAGATCAGCTTTGTGTGGGTTGTTCACCACAATCTTGCCATCTTCAGTCAAGCTAAACAAAGCTCCTTCTTCTGCTGTACCAAGAATTGGATTTTCAACCATTTTTTCATTACGGATACCAACAGCGACACCACCGATTCCTTGTTTGAGAAGTTTAACAGCATGTGCTCCCAAGCGTGACGCCAAGACGCGGTCACGCGCAGTTGGTGAACCACCACGTTGGATGTGACCAAGTTCAGTTACACGAAGGTCACTAGTGTCTCCAGCTTCTTTTAGTTTTTGACCAAATTCAGCTGCTGACATAACACCTTCCGCCAAAACAATGATGTTGTGTTTCTTACCGTGTTCATAACCAGCTTTGATGCTAGCTACGATTTCTTCCATGTTGAAGCCTTCTTCAGGGATAATGATTTCATCGGCACCAGTAGCAATACCTGCCCAAAGTGCGATATCACCAGCATTACGTCCCATTACTTCTACAACGAAAGTACGACGGTGACTTGATGATGTATCACGAATCTTATCAATCGCATCCATTGCAGTAGTAACTGCAGTATCAAATCCAATTGTGAAATCAGTACCTACGATGTCATTATCAATTGTGCCAGGCAGACCGATAGCTGGGAATCCATGCTCAGTCAAGCGCATAGCTCCGTGATAAGAACCGTCACCACCGATAACAACGACACCTTCGATCCCGTGTTTTTTCAACTGCTCAATCCCTTTAAGTTGACCTTCAAGTTGTGCAAACTCAGGGTAACGAGCAGAGTGAAGGAAAGTACCACCACGTGAAATGATGTCTCCAACTGAAGCAGCATCAAGTGGATAGATTTCACCGGCAACCATCCCTGCGTATCCATCATAGATACCAAAGACTTCCATTCCTTCTGAGATTGCTTGACGAACTACTGCACGGATGGCAGCGTTCATACCAGGGGCGTCTCCACCGCTAGTCAAAACAGCAATACGTTTCATTTGGTTTTGCTCCTTTTTCTTTTAACATTCCTATTGATTATACCACATTTCATTTGAAAATTCTTCTATTTTTCGTATTTTTAGCGATAAATCGTTTTCATAGCAATTCCCTCTAATTTTTCCTGTAAAGCAGGGTCTTTTTTTACAAAATGACAGGAGGAAACAATTGTTTTTTCTTCCTCTACATACCTGATAATGACAGGGATTGGGCCTTTGTATTGTTCTAGGATATTTGAAATCTCTTTATCGTTGTCGTGATTTTTAACTTGAATCCAGAATCGTTCAGCGACTGCTTCTTTCAAATCTTGTGCAATCATTTGCAGACGACCATCTCGAGATTGAATTTTGCCATTGATGTAGTAAAATTTCCCTTCGGATAAATTGGAAGCAAATTTTCTATATTGGTCTGAAAATACAGTTACATCCATCCGAGACTTACTATCATGAACCTGTAGAAAGGCCATACTCTCACCTTTCTTGGTTCGAATCACTTTAATCTTTTGAAGTTCTACTAGAAGAGTGGCTTGAGCTCCCTCAGTAAGATTAGTGATTGGAGTGGTCGGATATAGGGCTTGTTTGGCAAGAGTTTGGAGAGGATGGGGACTGATACCTACCCCAATCAGTTCCTGCTCTTTGTAAAATTTCTCTGCCTCAGTAAAATCATCAGCTTCAGTCCAACTATAATTTGTATCCGCAAAGAGTCCACCCAACTCCTCAACAAAGACAAATAAGTTTGGTAGGTTCACTAAGATTTTCTGACGATTCTTGTCAAATTCATCAAAAAGCCCTAGTTCAACCAAAGGCGTCAAAAGCGATAGTTTCTTGTAATTTTTAGGAAGACGAGTGACGAAATCTTCCACACTTGAAAAAGGACGATTTTCGATAATCCAGTAAGAAAAATCTCTTGGCATGCCCTTAATGGCTTTCAGACCAAGATAGATTTTCTTCTGAGCAATCTTATCGTGATAGGGAATACTGTTGATAGCTAAAGGCGCTACTTGAAATCCCATCTGCAGAGCATCGACAATATACTCACTGCTTGAATAATTCAACATGACTTGAAAGAAAATAGCAGGATAGTGCGTCTTGAAATAAGCAAGCTGGAATGCCAGTGCTGAGTAGGCATAGGCGTGGGATCTGTTAAATCCATAGCCCGCAAACTTTTCCATCACTGCAAAAAATTGGTTGGCTTTTTCTTCAGAATGCCCCAATTTCATAGCTCCAGAGATAAAATCTTCCTTCATCAAATGCATCTCTTTAGCATTTTTCTTACCCATGGCTCGTCTGAGAATATCGGCTTTACCAAGGCTGAAGCCTCCAAAACGCTGAGCAACCTGCATGACTTGCTCTTGATAGAGCATGATACCGTAGGTTGATGAAAGGATATCTTCTAAGGCAGGATCTAACACTGTCACCTTTTCTTTGCCATGCTTACGAGCGACAAAGTTATCAATATAATCACTAGCCCCTGGTCTATTGAGGGATGTCGTTGCTACAACTTCTTCAAAGACTTGCGGCTGAACTCGTTTCAAGAGTCGAATGGCTCCAGGTTGTTCAAATTGGAAAATCCCCTTGGTATTTCCAGCAGAAAAGAGGGCCAGAGTCGCCTTGTCTTCCAAATCAATCTCTTCGATTTTCAGATGAACACCCTCTGACTCAGCCAGTAATTCCTGCATTTTTTGGACAAAAGTTAAGTTACGCAGACCTAGGAAATCCATTTTTAGAAGTCCATTGGCTTCAACACCATGAGCATCATACTGAGTGATGAGCATATCCTCACCGTATTTTAGAGGAATATAGTCCGTCAAGTCTTGGTCACTCATGACCACTCCTGCCGCATGGATAGAGGTCTGACGAGGATACCCTTCAATCTTTCGAGCAATCTCAAAAGCTTTTTGGTATTCAATCTTGCTATTGATGAGCTGTCTAAATTGCAAATTCTTTTCATAAGCCGTCGTTAGCGTATCTCGAAAACTGATTTTTTTCGTAATATTGGTTAATTCGTACTCTGGAACACCATAGCGTTTGAAAACATCACGAATTGCCTGTTTTGCCCCAAAGGTCGAATAAGTGACAATCTGCGCCACGTGTTGACTACCATAGCGATCACGAACATAACGAATGAATTCTGGCCTATAAAGGTCTGGGATGTCGATATCGATATCAGGCATAGTGTAGCGCTCACGATTTAAAAAGCGCTCGAAAATCAAGTTCTTTTCAACCGGATCAATTCCTGTGATGTCAAGTGAGTAGGCCACCAAGCTACCCACAGCAGAACCACGCCCCATCCCCATATAATAGCCTTGGGAACGTCCAAAACGGAGTAAATCCCAAACTACAAGGAAATAGTCGTCAAAGCCCATATCATGAATCACAGCTAACTCTTCATTCAGTCGCTCACGATAGATAGCTGAGGTTAGCCCCTTGTCACTCAAGCCTTTCTCAGCTCTCTCTCTAAGTTCTTCTACCGCTGGTTTTTCAGGATTAAAGCGAGGAAGTTTTAAACTTGGGTCGAGTTGGTAACTAACATTCTCTATCAAATCTTGGAGATTAGCAAGTGCCTGAGGGAAGTGATTTTTAAACCGTGCTTCCAAGTCTGAGGCAGGTAGAAAGATTCCTTGTTGTGAATGCACATCCACTTCTCTTAGGCTGACATTATCCTTGATTGCCGATAAGATTTGTAAAACTTGAATATCTTCTTTTTCAAAAGAATTGACTTGATAGAGTGGAAGAATGGGCCTAGTAAAGACTTCTTGAGGAGTATCTGGACTAACACCGATATAATAGTCATAGCCTAAATCTAACTGTTCGATCCCCTCAAAATAGGGAACAATAATGGCCACATCCTCGAGGTGGGGGGTGAAGTCAGACCAATTTTTCCGTCCAGTCATTTTTAAAGTGGATAACTTCATCAACTCTTGATAACCTTTAGTGGATAGGGCTAGAAAACGAAGAGAAATATTGTCCTCATCTTTGACCAAGGTCATTTCTAGACCAATTAAAGGTTGAATGCCATGCTTACGAGTTGCTTCTAGAAAATGATAGGCTCCATAGAGATTATCCACATCCATGATAGCAAGGTGAGAATAGCCGGATTCTTTAGCCATTTGTACGTATTTTTCAATTGAAACCACACTTTCCATAAAACTATAAACAGTCTTGGTGTCGAGTTGTGCAATCATTTCTTCTCCTCCTTGCTTTAGATATAGTACTATTATACCATTTTAAAAACTAGAATGAAAAGGTAGAAGATCATTCCTTTTAAAGTGACTTCATCACAGGCCAACAATATCTTTTTTACCTTATTTTTGATATACTAAATTTAGAATATTTCTAAAGGAGAGCGCCATGCGTTTTAATCAATTCAGCTACTTGCCTGTTTCTCATTCGCAAGTTTTACGCGAGTTATCTCAGCTTGGTTTGAAGCTGGTACCAGAACAAGCATCAAAAAAACAACTTGAACAATTTGTCCGCTGTAATTTTTTCACTTATAAAAATACCGACTATCCTTTGTCCGTCTTAGCAGCAGACAAGGAGACTGATCTCCTTACCTTCTTTCAGTCAGATTGTGACCTGACTGCTGAGATTTTTTATACTGTGGCTTTTCAACTTTTAGGATTTAGCTATCTTGTTGACTTTGAGGACGCCGAACAATTCCGTAAAGAGACTGGATTTCCTATTATTTATGGAGATTTGATTGAAAATCTCTACCATTTGCTCAACACTCGAACCAAAAAGGGAAATACACTCATTGACCAGCTTGTTAGTGATGGGCTTATTGCAGAAGATAATCACTACCACTACTTTAACGGCAAGAGCTTGGCAACCTTCTCTACTCATGATGTCATTCGTGAAGTCGTGTATGTCGAGAGTCGTGTGGATACTGATAAAGACGGACTCCCTGATTTAGTCAAGGTCAGCATTATTCGCCCTCGATATGATGGACAGATTCCTGCGGTTATGACTGCCAGTCCTTATCACCAAGGCACCAACGACAAAGCCAGCGACAAGGCTCTCTACAAAATGGAAGGAGAGCTTGAGGTCAAACCTGCCCACATTATTGAACTTGAGGAGCCTGAGATTGATTTTGTCGAGCCTCATGGTCAAGCAGAAACCGTCTCTGAAACTGAAGAAAAGCTAGCTCACATCAATAGTTCTTACACTCTCAACGATTACTTCCTCCCAAGAGGATTTGCCAATCTCTATGTATCGGGTGTTGGAACCAAGGATTCCCAAGGTCTCATGACCAATGGGGACTACCAGCAGATTGAAGCATATAAAAATGTGATTGACTGGCTTAATGGCCGTTGCCGTGCTTTCACGGATCACACACGCAAACGTCAAATCAAGGCTGACTGGTCAAGCGGAAAAGTCGCAACAACAGGAATTTCTTATCTAGGGACCATGTCTAATGGTCTTGCGACCACTGGTGTTAATGGCTTAGAAGTCATCATCGCAGAAGCAGGAATTTCCTCTTGGTATAACTACTATCGGGAAAATGGTCTTGTGACCAGCCCTGGTGGTTATCCAGGTGAGGATTTTGACTCACTTGCTGAATTGACCTACTCCCGCAATCTCCTAGCTGGTGACTATATCCGTGGTAATGAAGCTCATCAGGCAGACTTAGAAAAGGTAAAAGGGCTTCTTGATCGCAAGACTGGTGACTACAATCAATTTTGGCATGACCGCAACTATCTGCTCAATGCTCACAAGGTTCAAGCTGAGGTCGTCTTTACGCATGGTTCCCAGGATTGGAACGTCAAACCACTTCATGTTTACCAGATGTTTCATGCTCTTCCTGACAATATTCGCAAGCACCTCTTTTTCCATCATGGGGCTCATGTTTATATGAATAACTGGCAGTCAATTGACTTCCGCGAATCCATGAATGCCCTCTTAAGCAAGAAATTGTTAGGACTTACAACAGACTATCAACTTCCTACTGTCATCTGGCAAGACAATACTGTACCGCAAACATGGCAGGGGCTTGGTGACTTTGGCAAGCAGGATGAACTGCATACCTTCTCTCTTGGAACTGAGGAAAAAGTGATTCAAAACCAGTATGATCAAAAGGATTTTGACCGTTATGGCAAGACTTACCAGACTTTCAACACAGAACTTTACCAAGGAAAAGCAAATCAAATCACCATTGACCTTCCAGTAACTCAAGACATTCACTTAAATGGTCGAGTGGAGCTGAAACTTCGTGTCAAATCAAGTACAAACAAGGGTTTATTATCTGCTCAACTGCTGGAACTTGGACAAAAGAAATATCTACAGCCTTATCCAGCTGTTTTAAGTGCTAGAACCATTGACAACGGTCGCTACCACATGTTAGAAAATCTCTGCGAACTGCCATTTACTCCAAGCGCCCAACGTGTCATCACCAAAGGATACCTTAATTTACAAAATAGAAATGACTTACTGTTAGTAGAGGATATTACTGCAGATGAATGGATGGAAATCCAATTTGCCCTACAACCTACGATTTACAAGCTGAAAAAAGGTGACACACTTCGCCTTGTTCTCTATACAACCGACTTTGAAATTACAATTCGAGATAATACAGACTACCACTTAACTATTGATTTAACACAGTCTTCTATCACCATCCCCTCATAAAAGGAGCCAGCCTCATATGAATAAATCTGAACATAGACACCAACTCATCCGTGCACTTGTAGCTAAAAATAAGATTCATACACAGGCAGAGTTGCAAGCTTTACTAGCTGAAAACGACATCCAAGTCACACAGGCCACTCTCTCACGCGATATCAAAACCATGAATCTATCAAAGGTTCGCGAAGCAGATCATTCTTATTATGTTTTAAATACTGGCTCCATCTCCAAGTGGGAAAAACGCTTGGAAAACTATATGGAAGATGGCTTGGTCATGCTACGCCCTGTCCAGCATCAGGTTGTCCTCAAAACCTTGCCAGGCCTTGCCCAATCGTTTGGAGCTGTTCTCGATGCTCTCAATTTTAAACAAATCATTGCCACCGTATGTGGTGATGATGTCTGCCTTCTTATCTGTGAAAACGCTGAAGAAGCACAGACTTGCTTTGAAATTCTTAAAAAATTTGCGCCACCATTTTTCTTCAATGACTAAAAAATTCCCCGTGATGAATACAATCACGGGGTTTTGTTTTATCAATGTTGATAGGCTATTTTTCTTCTCTATCAGCCTTCTCATTGCCTTTTTTTTCTCGTGCCAATCTAAGAGCACGTTTGGGATTGAGACGATTAAACAATTCTTCTAGTTTTTTTTCATTCCATACATCTGCTGCAGAAACAAAATTTCCATCTGCATCTCGGAATGATATCGGTTTATCTCCCATATCAATCTCCTAGTCTACAAATTCAAACTCAAATTTACCAATTCGGACCAGATCTCCATCCTTGGCTCCACGCGCACGAAGGGCTTCGTCAACCCCCATACCACGTAACTGGCGAGCAAACTTCATGACAGACTCATCACGGTCAAAGTTGGTCATGTTAAAGAGTTTCATGAGTTTTTCACCAGAAAGCACCCATGTCGCATCATCATCGCGGCTAATTTCAAAGGCTTTTTCTTCCTCATCAAAGCCATAGTAAGCTTCTTCTTCCATATCGGATTCATCATAAATCGGGAATTCTGGTGTCTTGTCTAACAACTCGGCTGTCGCATCCAAAAGAGTTGCCAAACCTTGCTTAGTCAAACCAGAAATAGGGAAGATTGCTGGAAGTTCTTCAAACTCATCGTAGTTTGCTGCCAATTTTTCCTTGAAGATTGCAAGATTTTCCTGACTTTCAGGCATGTCCATCTTATTGGCTACGATGATCTGAGGACGCTCCATGAGACGAAGGTTGTAGGATTCCAATTCTTTATTGATAGCTAGGTAGTCCTCGTAAGGATCACGTCCTTCGCTAGCTGACATATCGATGACATGGAGGATAACTCGTGTACGTTCGATATGACGGAGAAACTGGGTTCCAAGACCAACACCTTGACTAGCTCCTTCAATCAAACCTGGAAGGTCTGCTACGGCAAACGATTCACCTGACTGTGTACGGACCATACCTAAATTTGGCACAATTGTCGTAAAGTGGTAGGCGCCGATTTTTGGTTTAGCAGATGTGATAACACTTAAAAGTGTTGATTTCCCTACAGATGGGAAACCGACCAAGCCAACATCCGCCAGGATTTTCAGTTCCAGTTGCAACTCACGTTCTTGACCTGGTTCTCCATTCTCAGAGATTTCAGGTGCAGGATTTTTTGGTGTCGCAAAACGGATGTTTCCGTGGCCACCTCGACCACCATGAGCTACGATAAATTCTTGACCGTGCTCAATCAAGTCTGTAATGACTTTACCTGTTTCTGCATCACGTACAGTCGTTCCTTGAGGAACACGGACACGAAGGTCTTCAGCACCACGCCCATGCATTCCTTTGGTCATCCCTTTTTCACCGGATTCGGCCTTGAAATGACGGTTATAGCGGAAATCCATCAAGGTACGCAAGCCTTCGTCTACAACAAAAACAACGTTACCTCCACGTCCACCATCACCACCCCAAGGCCCGCCATTCGGGACATACTTTTCACGGCGAAAGGCAACCATACCATCGCCACCATTACCAGCCTTGACCTTGATCTTGGCTGTATCTAAAAACATACTCATATTTTCTTCTCACTTTAAAAAGGACTGGAAAATCCAGTCATTAGTTATTGTTTCTATCTTAGCAACTTACTTAGAATCTGCTAAAAGCTCCAAGCGCAGTCGCAAAGATACCAGCAAGGGTTACAAACAACATAATTAGCACGACAAAAAGCGTTACTTTTTCAAACATTGTTTTTTTACGTTTTCCATTATCTCCAAAAGCCATTTGGACTCCTTTTCATTTCTCTTTGTTCTATTCTGTTTCTCTTTTAATATTCGCTAGAAACAGGTGCAATTACCCATAAAATCAAGTAAGCAAGTACCCCTGCCCCATAACAAAAGGCAAGAACCCCCCAAATCACTCGGACAATAGTGGGGTCAATATCAAAATAGTGGGCTACACCGGCACAAACGCCTCCAATTTTTTGATCTCTACCACTTCTCATAAATTTTTTTGCCATATTTTATTCTCCTATATTTTTACTAATCTCTCCAGTAGTCGCGCATACTGGACAACTGTTTTTTAGACGCCTTCAGAATGCGTTTAGATTCTTTTACTGGGGCGCTGACTGCTTGTTGAGGGAGATATAAAATGGTCTTTAGAAAACGTTGACTCATTGGTTCTCCGTCAAGCAATTCTTGTTCAAAATTATTTGAAATAATAGCATCGAGATAAAACTCATGGACTCGTTTCCCAAAATTCTCAGCCGAAATCTCATACAACTTGTCAGCCAACTTCTGCTCATCCATATCCGGAGTGGCAATCAAAGCCTCCAAGATGGCACCTGCAAGATCCTGTTCTCCATAGTAGAGGGTTCCAAACATCTTGTCACTGATCAGATTATCCAGATAAGGATTGCCATGAGCGATGACAGGAGTCCCACTGGCTAGACTCTCTAGATAAGTCAATCCTTGGGTTTCACTAGTGGATGCAGAGATAAAGAAATCTGCCGCCTTATAGTACAAGGCTGTTTCACTTGGGGCAATCATACCAGTAAAAATCACATGATCTTGGATCTGCAATTTCACTGCTTGTTCCTTCAGACTGTCCAGATAAGGACCATCTCCAGCAACAACCAACTTCACCTTATCTTCTTCTTTCAATACCTCAGCGAAGGCATTTAGAACTGCTTGGATATTCTTCTCATAAGAAATACGTGAAAGGCTCAGCAACATTTTCTCATCTTCTTTAATCCCAAGCTTAGATCGAAGGGCTGCTAAATTCTCTTCTTTAATCTCAGGTCGTTCAAACTTAGCTAGCTCAATTCCAGTTGGGATGACACGCTTTTCAACCTTGACTTTGTATTTAGATAAAAGGTCACGAACAATCTCACTAGGGCAAATCACGCCATCTACATCATGAAGGAAGCCACGCACCAAATATTTTACCATACTCGGACGAATTAGCATGCCCTTAGCAATATAATGCACATAGTCTTCATACTGGGTATGGTAGGTATGAATAACTGGAATTTTCAATTCTCTCGCAATCCAAATCCCAAGCAAACCTAGTGAAAACTCTGTCTGGGTATGAATGATGTCAAGTTGATACTGCTTGGCAATTTCAAGCGCCTTTGTAAAACCTCGGTAGGCAAATCGTCGATCCTTAAATGCAAAGAAAGGAACACTCGGAATTCGAATAATTTGCCAATCCTCGTAGCGATTCACGTCTTTATCAGTCGTTGTAAAGATAAAAACTGCATGTCCTTGCTTTTCAAGCTCTGTCTTCAAAGTTCGAATACTAGTCGCAACCCCGGAAACCTGAGGGAAATAGGTATCTGTAAATAAACCAATTCGCATAAATTACCTCACTTTTTGCCCAAAACAGCCTGTTCTCGATAGAATTTTAGCCAGATTTCCAACAAATGCTCCTCGGAGTACTCTTTGGAGATCTCGCGAGCTTTTTCTTTCAAGTTCTTTAAGGCTTCAGGGGCATTCTTGTATTCTAGGATTGCTTCTCTCATCTCAGAAACATCACTTGTAGCACGATAATTCCCATCAAGAATAACCTTATACAGGTCCAAATCCCTTAACATAATCGGCGCCTCGCAACTAGCTGCCTCTAAGATGGTCATGGGGAATAATTCATTGTAACTTGGTAGTAAGAATAGATCCGCCATAGCGTAGAGCTCACGCATCCGTTCCGGTGATACAATTCCGGGGAAAATAAGATTTTTTGGTGGATTGTCCATAATCTTCTTGTAGCGTTCATAACCATCTGTCATCCCACCAAATGAAAAACCACCAGCCCAGATAAACGTAATTTCTGGCAATTCCTCCGCAAGGCGGATAAAGTCATCAATTCCTTTACGTTTCTGAACCTGGCCTGCACCGACTACGACAAACTGATCTTCCGCTAAATCCATTTCCTTACGGAGTTTTGAAACTTGTTCAGCTGGCAATGGATGCCATTTTTCTTTGTTTACAAAATTTGGGATGTAAGTTACTTTTTCACGCGGTATACCAGCAACCACCAAATCCTCGATAAACATGGGATTGACCACGACCAAGTGTTCCATTCGGTTATAAAAAGAAAACACATAGCGTTTGACAATTCCTTTTAGGAAAAATGGAATTTTCAAGCTTCCCTCAAGCGTATCAGGCAAAAAATGCACATAGCCAATTTTTCTCCCAGAGCGTTTCTTTTGAAATGTAGATAAATAATAAGGGAAATCAATGGTATGAAAGTGAGTTACATCTGCCTCAACAGGAAGGTTCTCCGTAACAATTAACTGATCTTGGGCATCGCGATGTAGGAGACGTACCAACTCACGGTAGGCTCCTGATACTCCTTGACCAGCCACTTTTTCGCTTGAACTTAGCATATTAATACGCAATTTTTCGTTTTCCATACCTTTCATTATACCATTTTATTTCTAGAAAATCAGCAAAAGAAAGAGAGACCAGAGGAAAAAGGAGGAATTTACCCTATTTTCCAATCGTCTCTCGCATTTTTCTTAGTCTTTATTTAATTCCTAGGGCGATACGTGCATAGCGACTCATTTTTTCAACCGTCCAAGCTGGATACCAGACCAATTTAACTTCGGTATTGGTTACCTCAGGCACATCTGTCATCGCATCATGTATCTGGTCTGTCAAAAGGTCAGCCAGTGGGCAGCCCATAGTTGTCAAGGTCATATCAATTTCAGTGTGACCTGTTTCACCATCAAAACGAATTTCATAAATCAAACCTAGGTTGACAATATCAATCCCCAACTCAGGGTCAATTACTTCTTCCAAGGCATTTAAAATACGTGTTTTAATTGTTTCAATTTGCTCTTCTGTATAAGCCATGTTATTCCTCACTCTTAGTCTTCAATAAAATCACGAAGGGGTTTGCTGCGACTTGGTTGACGTAGTTTTCTCAAAGCCTTGGCCTCGATCTGACGGATACGTTCACGAGTTACGTTAAAGACTTTACCAACATCTTCAAGGGTTCGCATCTTCCCGTCGTCCAAACCAAAACGAAGGCGTAGAACGTTTTCTTCACGGTCTGTGAGAGTATCCAAGACTTCATCCAACTGCTCGCGTAAGACGATACGAGTTGTATAGTCCACTGGATTCTCAATCACTTCGTCTTCGATAAAGTCCCCAAGATGGCTATCGTCCTCTTCACCAATCGGTGTTTCAAGTGATACTGGTTCTTGGGCGATTTTCAAGATTTCACGCACCTTGTCAGGTGTCATATCCATACGCTCAGCGATTTGTTCAGGAGTTGGATCTTGACCCAATTCTTGAAGGAGATTACGTTGTTCACGGACAAGCTTGTTAATCGTTTCAACCATGTGAACAGGAATACGAATGGTACGAGCCTGATCAGCGATGGCACGAGTGATCGCCTGACGAATCCACCAAGTTGCATAAGTAGAAAACTTAAAACCTTTTGAATAGTCAAACTTGTCAACAGCCTTCATCAAGCCCATGTTTCCTTCTTGGATCAAGTCAAGAAACTGCATGCCACGCCCTACGTAGCGCTTAGCGATCGAAACAACCAAACGCAGGTTGGCTTCTGCAAGACGTTGTTTAGCTTCGATATCACCAGCCTCAACTGCAAGGGCCAATTCTTTTTCCTCTTCGTTGGTCAAGAGAGGAACAACCCCGATTTCCTTCAAATACATACGGACTGGGTCATTAACCTTGGCAGAAGTTGAACCAATCAAGTCCTCATCACTGAGTTCTGGCTCTTCTTCTGCACTTAGCACACGCGCACTTGGATTTCCTTCATTATCTGTGATAGAAATTCCAGCATCCTGAATCCGTTGCAAAAGGTCTTCAATACCGTCTGCATCTAGGGTAAAAGGAATAACCAGACTTGAGTTGATTTCGTCGTCTGTTGCTGTTCCTGTTTTTTTGTGGTTACGGATAAAGTCTGCTACTTGCACATCAAATGTGGTTACTTCTTTTTGTTTTGTTGCCATTATTACTCCATTCTTCTCTTTTGGGAAATCAATCGTTGCAATTCTTCCAAGGCTGTGTCCGTATCTCCTACATGACTAGCTTCCTGCACTTTCTTTTTAATTCTTAAGTTGTCCTTGCTAAGGAGGGCACGGTTTCGAGTCGCTTCGACTTCCGCTAGCTCCTGAGGCGACATCTCAGCTGGCAAATCTAGACCAAGAACATGGTACCAGGCATTTTCAACCTCAGGAGTCTGATGAGACAGTTCCTCTGATCCGATTTCTCCCTGCTCACTTAATAATTCGTAAAGAATCTGAAATTCTGGGGTATCAAAGAAAAAATCTTCTCTTAATCGGTAGTCATTTAACACAACTGGATTCTCAGCCATCCTATAGAGGAGATGAGCCTCTGCTCTCATGACTGCTGTCAGTTGCCGCGTTACAGGTAAACTAATCGCTGCTGGAGGTTGCTCCTCTTTGACTCTTTCCTGCCTCTGAACAATGCGACTTTCATTTACAATCTGCTCCACCTGCTGGTAATCAAAAGAAGGTAGATTATCCGCCAGAATGTGGATATAAGAATTCTGGGCAGTGATAGATTTTTCTTTGGCGATTAGGGGAGCAATCTTTTCAATGAACTCAATTTGCGCCTGCAAGTTATCACTATTTTCTGGCTTGAGCTGGTGAATATAGAACTCTATAGGACTGATACGAGTCTTTGTCAAGAGGTAGGCCAGGTCTTCAGCAGAATTCTTTTGCAAATACTCATCTGGGTCCATGGCATCAGGTACTCGAACAACCTCAACTGAGAAATCTTTTAACTCCTCTAATGCCTTGGCTGTCGCTGCCTGCCCTGCCTTGTCGCCATCATAGCTGAGAACAATTTTTTTGGTAAAGCGTTTGAGGTGGTCAACATGCTCCTTGCTTAAGGCTGTTCCCATAGAAGCTACAGCATTTTCTATACCAGCACGGTAGGCTGCAATCACATCCATGAAGCCTTCCATCAAATAGAGTTCTGTGATTTTACCTGTTCCCTTTTTAGCCTTGTCCAAATGATACAATTCATAACTCTTGTTAAAAATTGCAGTTGAACGACTATTTTTATACTTGGCAGTCTGACTATCAGTTTCTTGCCAGACACGACCTGAAAATGCAATAACCTGCCCCTTGTCATTGGTCAAAGGAAAGATGATCCGTCCGAAAAAGGTATCATAAAACTGATTGCCATCTGACAGGTAAAACAAGCCAGAATCCAATAAATCCTTTTCCTCAAACTTGTCAGATAAACGTTGGTAGAGATAGGTTCTCTCTGCTGGAGCTAGTCCAATCTGGAAATGCTTCAGAACATCATCTGTCAATCCGCGTTTGTAGAGATAAGCCCTTGCTTCTTCACCCATCTTGGTCGTCATGAGGATTGCATGGTAAAAACGGGCAGCTTCTTCATGCATGTCATATAAAGCTTGATGAGGGGAAGCCTGTTGAGGACGAGACTGTACAGGCATAGCTAGTTGAATACCGACGCGCTCACCTAAGAGCTGAACGGCTTCCATAAAGGACACACCTTGGTATTCTTCGATGAACTTAAAAACATCTCCTGAGCGCCCACAACCGAAACAATGGTAAAACTGCTTGTCTTCCACAACGTTGAAAGAGGGGGTCTTTTCACCATGAAAAGGACAGAGCCCTAAATAGTTCCGTCCAGCCTTTTGTAAAGAAATCACATCTCCTATGACTTCCACAATGTTGGCATTGTTTTTGATTTCTTCAATGACTTGCTTGTCAACCATACACAATACCTCCATCTTATCATAGTTTTACGTTAACTAGTATAGCTTATTTCTGAAAAAAAGTAAACCATTTCATACGCTTTACATGAGACTATTTCATAAGTTTACAACTATCATGAAAAACTGAATCTTCTGAGCAAATCATTCTAATATTTGAAAGAAAAACAAAAGAAATAAAATCCTATTTCACTTGATTTTCGAGGTTATTTTTCAATATCCTGCTAATATACTGACCATCTTTTCTACTAATGCAAGCCGTTGCATAAGTCAATGGTGCTTTGTATACCACTCCTCTATAGGATGGAT
The DNA here is from genome assembly GCF_002096685.1 of Streptococcus oralis subsp. dentisani. Classification (GTDB taxonomy): domain Bacteria; phylum Bacillota; class Bacilli; order Lactobacillales; family Streptococcaceae; genus Streptococcus; species Streptococcus oralis_AD. The sequence continues at coordinate 152,339 of NZ_NCVA01000039.1, read as the reverse complement.
CAGTCAATACAGGCATAGAATAATAGGCGTTCTTTTTATTTTTAAGGTCAATAAACCATTTACCTCCTAGGTGCTTACGGAAGGTTTCACCGATATAAACGGTCAAATAATCCAACATCTTTCGGTCTGCTATCAAAGCATGGTGGTCATCGTAGTGAGCCAAGATCCAAGCCTCCAAATCATCCAAAGACTGCATGCTATAGTCTAAATGAAGGCCTTGTTCCTCGGCAAACTCCCTAGTAAAATAGTCCATCTTAAATCCAATTTGAAAAATCCATTCTTGAAAATCTTCTTGTGTGTAAGCCATATTTTTATCTCCTTACTTTTATCAATGTTTAAGATTCTTATACTGATTATACTCCAAAGTAAAACTGATGAATAGGAAAAAACAGTAATATTTAAAATTCACCAAAAAACTTAGAAGCAAAAGCCTACTTCTAAGTTTTTAAGGATGCTTGATTTAAAAATTATCTACTCAAAAAGTTGATAGTAATCGGAAATTTTCATCTTGGCTTTTTCATCCTTATTCAAATCTTGGATGATTTGTCCATCTTTCATAACAATCAAGCGATTTCCATACTTGAGAGCATCTTCCATATGGTGAGTAATCATCAAAGCTGTTAGATAGTCCTTGTTGACAAAGCCATCTGTTAACTCCATCAAGGCTACACTTGTTTTTGGGTCAAGGGCTGCTGTGTGTTCATCCAACAAGAGCAACTCTGGTCGCTTTAAGGTTGCCATCAAGAGACTCAAGGCCTGACGTTGTCCACCTGATAGAAACTCTATTGGGGTGTCCAGATGTTTTTCAAGACCATTTCCCACTTTTTCAATGGTTGCCTGAAACTCCTCTCGGTGACTTGATAACCTTCTAGGAAGGAGTCCTCTCTTCTCACCACGAAACTTGGCAATCAAGAGATTTTCCGCTACCGTCATACGAGGAGCCGTACCCATCTTAGGATCCTGAAAGACACGAGACAAGTACTTAGCCCGCTTTTCAGGTGAAAAATGCGTCACATCCTCGCCCATAATACGGATACTCCCACTTGTTAAAGGTAAGGTACCTGCAATAGTGTTAAAAAGCGTTGACTTCCCTGCTCCATTTCCACCTAGGATAGTAATGAAATCATGTTCGAAAATTTCAAGAGAAACATCATTAAGAATGATCTTTTCCTCATCAAAGCCATTCGTGATGACTTTAGTAGCATTTTTTAATTCTACAATTGCTGTCATTTGCTGAACTTGACTCCTTTCAGGTATTTGTTTTTAAAGGTTGGAATCATAAGGCAAACCGCCAAAATCAAGGCGCTATAGAGTCGTAAATAGCTGGTGTTAAATCCAAGAGCAATCACTCCCCAAACGAGGAACTGATAAGCGATAGAACCTACAACGATGGTCATGAGGCGCTCTGCCAGAGTCAAACTCTTGAACAAAACCTCACCAATAATCAAGCTGGCAAGCCCTACGACAATCACCCCGATTCCTCGAGAAACATCTGCATATCCTTCTTGTTGAGCAATTAAGGCTCCTGCAAGTGCGATGATCCCATTTGAGAGAACCAAGCCCATGAGTTCCATGCGTCCTGTATTGATACCAAAACTACGAGCCATATCAGGATTATCACCTGTAGCGATGTAGGCTTGACCTAGTTTAGTATCAAGGAAAAAGAGCATGAGACCAATTACAAGAGCTACAAAGATTAATCCAGTCAGCAGTTGATTGAAATCTGAATCAAAAGGCAAGACATCCTGAATTTGCTTGGTTCCAAGAAGTCCCAGATTGGCACGTCCCATAATCATGAGCATGATGGAATGGCAGGAAGTCATAACCAAAATTCCTGATAAGAGGGTTGGGATTTTTCCTTTGGTATATAGGAGTCCCGTCGCCATTCCAGCTAGACATCCCGCTCCTACTGCAGCTAAGGTCGCTAAAAATGGGTTGACTCCCTGCGTTATCAAGGTTACAGCTACTGCTCCCCCTAGAGGAAAAGAGCCCTCAGTAGTCATATCTGGAAAATTCAAAATTCGGAAAGTCATAAAGATTCCCAAACCTAGAATCGCCCAGACCATTCCCTGAGAAATAATGGATACAATCATAATCTTTCACTCATTTCTTTCTTTAGTAAAAATGGGAGGAGATGTGTCCAACTCCTCCTTTATCTTTATTCAATCACTTGTCCTGCTGCTTTTAGGACGGACTCAGGAATGGTGATACCAAGTTCCTGCGCTAGTTTTTTGTTAATCACTGACTTACCAGTTGAAAAGACATTAACTGGCGTATCAGCTGGTTTTTCACCTTTCAAAACTTTGGCAATCATTTTACCAGTAGCCACTCCAAGATCGTGTTGGTCAACTACTACAGATGCTAATCCTCCTGCTTCTACCATGGCAGTGGCACTTGGATAGATTGGCTTTTTAGCTGTTTGGTTGCTTGAAACAGCTGTTGAGAATGCTGATGCGATGGTGTTGTCAATTGGAACCCAAATCGCATCGACCTTGCTGGTCATAACATTGACTGTTGAAGCAATTTCATTTGTTGATGGAACGGCAAATGTTTCGACTGTCAAACCTGCTTTTTCAGCATAAGCCTTGAATTCTTCAACTTGTGATTTTGAGTTATCTTCACTGCTTGAGTAAAGAGCGCCGATTGTTTTGACATTTGGTGTGAGGGTTTTTATCAACTCTACTTGTTGTTCAGCAGGGTTGTGGTCTGATACCCCTGTGATGTTGCCACCTGGTTTTTTCAAGTCTTTGACCAAGTTAGCACCGATTGGGTCTGTAATAGCAGCCATGATAACTGGTAGGTCTTTCGTAGCGCTAGCTAAACCTTGAGCCGCTGGTGTCGCAATCCCAACAACAACATCGTTTCCATTTGCTACTAACTGTTTACTCATGGTTGCAACCTTGCTCTGATCCCCTTCAGAGTTCATAAAGTCGATTTTCACTTGGTCACCTTTATAGCCTTCTTCAGCTAGTCCATCTTGAATCCCTTGGTAAATCAAGTCCAAGGATGGGTGACTAACAAATTGAAGGACACCAACCTTAGCTGTTTTGTTGTCCGTTTCTGTTTTTGCCTCCTGCTTTGTCAGGCTAGAATAAACCAAGCTAGCTCCAACTAAAGCTACTAGTGCCACAATAATTCCGATTAAACGTTTCATTTTTATTTCTCCTTATTTCTTTTAAATTACTTTTTTAATCACATCATAAAGCGATGCCATCGTTTAAATTCCATAAGTCTCCTCCAACAAAAAAGTCCTCACACAAAAAACTTGTGTGAGGACGTCGATGCGCGGTGCCACCTCAATTATAGGGAATATCCCTATCGCTCTTTCTCGCATTCACGAGTTGCACTGTAAGGTGTGCTCACCGAATTTTTATGATTTCAAATTCCTAAGAACATTCAGCCCAATTTCGTCACTTTCATTTATCTGTTTCCACCAACCACAGACTCTCTAAAAAACTTCAATGATTACTTTCTGAATGTTTAAATTATACCATTTTTCAACTACTTGTCAATACTATTTTTAGAATTTTTTAAACAATTCAAAAACTTCCCCTTGAAAAAAGAGGAAGTTTGTAGAATATCAGCCTGAATTACGCAAACCGGTTGCAATTCCGTTAATGGTTGTATGGATCAATCTTTCTTCGTCTGCCGACAATTCACCACGACGTTGACGTTTGATTAACTCCAACTGGATGTAGTTAAGGATATTAAAGTAAGGCATACGATAGTTTAGACTGTCTTTTAGGTAAGAGTTTTCAGCCAAGAGTTCGTCATAGCCTTCAATAGCTAGAATAATGTTCTTGGTCAATTGCCATTCATCTAAAATAGTGTAATAGATGGCTTGCACTTCTTCATCTTCACAAAGCTTGGCATATTCAAAGGCAATGTTCATGTTAGACTTAGATAAGACCATGTCTACATTGGAAAGCAAAGATTGGAAGAAAGGCCAGTTTTGGTACATGTCACGGAGAATCTCAATATTCTTTGGATCTTGATCAATATATTCTTTGAAGCTTGAACCCACGCCATACCATCCAGGGAACATGACACGACTTTGTGACCATGAGAAGACCCAAGGGATAGCACGCAAACCGCCGATTTCAGTGATGGTCTTACGAGCTGCTGGACGCGAACCGATGTTGAAGCTTGAAATAGCTTTGATTGGGCTTGACTCGAAGAAATAGTCATAGAAATGTTCATTTCCAAAGACCAAGTCACGGTAGATATCATAGCTGCGATCCACTACTTGGTCCATGATAGCTTCGTAACGATTTGACGTATTGGTATCACTCTTCTTCTTGGTAATCATACGGTTAATGGCTGCAGAAACCAACATCTCAAGGTTATAATAGGCAGCATCTTTGTTTCCGTATTTGTTTCCAATCACTTCTCCCTGCTCAGTCAGACGGATGCGGTCCTTAATAGACTTGAGTGGTTGAGATGTAATGGCTTCATAAGTTGGACCACCACCACGACCCACAGTACCACCACGACCGTGGAAGAAGGTAACTTTAACGCCAAATTCGTCTCCAATAGCAGTCAGTTGCTGTTGCGCTTTATATAATGTCCAACATGATGACAGGTATCCACCATCCTTGTTACTATCAGAGTAGCCAAGCATGATTTCTTGGTAGTTGTCTTTTGAAGCAATCCATTTTTTAGCCAAAGGTAGAGAGAAATATCTTCTCATGGTTTCTTCCGAATGATCCAAGTCTTCGATCGTTTCAAAGAGGGGAACAATCTGAACGCGTGCTTTTTGGGCATCCACCAAGCCGACTTCCTTGAGCATGATGGCTAATTCTAGCATATCGGATACACTTGTTGCATGAGAGATGATGGTTTGACGAATGACATTTTCACCTAGTTTATCCTTCAACTTGCGCGCAGCTTTAAAGATAGACAGTTCTTTTTCAAGCAGTTCTGACTTTTCAGCATGAGTGGCTGAGAGGATACGAGGATCTTCTTCCAACTCCTTCAAGAGGAGGGCGCATTTTTCATCTTCAGAGAGATCGCTATAGTGGTCGTTGATGCCAGCAGATGTTAACAATTCTGCCACACAGGCTTCATGAACACTAGAGTCTTGGCGCATATCGATAGAAGCAAGGTAGAAGCCAAAGATTTCAACTGCCTGCATCAACTCGACAAATTCTCCTGAAATCAGGTATTCTCCTTTGTTCTCAAGGAGAGAATCGCGAATAGCCAACAAATCTTGATAGAATTCATCCGCAGTGGCATATCTTGGCTGAAGATCCTTGTCTTCAATCAAATAAGCCTTGGTTGCCTGCATCTTAGCTTGGATATCAAAAAGAGCACGACGATAGAGTTCTTTTTCGCGATAAATGGAGTTATCTTGTGACTTCAGCGCCATCTCACGAACCTTGTCGCTGACATTCACGATGCTGGTTGAAAGTGAAAATTCACGATAGAGGTTATAAATCTTCTCGTCGTAGTAGTTCATGATGACTTCGCACTGAGTCAAGGCTGATTTGTTGAGGGTTTCCGCTGTTACGAAAGGATTTCCATCACGGTCTCCTCCGATCCACATCCCCATAGTAATTGGTTTTGGATGTTGGAGCTCGATACCTTGTTCTTTAGCCAATTTTTTATACTCAGCTGTCAAACGTGGAACAGCATTCAGGAAAGAACTTTGGTAGTACTCCATCACGTTAGTGATTTCGTTGGTTACTTTCAATTTCTTCTCACGAATCATGTCGGTTTGCATGATAATTTCAATGTAACGACGGAGATCCATGTTCCATTTTTCTTTATTAATCAAGCCGAGTTTGACATCACGGTACTTACGTAAGAGCGTATGGATATGGTTGGTCAAGTCCAGCATACTCTTACGTTGTACTTGTGTTGGATGGGCAGTTAATACCGGAACGACATTTAACTTTTCTAAAATTTCAGCTGCATTTTCTTTCTCAGCTACCATTTTAATTGTTGTGGATAGTTTTCCTAGATAGTCTTGATCCACATTATTTTGGTGATTGATCTCATAGGCTAAGTCCACATCCTCAGAGATATTAATCAAAAGCGGAAGGATGGAGAAATAGCGAGAAATGTAAATCATTTCTTCATTCGAAAGACTGGTCACTAGGTCATTGAGCCCTTGATAATTCTCGCTTGTAGACAAGTCCTTCAACTGCATGATTTTATCAAAAGTCTCTGGCGCTAGCATATTTTTAGTGATGTCTTCTAACAGCTCTGTCAAAATCAAGACTTCTTCTTGAACGACGGCTTTATTGCTATAGTTTTCTAATTTTTGAAGTGACATAAACTTTCCTTTCCATACAACCCTTACAGCATCTCAGAGGTTTGACCTTCATATTCTCTGATAAGTTTGGCACGTTTTTCACTAGCATCTATATTTAATACAAAGGCAATGGCTACAGATAAGACTAGGAGACTATTTCCCCCTTGTGAAAGGAAGGGGAAGGTTACCCCTGTAGAAGGGATCAATCCAGAAATCCCACCAATATTGACAAAGACCTGAACCAGAATCATCCCCCCGACACCGATAGCAACCATAGAGTTAAAGGGATCCTTAGCTCGAATACCAACCAAGATGATTCGCAAAATCAAGAAGAAGAGGAGTGCCAAAATCATACTCGCTCCTACAAATCCAAACTCCTCGATGACGATCGAAAAGACGAAATCTGTGTGAGCTTCTGGCAAATAACCACGCTTTTCGATGGAATTTCCTAATCCAAGTCCAAACCAGCCACCATTCACCATGGCATAGTAGGAATTTGCAAGCTGGTGTCCTGCGCCTGCCAAGTCATTAAAAGGATTAAAGAAGGCACTGAAACGTTTGGCAACGTAGCCAAATACCGGAATTTGAGAAAACTTCTCAACGCCAACAAGACGAATGACAGACAAGACTAAAATGGAACTTCCTGCTAAGAGAGTTAGAATAGTCGAGAACCAACGATAGGCAATTCCACTAACTGTGTACATAAGCAGTGACACCAAGACCAGAATGGTCGCATTTCCCAAGTCAGGGAAAATTCCCAAACTACCAATCAAAACCAGTAAAACGAAACGCCAGTCGTTAAAAGCTCGAGGTAACCACTGATTCTGAGTCAAGACTTGGAAATCGTAAACAGCTATCTCATCTTGCTGTTTTGAGAATCGATGGGCTAGGTACCAAATAATGATAATCTTAAGATATTCAGCAGGCTGAATCGTTACAGGTCCTACAGAAATCCAACCGTAGGCACCATTGACTGGGGTTCCAATTAGCCGAGCCAAAGCTAGGAGAATCATCTCTACAAACATAACGATAAAAATCAAGCGTTCATTTCTTAAAAAACCAAGTTTCAGTTTATAAATTAAGGCAATCAAAACCAAACTAACTACCCAAAACATTCCTTGGTTCCGAGCTAACTGAAGAGCACTTTTCCCTTCTTGGATCAAGGTAGCACTCGTAGTTGAGTAAACAACAATTAGACCCAAAATCGATAAAAGGAGGTAAGGAATCAAAATGGAATAGTTCAATAGGTACCTTTTACTAATTTTCATATGTCACCACTCTAATAGAAACAGAGAAAACTGTTCCTAATTCCGTTTTATTTTCTAGTTTTGATTGCTATTATACCATTTTTTCAGAAAGAAAAAAACTCTTATCCTCCAATCCTTCGAATTTTGCTATTTGGCCGAAACTGATCACAAAAAATACAAACTTCAAGACAAAGTTTGTATTTTCTTTTTTATTCTGCTGATGAGCTACTGCTTGAGTTTGAGTCTGCACCACCAACGTATTGGGCAAAGATATTTTGGAAAACAGGATCTTTCACTTTAATATTTGCAGCTTGGAATTCTTTTCCGATAACGCTCTGAACGAAAGATGAATCGTTTTGTTTCTGAGCAAGGATGACCGTTTTCAATTTTTCTTTGTAGTCATCTAGGTTTGATGATTTTTCTGTTTTCTTGGTTAGCTTAATAATGTAGTATTGGGTACTGTAGGCTTGTGTTCCAGTCGCTGTGATAACATCAGAGACACCATTCACATCCAAGGCAAAGGCCGCCTTCTTGACTTGTTCTGGAAGTTCTGTTGAAGCAGAGTCAAAAGTGATTTCGCCACCATTTTCTTTTGTCTTGTCATCATTTGAGTTGTCTTTTGCCAACTGAGCAAAATCAGCTCCTTCAGCTTTTGCTTTTTCGAGCACTTCTTTGGCCTTGTCTTCATTATCCATACGGATGATCTGAGCTGTTACATCTGGTGTATAAGACTCAAAAGCTTTTTGGTAAGCTTCGTCAGTCAATTCACTCTCTGCGGCTTTTTTAACTGCCAATTCGACCAACTTACTTGTGCGAATTTGGGCTTTACGAGTCTCAGGAGTCATACCCGCACGTTGAAGTACGCTGTTGTAGCTATCGCCGTATTTCTTTTGTTCCTCAGCAACGGCATCATCCACCTCTTTGTCAGTCACTTCTGAACCATATTGTTTTTCAAATACTTTTTGGATGGTCATATTAAGCAAGACTTGTTGCGCAGTTGGATTGTTTTTGACTTGTTCATAAAATTGGTGTTCAGTGACGACATCACCCTTCATGCTGATGAGGTCAGCCCCTTCAGAACTTTTTGAACAAGCAGCCAAAGTCGCTACAGATAATAAGGTAATGGCTCCTGCCAATAGTTTTTTCTTCATGTTTACTCCTTTTATGGTAAGTTACCTTCTCTATTTTACTAAATTGTCTTAAATTTTTCTAAAAATCATTCACTCTCAGGAAGCTGCACATCTGCTACATTTTTTCTCAGCATGAGAATCCCGTCTCCGAGCGGAACTAGGGTTGCTGTTAGACCTGGATTGTCTAAAGTTGCGTCGAAAAGTCTTTGCAAACCACGGTAAATGGTTCGTTGACCCCGGCGGACTTCCATGATATCCTTGGCAACATCTCCTCCTTGGAAAATATCATCCAAGACCACCACTCCACCGACTTCCAAGTGTTTGAGGATTTCTGGTAGAAAGACGATATACTTGGACTTGGCCGAATCCATAAAGACAAAGTCATAAGTTTCTGTCAGACTAGATAAAACATCGACTGCATCTCCCTCTAAGAGGGTGATTTGCTGACGACTGTCAAACTGGGCAAAGTTTTCCTTGGCAAAACCAATCATCTCAGGATTACGGTCAATCGTTGTAATCTTAGCATCTGGCGCATGTTCCGCCATCAAAAGTGCTGAAAAACCGATAGCTGTTCCAATTTCCAAAATGTTCTTGGGCTGCAAACTTTCCATGAGAAAACGGAAATAAGCAACTGTCTCATGAGGGATGATGGGAATATTTTCCTTGCGAGCGAAGGTTTCCAATTCTTTCAAGGAACCTGTCACCTGCTTTTGACGCTGGCGCATGAGTTCTACGATTTCTTCCTTGACGACGGGACGGCGCATATTGTGATTGGCATTTTTACTGTAAGATTCTACCATCTTAAGCTAGTCCCAATTTTTCAACAAGGGCTTCAAACTCGTTCAAGCGGCGTTCAAAGACTGCAAAGGCATCGTTGAGATAGTCTTCTTTTTCCATATCAACCCCCGCTTTTCTCATAACATTGAGCGGATAGTCTGACTTACCTGCCTTGAGGTAGTCTATATAGCGGTCACGGTCTTCTTGACTACCATGGACAATCTTTTCAGCTAAGGCTGAAGCAGCTGCAAAACCAGTTGAATATTGATAAACATAGTAGTTATAGTAGAAATGTGGAATGCGCGCCCACTCGTATTGGATCTGAGGATTGTCTTCCTTGCTGAGTCCATAGTACTCTTGGTTCAAGTCAGCGTAGAGTTTATTGAGGAAATCACTTGTCAAGACTTCTCCATTTTGGTCTGCTTGGTGGATGGCATGTTCAAACTCAGCGAATTGAGTTTGACGGAAGACTGTTCCACGGAAACCATCTAGGAAGTTATTGAGAATAGCAAAGCGAGTTGCATCGTCTTCCACTTCCTCCAATAATTTCTCTGTCAAGATATTTTCGTTTGTGGTTGAGGCAATCTCAGCCAAGAAAATGGAGTAATCTCCGTAAACATAAGGTTGGGTTTCACGAGTATAGCTAGAATGCATACTGTGACCTGTTTCATGGACAAGGGTAAAGAGATTGTCTAGATTGTCCTGCCAATTGAGAAGCATAAAGGCATTGGTATCATAAGAACCACCAGAGTAGGCACCAGAACGCTTGCCTTGATTTTCATAGACATCAATCCAGCGCTCTCCGAAAGCACGTTTGACACGGCTCAAGTAGTCGTCACCTAAAACTGCCAAAGCTTCTTCTGCCTTTTTCAAGGCTTCTTCGTAGGTAAAGCTATAATCTACTGACGAAAGTGGTGTGTAGACATCGTACATCTTGAGATCAGAAATACCCAAGATTTTAGAACGAAGTTCTAGGTATCGATGCAAGAGTGGCAAATGCTTGCGAACTGCTGCTACTAGATTGTCATAGACACTTTCTGGAACAAAGTTTGCTGCGAGGGCTGCATGACGAGCACTCTTATAGTTGCGAACTTTGGCACGGTAGTTTTGCACCTTAACATTTGTCTGCAAAGTCTTAGCATAAGTGTGTTGGAATTGCTCATAAGTCGCATAGAGGGCTTCATAGGCTCCACGACGCACTTCACGGTTTTTAGACTCCATCAAACGGATGTAAGTACCGTGTGAGAGTTGCACTTCATTGCCTTCGTCATCAAGGACATATGGGAAGCTAATATCCGCATTGTCCAAAATAGCGAAGGTTTCACTAGCAGCGCCAAAGATTTCTCCTGCTCCAGCAAGCAATTCTTCCTCACGTTGCGAAAGAACATGGTCTTTCTTTTGCAAGAGCTTGTCAAAAAAGTGCTTGTAAACTTGGAGTTTTGGTTGAGCTTCTAGGAAGGCCGCATACTGCTCTTCGCTAATCTCCATAAACTCAGGTTCATAGAATGAAAAGGCTTGTTCTAACTGACTGTATAGGGTCATTGCCTTAGCATAGTACTCTTGATACTTGGCTTCACGCGTGTCCTGGTCATTTTTCATATGCGCGTAGACATAAAGCTTTTCAACTTGGCGTTCCAAGTCAAGTGAGAATTCTGTAATCTCAAGCAAACTGTCTGCGCTGTCCAAGAGATGCCCCTCATACTGGGCTGCTGTTTGTACTTTTTCAGTTAAATCTTTCAAGGCTTCTTCCCAAGCCTGATCTGTTGGGTAGATTGTCGAAAGATCCCATGTATCTTTTTCATTTATTTCATGTCGTTGTAATACCATAAGATTCCTCCATCCTTTCTATTTTACCACATTTTTTGAGAAATATAAGTGATAAAAGGCTGGTGGATAGAGCTTTTGGCGATTATTTTTCGGATTTTTTTGATAGTAAGTCTGAAAATTTCTATAATAGCTAGTCAAATCCGTTTCAATCTGTAAAAAATCACCTGATGCTATCGGTCTGACCTGGGGATACCAGTCGCCTAGTTGACGGTTTAATAGATTGTCTCCTTGATGATAGGCTTCCTCCTGTTTCTTCATCCAGTAAGGTGTTTGGTAGTACAATTGCTGGCGAATGTAGTGACAGATAGTGGAATCTTGTACAACTTCAAAACGAGGCAGTTTTTGTTTCTGATAAGGAAATCTTAGAATTTCCAAGAGATTTCCTTGGCCAAAGGGAAATTCCTTGACCTGAAAATGAAGCTTGCCACGTAGGTCCTGATGTAAAAGGTATTTTAGTCTCAGAACTTGCTTTTTGAGATCCAGTTCCCAAACATAGAAACCCATATTTTGACTAAAATAGAGAAATCCCCTTTGCAGTTGTGTAAGTCGCTCTTTTAACCAGAGTTTTTCTCCCAGTAGCCAGATAACTTGGTAGCCCTGACTGCGGTATCCTTGGCTTCTACCGCCTAAAAGCTTTTGAGACAAGGGACTGCACTGAACCTCCAGAGCTAGTTTCTCATTGACGAGAACATCCGCTATCTGCTGAATCTCGGGTAGACTATACTCTAAGGAGACTTGATTGTCCTTCTTGGCCCAGTGATAAAGGGCCTCTTTGTTGCCCAAGTGTTCTGGACTTTCATTTTCAAAAATAGCGATACAATCTCTTAACCTTTCATGGGCAAAATGCGTTCGAATACTCTGTCCTTGTCGTAATCGTAGTCCACCACCACAGCTTGGACAAGTATAAGCTTGCTTGGTCACATCTTTTTCGAGGGCATTCACCAATTTTCCCTTGACATCTCTGGCTACAAACATGGTCTACCTCCTTTTCTCATTTATTCGAAAAAAAAATAAAAAAGACTGGAATTCCAGCCTTTCATATTGCTTTTTTATCTTTTAAATCTCTTAGAGTATTTTTTAGTATAGGAATGAGATTGGGGATCTGCTCGCTTCTAATGACGAGCACGCCATATTCCTGACAACGATTGGCATAAACGGGATTGATTTTCCCCGTACAGACAATTAACTTGAGGCAACTCTCCCCAGCAAAATGATTGGCGTAGACTTCTAGTTCGTTGATGGCTTCAACTGATAAATCTGTCATCTTGCAGGAGATAAAGGTAATCGAGCGCCCCTTTCTCAGAATGACATCAATCTCATTTTGAACATTGTCTGCCTCTGGAAAGATGCCGTTCCAATCAATTTCACCGCCTATCATGCACTCATCAAACAGCTGAGATTCAAGCGCCAAGAGATAGAGATACACCTCTAAAATATGCCCCTTGTTGCGACAAAAAACTTGAGCTTCTTGACTTGGAAAGCTGTATGCTACTCGTTTCTTGTCTTCACTTTCAATACGAATCATCCCAGCCTCCACAAGTAAAGGGATGAGAGATTCTGGGTAGTGATAATACTTGCCATTGTTTTCCAGTATCTTTTCGGTTTCAGCATGAAGGTCATTGGTCTTAGCTAGAGAGAAAAATTGGGTCACTTGATACCAGTGAGCAGGATTGGAAATGGCAGAGCTGGCTAATTTTTTGATGGCAGCAATTTGCTCAACTGAGTGGATAGGGCGTTTTGATTTGAGCATTTTTCCACCACGCAAGGCTATCAACTGTTGGATGCTTAGGGTAGGGATGTCCAAGTCTTCTTTTTCCAACTGACCAGCTACCCACTTGTATTGTTTTCCCCGCTCGACATCCATGGCAACGATGGGGAGGTCCCGATCCAAGCCGTATTGATAGAGGGATAAGGCTAGTAGCGAATCTCCTCCAAAAACATCGAGAAGGACTTGGTCGTAACCTGCTAGGCAATAATCTAACTGATCAGACAGCTGTTCTAAGGATAGCTGACGAAAGGTCACTCGTTGAATATGGGGAACCTCATCCAAGATAAAATGGCGCAGTGAAAGTTTATCGTTATTACTTATTTTCGTCAAAGATAGAAAAAGAATCTCGTCACAATCACTGATAAAGGCTTGGTAGACATTCTTTTCCAATACATGCCGATCATACAGCTCCACCAAAAGACTCGTCATTGGATCACCTCCATCATCTACAACATCTTGCGCTGAGAGCGACAGCAATACAGTTTTACTGCTCAGATTTTCTATTTCTAGTATAGCATAAAATCCTGCTCGCCCCAATCAACCAACGCAAATAAAAACGAATAGAAACTATTTTTAAAGGTTACTATTCGCTTGTATATGTTTGATTTACTTGATTTTTTTGGCTAACATGGTCGCAAAGCGTAGTTGAATGCGATTGCCATTTTCATCACGACGGTGCAGATGTCCTGGATTTTCATTATACTTGACCAATTCCCAATCCTTGTAGTAGTCCGCCAACTCCCCTTCTTTAAAGGTGAATGGGAAGTTGACTGAGCAAGGATAATCCTCTGTATCCATCGCACAGACGATAAGATTGTAACCACCGACTGTGGTGTGCTCCTGCATATTTTTAATAATAGCTGGAATGCGGTCCGCTTGTAGAAACATCAGAACAACTGTTGAAACGATAAAATCATAGGCTTGCCCAATGCTAGCTGAATTGATATCGTAAAGACCGACAGGCATGTCTAGATCCTCTTGCTCCACAATGCTTTGCAAGATTTCAAGGGACAATTCATTTTGATCCACAGCTGTCACATCAAAACCATTCTGCGCAAGAAAGAGAGAGTTACGGCCTTGACCACAACCCAAATCCAAGGCTCTTCCTGGTTTTACCGTTTGCATGGCCTCTAAGACTTCCGAATGAACAGGATTGGTATTGTATTTCTTAGTGAAATAATCCTCAGGTTTACAATAAAATTCCAAGTACCATTCTACATCATCAGTGGCAGCCTCTACTCGGTGCCAGGCTTGCGGTTGCGCCATAGGGTTGTCAGCTCCTGCCTCAAAGAGGTGCTCAGCTAGAACCTCACCATCTTCTGTCAACTCAATAAACTTGAGTGCCCCCTTCAAGACAGTAATTTTTCCCCAAGTACCAACCTTGGTATTGTGTTTTTGCTGGACAATTTCAGGCATGGTCTGTTTATTCCATAAGGGCATCCGTTTATAGGCAATTAATTTTTCCATTTTACTTCCTCTTCTTAACGCTGGTTGACAGCTTTCATCACACGCGCGATGTCGCGGTTTTGTTCACGACGCTTGATCGACTCCCGTTTGTCATAGTCATGTTTCCCTTTAGCAAGTCCTAAAAGAAGCTTGGCATAGCCATCTTTAATATAGACCTTGAGGGGAACAAGGGTCATTCCTGTTCCTTTGGTCTCTTGTTCCAATTTTTGGATTTGCTTCTTATGGAGTAAGAGTTTGCGACGACGTTCTGGTTCCTGGTTCCAGATATTGCCCTCTTCGTAAGGGGCGATATGAACATTGCTCAGCCAGACTTCCCCATTTTTTACTTGGGCAAAGCCGTCCTTGAGATTGATTCGAGCAGCTCGAACGCTCTTGATTTCAGTTCCGGTCAGGACCATTCCTGCCTCTAGCGTATCTACGATTGTATAGTCGTGGTGCGCTTTTTTATTTTGTGCGACGACCTTTCCCTCGCCCTTTGCCATGCTTGGCTCCTTTCTTTGCTACTTCTTTGTAAAAAGGTTTCTTGCCTTTTTTCTTTTTATCTTTTTGTGAATGCTTGTGCTTATCATTTGAGCGCCCTGATTTTCTCTTGTCTTCCTTCTTGTCTGAACGGCGATTTGAACCACGACCTCTGTCTTTGCGCCCAGCTTGTTTCAAGCCTTTTTCGATGACATCAAACTCACTTGGGATATAAGAGAAGTCAATCTCACCTGTCATCTTATCCGCTCTTTCAACCCGAATGCGAATCTGCTGTCCTACACGGAAGGTTGTGCCTGATTTCTCCCCACGGAGTGTCAAGTCACGCTCGTTGAAATGATAAAATTCAGGCAAATTAGTAATGTGAATCAAGCCTTCAACTGTATTTGGCAATTCAACAAAGAGACCAAACTTGACGATGCTGGATACAACTGCATCGTACTCTTCACCAACGTATTCTTCCATGTACTCAGCCTTTTTCATGGCTTCGACTTCACGCTCCGCCTCGATGGCACGACGCTCACGATTGGAAGACTGGGTTGCAATCTCTGGAATCACTTGTTCAAAATGCTCGGCTATTTCCTTGGAACGACCATAGTCCCGAATCATGCGGTGGACAAGGAGATCTGGATAACGGCGAATCGGACTGGTAAAATGAGTATAATAGTCTGCAGCAAGTCCATAGTGACCGTGATTGTGCTCAGAATAGCGAGCTTGTTGCATGGATCGGAGAAGCATCATGGACAATACATCCGCATAGGGTTTCCCCTCAACAGCACGCATGATGTCTTGAAGCGCCTCCTGGCTAATCTCACTGGCAGTTCCATAAATCCGCAAACCAAAGCTCGAAGCATAATCAATAAACTTCTGAACTTTTTCAGCCTTGGGCTCCTCGTGAATCCGATAGATAAAAGGTAGGTCCAGCTTGCTAAAGTGCTCGGCAACCGTTTCATTGGCAATCAACATGAAAGACTCGATCATCCGCTCAGCAACACCACGCTGACGAAGAACGATATCCACAGGCTTACCTTTTTTATCCACTAGAATCTTTGCTTCACTTGTATCAAAATTAAGGGCACCACGTTTCTCACGCATGCTTTCTAGCCTTTCATGTAGCTTGGCCATGAGTTCGATACTAGGAACAATTTTCTTAAACTCTTGTCTTTTTTCCTCGTCGCCAGCCAGGATGTCATTGACAGTGCTATAGGTCATACGAAAACTAGTCTTGATCACTGTTTGTGTAATGGTGTAATTAACTACACGACCGTGTTTATCAATTTCCATAATAGCAGACTGGGTCAAGCGATCTACTTGAGGATTGAGAGAGCAAATGCCGTTTGACAAACGCTCTGGAAGCATTGGGACCACACGGTCTGTCACGTAGACAGAAGTCGCGCGGTTAAGGGCTTCCTTGTCGAGGGCAGACCCCTCAGTCACGTAGTAGGAAACATCCGCGATGTGAACTCCGAGTTCGATATTGCCATTTTTCAAAGCCTTGATGTGAACTGCATCGTCCAAGTCCTTGGCATCCGCACCATCAATGGTAAAGGTGATTTCATCTCTCAGGTCCAGACGACCTTCCATATCCTTTTGAGACGGAGCATCTGGCACACTTTCTGCCTCCTTGAGAACAGCTTCTGGAAATTCTGAAACAATATCCATGGACTCCAAAACTTCAAGGACATCAATCCCTGCATCTGTCGAGTGTCCCACCACATCGAGGACACTAGCGACAAAGAAATCATGTTTCTTACTTGGGTATTTGTCGATAAAGACCTTGAGAACTTCTGTTCCTTCAAGTTTGAGGGCTGGTTTCTTCACATAAATAGGTTGGCTGATTTTCTGATTTTTGGAACGGATGTAACCCGCATACTTGGGCTTTTCCTGATCCAGAACGATTTGCCCGACAACTGTCGTCAGACTATGCTCTAGGATATCAATAATTTTGGCTTCTGCAGCTGTTCCCTTGTTACGGTCAGCAACTTTCTTGATGACCACCTCAACGGTATCGCCGTCAATAGCATAGTTGACATCGTTTTTTCCTACAAAAAGGTCGTCCTCTTCTCCTTCTAGACTAACAAAGCCAAAGCCGTTTTTACGGGCATGAAAAATCCCTTTGAGGGTAATTTCATGTTTCTTCTTCTGGTCCAGACATAAACTACCATCATCTTCAAAACGAATCTGGTGCTTTCTTTCCATCAGAGACAGGGTTTTAATCAACTCACGGAAATCCTTGGACCCATCCTTTCCGAGAGCCTGAGCTAGGTCATTTACCGTCACTCGCCCCTTCTCTTGCAAATATTCTTTAATTTTATCTTTCATGTTTTCTTTCTAGATTTTTTAATTTTCTTTTACTGTAAGACCTTCTCAAACATCATTTAATACTCGATAAAAATCAAAGAGCAAACTAGAAAGCTAGGCGCAGGCAGTACTGGAGTACGACAAGCCGACGCTGACGTGGTTTGAAGAGATTTTTGAAGAGTATAAAAATAAAAAGAGGCAAAGACCTAGTCTCGCCCATTTCTTATCTACTTGATAATACCGTCAATGCTAAGGCAATGGCTAGCCAGAAAAAGACTAAAACACCTGTCAAACGTTGCATCACGGCTTCAAAACCACGCGCTTTACTACGTTCAAACAAATCACCCGAGCTGGCATCAAATACATTGCTGGATTGGTTCTTAGTTGGTTGCATGAAAATCGCAATCACAATCACAACAGATAATACTAATAAAATGGTTAATAATAGGTTGTACATATCAAACTCCTTAAAATCCCTATTATTTTACCATAAATTCTACTTAGATTCAAGATGTAGGGTTACTTTTCTTTCCTTGGGACAATACTTTAAAACTTCAATCTTGTCTGGATGGGTTTTGGAGTTTTTACTGGTTAGGTAATTAATACTGCCACAAGAGGAGCATTTGAGATTGATTTTTACTCGCACGAGATTTCCTTTACTTTTAATAATGATCTAAATTGAACTAAGTTGTATAAACAACTAAGAGCCACACAGGCTGCTGTCGCATAAAAAACAGAGTGGTAGCCGAATTGCCCTGCTACTGCTGAACCAGTCATGGGACCAACAACACCCCCAAGGTAGAAAAAGACTTGGTTAAAGGCAAAAATTCTTGAAATACCTGATTTTGGAGTCATTTTGCTGAGAAGAGCATTGACCCCTGGTATCAGAGCACCCGTTCCCAAACCAAAGAGAAAACGATACAAGCCAAGTTGAAGGGGGCTGGTTGCATGGGCACAAAGAAGGTAAATGATGACTGAATAAATCTGCGCTGCAACTAAAAGTCTATGATTTCCCACCTTATCTCCTAGTTTTCCCATCACTCCAGCACTCATCATGCTAGAAAATCCCATACTGGATACGATCAAGCCCGATACAAAGAGGAGATTTTCAGTCTGCCCTAAGTCCCGCACATAGAGAGCCAGGATAGGACCAATTGATTGAGCTGAAAATTGAATGACAAAGCTGGTTAAAAACAAGTTAATCAAAAGATGAGAGTGTTTAATAGAACTAAACAACTCTTTTGTTGGGATAGCCTTCTCCTTGGCTACTGGTTGAAAATCTTCCTTGATAAAGAAAATGGTTAGGATTGCAGCTAAAAATAGGAAGGCACCCACCAATAAAAAGACGTTACGAATCCCAAAAATTTCAGCAATCAAGCCACCTACAAAGGGGCCGGTTAGGGTTCCTGCAACAACACCTGTTGATAGAGTCCCCAAAGCATAGCCAGACTTATCCTTGGGGACTTGACTGGCTATTAAAGCTGTCGCATTCGGTACGAAACCTGTAAATACGCCATTTAGTAATCTAAGAAAGATTAACCAATAGATATTTGGAACAAAGGCCAAGCCTCCCATGGTGATGGTCATGGCAAGGCCAGCTCGAATCATCATGGGCTTTCGACCGTACTTGTCAGCAAGAATACCCCAGATAGGAGAAACTAGAGCTGCTGAAACAGCCGAAACTGAGATGGCTAATCCAGCATAGAAAGCAACTTGGTCGCTCTCGATTCCCAACTGCTCTACAAAGATAGGCATAAAAGGTACGACCAAGGAAATACTGGCTCCCGTTAAAAAACTACCGAACCAGGCGACACGAAGATTCTCTTTCCAACTAATCTCTTGCACAGCTATCGCCTCCTTCAAGTAACTTCACTACTTGACCCACAAGCTGATCACGACTGCCATTATTATCTAGTATACGACTCGCCAATTTTTTCTTTTCTTCTAAAGACCACTGGACTGCCAGACGCGACTCCGCTACTTCTTTAGAAAGTTGATCCCGTTTCATGAAACGTTCCACCTGAACATCACGGTTCACATAGACCAGCCATGTTTCATCAAACCAGTTGGCGTAGTTCTGCTCAAAAAGCAGAGGAATATCCATGAAAAATATCGCTTCTGTCTGGGCTAACTGGTCTCTCAGTGCAGCCAATTCCTCACGAATAATCTCTCCTTGGGTTTGCTTAGACCATTCTTGCTCTTCAGGGTTTGAGAAGATGAGACTAGCCAGGAGAGGGCGATTGAGTTCTCCATTTTCTAAGATAATTTCCTGCCCAAAGTGCTGAACTAAGAGCTGATAAAGACGACCATCAGGTCTTTGTAACTGGTGGACGACTGCATCAGCATCCACCACTTGAAAGCCTTTTTCTCTTAGAAAATTTGTCACTGTTGACTTCCCAGAGGCAATTCCTCCTGTAATTCCAATGATTTTTCCCATCAGTCCCTCCTTTGACACTGAGGACAAAAATGAGTTCCTCGTCCACCGAGCTGGAATTTCTCAATGAGGGTAGCACAGCGGGAACATGCTTGACCAGTCTTATCATAGACCTGATGAAAATCCTGCATAGTTCCATCTTCCCCAAAGGCATTGGTATAGGTTCGAATGGTGGAACCGCCCTTTTCAACTGCCTGTCCCAAAACAGCAATGGTCTGGTCATGAATAGCTGACGCTTCTTCTGCTGTTAAACTCTGAGAAGATCGAGCTGGATGGACCTGTGCTCGCCAGAGGACCTCATCCACATAGATATTGCCAAGGCCAGCTACCAGGGTCTGGTCTAGGAGATGGGATTTGATAGGCTTTTTAGACTTGGCTAGAGCGACTTGAAAATCCTGCAAATCAAAGTCCTGCTCTCTTGGTTCAGGGCCTAGTTTTTTAGAAACAAAGTAGGCTTCCAAAATGTCGGGCGCCAGCAGTTCCATAGTACCAAACTTGCGCACATCCTCATAAACAAGCGTACCTCCATCTTCAAACCGAATGAAAACATGGGCATGCTTGCGTTCAGGAACCTGATCTGGACAGTAAAAATACTTGCCCTCCATCCGCAGATGGGAAATCAAGACCTTATCTGTCAGGTTAAAAAGTAGATATTTCCCACGGCGTCCCATTGACTCGATAATCTGACCAGGCAATTCCTTTTGAAACTCGTCCAAATCTGTCTTGATCATCTTGGGATAACGAATCTCTAGGCTAGAAATCTTCTTTCCCAAAATCAATTTTTCTAAGCCACGACGAACCGTTTCAACCTCTGGTAATTCAGGCATCGTTCCTCCTTCTGTAAAAACAAGAAGCAGGCATGAGCCCACCTCTACTTAGTATTCTTTCTCATTATAGCCAAAATCAGCCAAATCTAGCTTTTTATCACGCCAGTTTTTCTTGACCTTGACCCAAGTTTCTAGGAAAACCTTATCCCCTAGCATGAGTTCGATATCACGACGGGCCAGGCTACCAATTTTCTTGAGCATTGCACCACCTTTTCCAATGATAATGCCTTTTTGGCTATCTCGCTCCACCATGATAGTTGCACGGATGTGAACCTTGTCTGTCTCTTCATCCCGCTTCATGGAGTCAACTACCACTGCAACTGAGTGAGGAATCTCTTCTCGAGTTAGGTGCAAGACTTTCTCACGAATCATTTCAGAAACCAAGAAACGCTCAGGATGATCTGTGATTTGATCAGCTGGGAAATACTGGAAACCTTCCTCAAGATTTTCACTCAAAATATCGATTAGACGAGAAACGTTATTTCCCTGAAGGGCTGAGATAGGAACAATTTCCTTAAAGTCCATCTGGTTACGGAAATCATCAATCTGAGCCAAAAGCTGGTCTGGGTGGACCTTGTCAATCTTATTCACCACCAGAATCACAGGAACCTTGGCAACTTTCAGACGCTCGATAATCATATCGTCGCCCTTACCACGTGGCTCATCAGCTGGCACCATGAATAGAACAGTATCCACTTCACGCAAAGTACTATAGGCAGATTCCACCATAAAATCCCCAAGAGCCGTCTTAGGCTTGTGAATCCCCGGTGTATCGATAAAGACGATTTGTTCCTTATCCGTTGTGTAAATCCCCATGATTTTATTGCGCGTTGTCTGCGCCTTGTCACTCATAATAGCAATCTTTTGCCCCATGACGTGATTCAAAAAGGTTGACTTCCCAACATTGGGACGTCCTAAAATGGCTACAAAGCCTGATTTAAATGTCATAATTTCCTCTTATTGTTTAAAATAATAAATCCCAAATGCGTGGGAGAAAGATAAGTGCACCTGTCACTGCAGCAAAAAGAGAGACCACTAGAACGGCACCTGCTGCCATGTCCTTGGCTTTCTTTGCCAACATAGAAAAGTGATAGTGACTGGCTAAATCCACCACATTTTCAATAGCAGAGTTAATAATTTCAAACGCTACTACCAAGAAAATGCTCATTAGGAGAAAGAGCCATTCGATTCGTGACACCTGAAAAACAAAACCTGCAAGGATAACTACTAGAGCCGTCACTGCATGTTTTCGCATATTGCGTTCTTCCTTGATGGCAGTCAGAATTCCTGTAATAGCAAATTCCAAACTGGATACCAGGTCACGGTTTTTCCATTTTCGTTTATTGTCTTGTGAGTCCATAGGCTGTCAAAATTTCTTCTTGTAAACCGAACATCTCCGCTTCTTCTTCCGGAGTGTAGTGATCGTAGCCGTTAATGTGTAAAAAGCCGTGTACTGCCAAGAATCCCATCTCTCGCTCAAAGCTGTGACCATATTCCTCAGCCTGCTCATGCGCTTTATCAATAGAGATGAAAAGTTCCCCAATATAGGCATCAAACTCGGACATCATTTCTGCTAATTCAGGATTTTCAAACAAATCCTCTTCGTCAAAGGCAATGTCCAACTCTGGTTTATACTCAAGGCTGATGACATCTGTCGGACGGTCCGTGTCACGGTACTCGAGATTGAGTTCGTGGCTACGCTCGTTGGTCACAAAAGTGACTGCCATCTCCTTGTCTTCTTTTCCTATTTTTTGGGCTGCAAATTCCAAAATTTCTTGGGTTTGGTGCAAGATTTCTTGTGAAACTTGACCAGTTTCATCTACCATTTCAATATACATGTACTTCTCGATTCTCTTTACTTGGCTTTATTATACCACATTTCCATGATTTTATTCTACCTTTTTGATATAATACTATGGAATACAATCACAAGGAGAAAACGATGTCATTTGACGGATTTTTTTTACACCACATGATTGAGGAATTGAGAAGCGAGTTAGTCAATGGTCGCATCCAGAAAATCAATCAACCTTTTGAACAAGAGTTGGTCTTGCAAATCCGCAGCAATCGCCAAAGCCATCGCCTGCTCCTTTCTGCCCATCCAGTTTTTGGTCGCATTCAGCTGACCCAAACGACTTTTGAAAATCCAGCCCAACCTTCCACTTTTATCATGGTTTTGAGAAAGTATTTGCAGGGTGCCCTGATTGAGTCAATTGAGCAAATCGAAAATGACCGTATTGTGGAAATCACGGTTTCCAATAAAAACGAGATTGGAGACCATATTCAGGCTACCTTGATTATCGAAATCATGGGTAAACACAGCAATATTCTCCTTGTGGATAAAAGTAGCCATAAAATCCTCGAAGTCATCAAACACGTCGGCTTTTCACAAAATAGCTACCGCACCTTGTTGCCTGGATCGACCTATATCGCTCCGCCAAGTACCGAGTCTCTCAATCCTTTTACTATCAAGGATGAAAAGCTCTTTGAAATCCTGCAAACCCAAGAACTAACAGCAAAAAATCTTCAAAGTCTCTTTCAAGGTCTGGGACGCGATACCGCGGCAGAACTGGAAAGACTTTTGGTAAGTGATAAGCTTTCTACCTTCCGTCACTTTTTCGGACAAGAAACCAAGCCTTACCTAACGGAGACTTCCTTCAGTCCAGTTCCTTTTGCGAATCGTATAGGAGAGCCTTTTGCCAGTCTTTCGGATCTCTTAGATACCTATTATAAGGATAAATCCGAGCGCGACCGCGTCAAACAGCAAGCTAGCGAACTCATTCGCCGTGTTGAAAATGAATTGCAAAAAAATCGCCACAAACTCAAAAAGCAAGAAAAAGAGCTAGAGGCAACTGAAAATGCTGAAGAGTTTCGCCAAAAAGGAGAATTGCTGACAACCTTCCTCCACCAAGTTCCAAATGACAAAGACCAGGTTACCTTGGATAACTATTACACGAATCAACCTGTTACCATCATGCTTGATAAGGCTTTAACTCCCAGCCAGAATGCCCAGCGCTACTTTAAACGCTATCAGAAGCTCAAAGAAGCCGTAAAATACCTGACTGAGTTGATCGAAGAAACCAAGGCTACCATTCTCTATCTGGAAAGTGTGGAAACTGTTCTCAATCAAGCTGGACTAGAGGAAATCGCTGAAATCCGTGAAGAATTGATCCAAACAGGCTTTATCCGTAGAAGACAGCGAGAGAAAATTCAGAAACGCAAAAAACCAGAACAGTATCTGGCTAGTGATGGCAAGACCATCATTTATGTCGGTCGAAACAACTTGCAAAATGAAGAACTAACCTTTAAAATGGCTCGCAAGGAAGAACTTTGGTTCCACGCCAAGGACATTCCTGGCAGCCACGTCATCATCTCAGGCAACCTCAACCCTTCTGACGAAGTTAAGACGGACGCTGCAGAGCTCGCTGCCTTCTTCTCTAGGGGACGTCTGTCAAATCTGGTTCAAGTGGATATGATTGAGGTTAAAAAACTCAACAAACCAACAGGTGGCAAACCCGGCTTTGTGACCTATACAGGACAAAAGACCCTCCGTGTCACACCAGACCCAGAAAAAATCGCATCTATGAAAAAATCCTGATTTCACTTGAAATCAGGATTTTCTTTTATTTTTTACTCTGCAATCAAGGCTTCCAAACCAACCTTCATCATATCGGTGAAGGTGTTTTGATTTTCTCAGCCAGTTTTTAATAACTCTCAAAGAGCGAGATAGTGGTCAATAAATGAGATAGTTTTCTCTTTCAAGTAACATGGTTTTGTTACTATCTTCTAAAATTCTTTATTGTCTCAATTTCGAAAATACTTCTCCTATCTTGCCTTCAATGACCAATGTAGCTTGGCTGTCTTGTGGAGTACTGGTTTTATTGATAACGACCAGATTTGTCCCAGAAAAATAGTTTACTAGGCTAGCTGCAGGATAAACAACCAAGGAAGTCCCACCAATAATCAGCAAGTCTGCTTGCCGAATTGCTTGTGCAGCTTGACTAAAAACATACATGTCAAGTGATTCTTCATACAAGGTCACGTCAGGCTTGACCACCTTGCCACAGTCTAGGCAGTGGGGAACAGGTCCCTCGAGGGCCAGAAAACCAGTTAAGTTATAGAAACGTTGGCAACCTAGGCAGTAATTGCGGTCCGCACTCCCATGCAATTTAAAGACCTTTTGGGAGCCAGCCATTTCATGAAGACTATCGATATTTTGTGTCACAACAGCCTTTAGCTTACCTGTCTTTTCCAAAGCAGCCAGATAAGTGTGAGCAGCATTAGGCTTTGCTTCTGGATAAATCAGGTATTTCTTATAAAAGTCAAAAAAATCTTCTGGATAGCGCTCAAACATGGTCCGAGAAACGAGTTGCTCTGCCGTAAAATGACGGCCTAACTGATGACTATAAACACCATCTGAACTACGAAAATCTGGGATATTAGACTCGGTTGACACTCCTGCCCCTCCGAAAAAGACTATTCTGTGGCTTTTATCAATCAAATCTTGTAATAGTTCTATTTTATCCATCACATCTCTCCTTAAGCTGGGTTCTAAAAAAGTTGAAAATCAATAGTTCCAGCAATCTGATTTTCAACTCTTCCTTTATCATTACTGATATATTTGAGATTAAAGCATTTGAATCAATCTTAGAAATAACCTTATCTCAAAGTAATACGATGTTTAGTCTGCAATCAAGGTTTCCAATCCAACCTTCATCATATCGGTGAAGGTGTTTTGGCGTTCTTCAGCTGTTGTGTCTTCTTCTGGATTGACCAAACTATCAGAAATGGTCATGATAGCAAGTGCATCAACGTGGTGTTGGGCAGCAAGATAGTAAAGAGCTGCTGCTTCCATTTCCACAGCCTTGACTCCCCATTTACCAAGCTCGATGTTCTTTTCAAAGTAGTTTGAGTAAAAGACATCTGATGACAAAACGTTCCCAACGTGGGTGGTCATACCAAGTTCTTTGGCGATATGATAGGCCTTATCCAGCAAATCAAAGCTAGCGATTTGTGGGAAATCGTACTGTGGCCAGTCATTACGGATGATGTTTGAGTTAGTCGCAGCAGCTTGCGCCAAGACCAATTCACGGACATGGACATCCTCGTTTAAGGAACCAGCAGTTCCGACACGGATCAATTTTTTCACTCCGTAGTCCACAATCAACTCACGCGCATAGATAGAAATTGATGGCATTCCCATACCAGTTCCCATGACAGATACATGGTGACCCTTGTAAGTCCCAGTGTAACCAAACATGTTACGCACTTCGTTAAAACATACAGCGTCTTCAAGGAAATTCTCCGCAATAAACTTAGCACGAAGCGGATCCCCAGGAAGAAGAATTTTATCAGCAATTTCACCCTGCTTAGCAGCAATATGGATAGACATAATATAAGATACCAAACCCGTCAAAAAGCAAAGGGAAAATAGGAGTTGGGTGCAGTGAGCGATGCTCGCTAGACCAACTATCTTTTTCCCACTGCTTTTAGGGTGGGTTCAATTCCTTTCTTTCTTAATTTTGATGATAAATAGGAGAATAGCACGGGTTCAATTCAGAACACCTTGCTCTACCTTTCTTTTTGTATATTTAGGATAGCGACAGAGAACAAAGTAAAAATAGGAAACTGACGAAGCATCGCAGATGCTAGACAGTTTATCTTTTTTACACAGTTCTCCGACCGTATTCAGTTCAGCAAATACGGTTTACCCATCCTTTCTTTCTTGATTTTAGATTTAAATATTTCGCAGAACAGTTAGCCCGAGTTTGACTATAACTCAGATACTCTGCCTTTCTGTTATTCCTAGTTTACCAATGAATCTAAAAATGCGTACAGTTTGGCATTCATTTCAGAATAATCGTTTCCACGTAATTCTTCTGGTGTTTGAACAAAAGGTAACTTTTCACTTTGCTCTCTTAATTGCTCTTCACCATCCGCAGTAATTAAGAGTTCTACTGCTTCTGCATCAAATTCCAAATGAGCTTGGAAGGCATAGTTTTTAGGACTGAAGCGAATAATCTGACGTGGACAACCTTGACTGGTCGCAAGAACAACAGCATCCTCTGTCAGCCCTGGCATATCACCGTGCCAGTGGCCGGTTTCTAAGGTTTCTCCGAACAAGCTGACATGAGGATCTGTTAGACCTTCCATCGTCAATGTCACAGGATAAACGCCGATCTCGCGCTCTGGACTATGTTCATACTTCGCACCATAGGCAACAGACAAGAGCTGAGCACCAAGACAGACACCAACGATATAGATATCTGCGGCAATCGCTTCTTTCATAAAAGCAAGCTCAGCCTTAGGGTCATAGTATGGGAAGTTTTCTCTATCCTCATCAGGTGATTGAGGACCACCCATAACAATCAGAAAATCAATTCCGTCAATTGTTTCAGGAAGAGGTTCTTTTTCATAAACCTTTGTTGATGTAATGTGATGACCTCGTTCCAGAGCCCATTTTAGATAAGCACCCGGAACCTCAAATGTTTCATGCAGTACAAAATGTACCTTCATTGTCCTCTCTCCCATCTCTTTCGAATCACATAAGACATTCCTGCCGCTAGTACAAGCGGTATTGTCAAACTCCAAGCCTGTCCAGTAAATCCAAGGGTCAGAGCAATCGCTGTCAGAGGAGCGTGTAAGGTCGTCCCTAAAAAGACTGTTGCTCCTAGTAGCATTCCTAGAGCTGGATCCAGATGGACACCAACTACTGTCAAAAGCAAGGTCACTAAGTAACCAGACCCAATCCCCAAGGCAAATGATGGTGTCAAGGTTCCCCCATAGGCACCATTGCGTAAGAGGAGATAAACCAGAAGCCCCTTCATTGCAAGAGCCAGTGGAAGATAGGGAACAGGCTGGTGAGATAACAAGGCTTGCGCTAGTACCTGACCATTTCCCATAAAGATAGAGAAAAAGGATACAAGGCTCCCCAACACTAGAAAGGCTAGAGGAAGAGCCCAAAGGATCGTCTCATCCTTGCGCCGTTTGCGATTAGCTTGCTTTGTTAGGAAAGAAAAGACCAGAGCAAGCGGAGTAACCAAGAGAGCAATCAAAATAGCCTGTAGAAAACTGCTGAGCGACCATGAAACTGCAGACAGGTGACAGAGGACATCCTGACCAATAATGGGCTGAGCCACCCAGGTTGCCAGATAAGTACTAGCCAAAACCAGCAAAAAGTTCTGCCAACTATAGGCAAGTCCTAAGGTCTCAAAGACAAACAAGCTACTAGTAAAGGGAACCTGATAAACCGCAGCTAGACCAGCTCCTGCTCCACATGCAATTAAGACTTTTCGCTCTTTTACAGTTAGGAAAAATACTTTCGCCAAGCGACCACCTATAAGAGCACCAACCTCGCGTGGAGCGGCTTCTTTTCCGACTGATGCACCTGCTCCGACAATCGCAACCTGCATCCCTGCATGAAGGAGGTGGGCTAAGGTGGCAGGGTCCCTGTCTCCAGCTAGGTCAATTTGCTGGCGAATAGAGAAGATTTTATGGCGCCTTTGCAGGATATACCAGAAGCCAGCTGCCGAGCATCCTGTCATACACAAGACTAGGAATCTACGGAGATTCCCAGCTTCTTGGAATAGTTGGAGCAAATCCGAACTAGCTTGGCCAAAAGCCAGCCTTTGCACACCTTCTATTAGATAATGGCAGGCAATGCCGACTAGCCCAGCCCCTATTCCCAATGATAAAGTGGCTAGAAGCAACCTTAGTCCGTAGGGTAAACTTTGGAGTCCTACTTTCATAGAATTAAAGTTCTGCAAGAATCGCTTTAAGCAAGCCTTTGAAGTCGCCTTTAACACGTTCGGTCACTTCCACAACTTCCTCGTGGTTGAGTTCTTCTTGGAAACCAGCAGCGTGGTTAGTGATACATGAAATTCCTAGAACTTTCAAGCCTGAGTGGGCTGCCACAATAACTTCAGGAACAGTGGACATACCAACTGCATCTGCTCCCAATGTTTTATAGGCACGAATTTCTGCAGGTGTTTCATAAGTCGGACCGGTTACACCGATATAGACACCTTCATCAAGCTTGATACCGAGTTTTTTAGCCACTTCATGGACAGTAGCACGGTATTCTGGTGTGTAGGCTTTAGACATATCAGGGAACCGTGGACCAAAGTCATCCAAGTTTTCACCCATCAATGGATTTTGACCCGTCATATTGATATGGTCTGAGATAGCCATCAAAGTACCAGGACCGAATCCAATACCGCCAGCTGCATTGGTTACAATGACACCTTCACATCCGAGAACTTTCATCACACGTACTGGGAAAGTCACAACTTCGAGAGGATTGCCTTCGTAGAAATGAAAACGACCTTGAAGAGCCAAGACCTTGCGTCCTGAGAGTTCACCATATACCAATTTACCAGCGTGTCCGACTACTGTAGAGCGGCCCCAGTTTGGGATATCTGCATAATCTACTACAACTGGATTTTCGATTTCTTCTGCCAACTCTCCAAGTCCTGATCCAAGGATTAAACCAAACTCGGGAGCTTGGATTCCCTTGTCTTTCAGGAAAGCAGCTGTTTCCTTGATCTTATCTAAAAATGTCATTGTGTGTCTCCTTTATTATTTTTTAGCATTTGACCGATTTTGTCAAAAGTTTTTGCATTGCGAATGGTGATGTGGCGATAAAAAGGCATCTTGAGCAAGTACTTGTGATAGGCAGTTGCATAGTAAGATTCTTCAGAGAATTTCCCCCAGAAAATCCCAAGTCTTCCAAAATGAACCACTTCATCTTTCAGTTCCAAACTTTCAACTTTCTCAATGACTTGAGCCACATCCAAGCCCTCCGTGTAAAAGAGGACATCCTTTCGTGCCAAATCTTTGGTCCACCATTCAGGCAGATTTTCAAGTTCCGCTTCAAAGTCCTCAAGACTCAGTAACGAAAAGCTCTGAATAAATGGATAATGGACTGCAAAGAAAGTTTCTAACTTTTCCACCAATCGGGCCTTGGAATCTGTCGAAGTAAAGAAAATATTGCCACTGTTGATGTAGGTCTCAACCTTCTCCAAACCCAACTCTGTCAATTCTTGACGAAGCTCCGCCATGACAACCTTATTTTTCCCACCTACATTAATGCCCCTTACCAGTAAAGCATAGCGTTTCATCTTATACCAATTTATCTAAGAAACTTTCCCCAATCATGGCAGTTTCAATACCAAAGTTATCGGCAACAGTCGCTGAGATATCTGCGAAATGTCCGACTGGAATGACACCATTTCCCTTAAAGCTAGGGCTGTAAGCTAAAAGTGGAATATATTCACGAGTGTGGTCAGTTCCAGCATAGGTTGGGTCATTTCCGTGGTCCGCAGTAATCAAGAGAAGATCGTCCTCTCTCATAGCAGCGATAATTTCAGGTAAGCGTTCATCAAACTCATGCAAGCAATCACGGTAACCATGAGCATTACGACGATGGCCGTAAAGGGCATCAAAGTCAACTAAGTTTGTGAAGGAGAATCCTTTTTCAAACTCAGCAAGTCCCATGGTCTTCAATAATGTATCAATTCCGTGGCTGTTTGACTTGTTGTGGCCCATGTCATGATTGATACCAGCGCCGTTAAAGATATCGTTGATTTTTCCAACAGCGTAAGTATCGATACCAGCCTCGTTCAATTTATCCAAAACAGTTGGTGCAAATGGAGATACAGCCAAGTCACGACGGTTTGCTGTACGAATGAAGTTACCTGGTTCACCTACATAAGGGCGAGCAATGATACGACCTAGAAGGGCAGGACGCTCAAGGGTAATCGAACGCGCGTATTCACAAATACGGTACAATTCATCCAAAGGGATGATGTCTTCATGGGCAGCAATCTGCAAAACAGGGTCAGCTGAAGTATAGATAATCAACTCCCCAGTTTCCATTTGACGTGGCCCAAAATCGTCAATAACAGCTGTACCTGAGTAAGGTTTGTTGGCTTCACGAATGACCTTGCGTCCGGAAAACTCTTCGATCTTTGTCAAGATTTCTTCTGGGAATCCGTTCCAGAAAGTATCGAAAGGTTCTGTAATGTTAAGGCCCATAATTTCCCAGTGTCCAGTCATGGTATCCTTACCAAGAGATACTTCTTCCAATTTTGTTGCATATCCTGTTGGGTTGCTTTCTGCTGGAACAGTCTTCAACGGCGTTTCACGAGGAATATTTCCTAGACCGATTTTAGCCATGTTTGGCACATTCAAACCAACAGCTTTTGAGATGTGTCCCAGTGTGTCAGAAGCTCCATCTGGAACCCCTGCATTGACAAAGTTATTGGCATCTGGCGCAGCACCGATTCCCACGGAATCCAGTACCACCAAGTGAATACGATTAAATTTTGACATAGTCTGTCTCCTTTTATTTCCCTTTTGTTGAAGTTAAAATCTGAACACCATTTCGTCCAGCTACGATGACCTTATCCACCATTTGGTTGAATAAACCGTGCTCTACGACACCAACGACATGGTCCAATTCTTGCCCGAAGGCAATTGGATCTTCAATGACATCCAAGGCTAGGTCAATGATAAAGTTCTGCATATCGGTCACAAAACGTTGGCCGTCTTTTTCACGGAAACTTGGTTTGTAGCCAGCTCGCTCAAAACGACGAAAGACCTGTTCCGCGCCATACTGAACCACTTCCACAGGCAATTTAAAAGCACCTAGTTTCTCTACTAGTTTGCTTTCATCAACCACCCAAATGTATTCTTTTGAGGGCGTTGCGACAACCTTCTCCATCAGAAGCGCACCACCACCACCTTTGATTCCGTTGAACTGGCTATCTACTTCATCCGCCCCGTCAACCGTCACATCGACAAAGTCTACTTGATCAATCGACTTGAGAGGGATGTTAAGACCTTCAGCCTGTTTACTGGTCACACTGGAAGTCGTTACAGCAGTAATCTGCAAACCTTCTTCCTTGATCCGACGACCTACTTCCTCTACGAAATAGTAGGCAGTTGATCCAGTACCGAGTCCAACAACCATACCAGCCTTGACAAACTGAGCAGCCTTGATACCTGCCATTTTCTTCAGATTTTCCACTCAAACACCTCCATTAAAGAGCTATTTTTATTATAACATGTATCCGTTTTTATTTCATGGATACACTGGAAAAACCCGAACATTTTTATTTCGGGTTTTGGTGTCCTATTTAACCATATCAGGATCGTAATCATAGAATCCTGTGTCTAGGAAACGGTTTTTAGGGTGTAACTTGCGCACTTCCTCATCTAACAAGAAGGCTTGGTCATGGCTGAAATTCCCCTCTTGGATCAAGCCACGCGCTTGAATAAAAAGTTTAGCAATCTCAACAAAGTTTTGACCTGGTGTGTAAAGTCCCTCAAGTTTCCAGTGAGTAAAACCATGCTCCACCAATTCTGTCAATTTGGTCATCAAATCAAGGTCGTTGTTGGCAAAGATGTGGGTACCATGATTGTCCTCAAAGATGGAATAATGGCTTTCTGGGTCACTCGGCTCTGCCAAGAAGAGGTCACGTTTACGCGTCTTTTCATCATCGATATGCGTAAAGTTATAGTAGTTTTGTAAGAGCGGACGTTTAGAATGGTGAATGACACTGGCTCCGTAAACCAACACTTCAGCAGGAATTTCCAAAATCTCAGGCATCTTAAAGAGCTCAGCAGATGGAATTTCACGCGCCAAAACCGCCTCAGATGCGCCAGCCTTTTGACCCCAGAAGTTAATCTGACGGCTACTTGTCACCATGGTTGAAGCATCGTAGATGGTCTTAAAGGAATAGCCATCACGGTTGACCACATAAAAGACACCTGCATCTCCAACAGTAATATAGTCTGTCTTGATTTCTTCCAAGAAGTCTAGGAAAGGTTTGATACGGTCCATCATATCTTGGTGCATGAGGGCATTAACCGCGACAATCAGTTCCTTGCCTGCTTCATGAACCAACTTAGCAATCTCACGCAATTGGTCATGACTAAAAGTCGTTGGCAGACGAAGGCCAAAATCTTTCTCACCAACATAGATACGGTCTACGCCAGCTTCGAGTAACTGTTCAACTTGTTCAATACTTTCAGCAGTTGCTGTAATGATAATCTTTTCCATAAGAAAAATTATACCACATTTCTCAAAAATCAGCTATGGTTACTGAGAGTTTCACAAAAAGTTAAACTTGTTTCTATCTTTCCCAATCAAAAAGTGAACAGTAACTTGTACCATTCACTCTATTTTATGCATGTGTTTCTTCAACTAGGTGGCCATCTTTCATGACATAAATACGGTCAACCTTATCAAGAAGGCGAGTATCATGAGTAATCATAACAACTCCTCTACCTTGTTCATGGGCAATGGCAGCCAACATCTCCGTTACTTGGTAGGCACGCTGGGTGTCTAGACTGGCTGTGGGCTCATCTGCAAGCACAATGCTAGGATTGTTATAGAGCGCTCTAGCAATCGCGGCACGTTGACGTTCACCACCAGATAGAGCTTTGGGATACTGATCTTGAACTTTTTCCAAATCCAACAAGTCAAAGAGTTCTTTTCGGTCACTTTTACTATTTTTTCCCTTATCTAGTCTGTCAATCAAATCCAGCTGTTCCTTGACCGTTAGAAAAGGAATTAAGTTTGAAGCCTGGAGAATGAAACCAAACTCTCTAAAACGGAGATCTGTTTTTTCCTTCTCCGTCAAACTGCCTGTTTCCTTCCCTTTGACTAGAATCTTTCCACTCGATGCTTCCTGAAGTTGTCCTAGAGTTGTTAGAAAGGTCGTCTTTCCAGAACCTGAAGGCCCAACGATAGCCACGAACTCTCCCGCATTTAGCTGAAAATTCGTCTCATGCAGGGCTACGACTTTCATCTTTCCTTCCCCGTAGGTTTTTGTCACTTGAGTCATTTCAATCAATGCTGTCATACTATTCTCCTTATCATTCTGCAATCGCAGTAATCGGGTCCACCTTTAGCAAGCGTGGAATTGAAATGACACCACCTAGAAGGGCCATCAAGGAAATTACCAAGCTTAGGACAGAGTAAGCTATCCAGCTTGGGTAGAAAAAGAAGGTAGCTGGTAAAACTAAAATCACTCCTCCGATTGCCAGCAAGGCTAAAGCAATCCCCATACCAGCTAGGAGAAAGATTTGACAGAAAAGAGACCATACAATGGTTTTGATCTGTATTCCCTGAGCCCGCATTATTCCATAAAGTCCTAGTTTTTGGATGGTAATAATATAAACAAAAATACCCACAATCAAGCCTGTGATGACAATCATAGCAAGAATCATCCCTGAAAATACATTAACCTGAGGTGTGTAACCAGGAATTTTCGATATCATTTTTGGAATAGAAATCTGTTTCAGTCCATCTCCAGCCACTTCTATGTCATTTTTCAATACTAAGGCAGAGATGGAACGATTGGCTTTCAAGGTTCCTTGTAAGGTCCAATAAGTTGTCAGACTCGTAAAGACAACAGGCTCGGTGAAAAACTTATTTCCTTGAGTCAGTCCAACAATCTTGTAACTTGCCTCGCTTCCATTCAGCTGAATGGCATCACCTAGCTTCATTCCATAGTTCTCAAAAGACTGATCCACGACAACCTCATCATCTCCTTCAGGATAACGACCCTCCGTCAAACTAGGTGAGATAAAAGCGTCCCAGTCTTGAGCAAAAATGGAAACATTGACCTTTTCACTACCATCTACTAGATTGGTTACAGCAAACATATAGCCCAATGGAGCAGCCTCTTCAGAACTCTTATCCTTATAGTCCTTTTCAGGAATAAAAGATGCCGTCAAATTATCATTTGCGTAGTCAGATAAAACCACACCCGTCGCTTGCCAGTTATCAATAGCGGCTCGATTGTTTCGCACAAGACCAAGAGCTAAACTGGTCATAAAAAAGACCATAAAAGCGATAAGAAAAATGGTAGTTAGAATCAAACTATATCGAAGTTTATTTCGTAATATTTCTTTGATAGCAAGATACATACTTATCTCCTTTAACTTTTCCCCAGAGGAAGCAAAAAGCCATCCAGTCCAATAGACAGAATCTCTGTCTTATCATCCATTCAAAACAACTCCTATCTCTCTTACAAAGAATCAAGGTAGCAACTCAACAAATTATATTAGGAAAAGCCCTTGCTTGCTATCAATTTATATAAGTTATCCTTTCCTTACTCAGTATATTTATAATAGAGAAGGTCGGATCATCTGTTTTAAGTGTGACATCCATGCTATCACTTTCTCTAGTGGGTGTCAAGAAGAGTGACTTAGAAGATGATAAGAGACTTTAGTAGTTTTGTAACCATTCTGTAACAATTCTCTGCATAAAAAATGATAAAATAGTTAGGTACTGTTAAGGAGAGAATCATGTCCGCAAGAAAAATAGAAGCTTATGAGTTTGAACAAATTCCCGAATCGAAACAAACTCCGCTTTATCAAGATTATACACCTGAATCCCCAGTCGGCCCTAACCTAAAAGAGATTTTATTTTTTGTAAATATTGCTTGTTTTTGTATTTTTATGGCACTTTTTAGTTTTATCTTTTTAGCTATAAAATTAAATACAGCTTTATCCTTTGTCGCTGCAATGGGTCTTAGTTTCGCCCTTTTACAACTTCAACGAAAGATGATGAAACGAAAATTTTCAAAATAAAGGTTGGTACTACCAACCTATTTTCTAGTTATCTGAAAAGACAGTTATAAAACTGTCTTTTTTATTTATTCTTTCGTTTTGGAGGAGATTGGATAGCAACTTTAACTTCAAAAATCGTTCCTCTAGGTTTGTTATCTTTTACGCTAATCGTTCCTCGTAAGGCATCAACAATCTGCTTGGCCAAAGATAATCCAAGGCCAAAGCCACCTTTCTGACGGGTTCTCGCCTTGTCTACACGGTAAAAACGGTCGAAGATTTTCTTCTTGTCAGCAGCTGAGATTCCAATCCCATTATCCGCTACTGTTAGATAGAGGTGGCGATCTGTAGCATAAACCACAAACTCAATTTTTCCATCTTCTTCGGTATACTTGATGGCATTATCAAACAAGATGGTCATGAGTTGTTTTAAGAGCAACTGATCAGTCATAAAGGGACGATAAATCCGATTTTCATAGTCAAAAACTCGATCATTTTCAGAAGCAATTAACTCATAGTTGGTAAAGGTGGTTTTAAAGAATTGTGGAGAAACTTCTGCTATTTCTGGCTTAAGTCCATCATCTCGACGTGCTAAATTGAGAAGGTTGGTTGTAAGGAAACGCATATTCCGAACTTCTTCGAGGCTAGAAGCAATACTTTCGCTGGATTCCATGATCGTCGCTTCTGGTTTTCGAAAGAGAGTCTCTAAACGATTTTGTAAAACGGCCAAAGGCGTTCTCAGTTCGTGGCTCGCATTTTCAACAAAGGACTTCTGCTTTTGCATGCTTTCCAATAGGGGTTTGACACTGACACGGGCAAGGTAAACACTGGCAATTAAAGACAGGAGCCAGAAACTAGCCATGACTACAACAATTAAATGCTCGTGGTTTTGGCTGATTTGCTCAAGCTGGCTGGTATTGATTAAAACCGCCGCATATTTGACATTGCTTGATACGGAGGAAGAGTTAGTTTCCATCAAGATCATTCGGTATGTTTCTTCCTGACCGTAGCTATTGACAACTTGGATTTGCCGAATATGATTCAACTCTTTCTTGTCCAGTTTGAACTTGTCCAAGCCTAAAAAGCGATTGCCCAGTAAGAGTTGGTTAAAATCCTTGTCAAAGAGCAAGACTTCCGTATTGGAGCTGACATTGGGCTTGATTTCAGCCTTGTTGGCATCCGCTGTTGCTGGTTGAATATCTTTGACTTCTTCAGTTGCCCGATTAAGGGCTAATTGGATGACAGCTTGAGGGCTAGTGCTAAGGGCTTGTAGTTTTTCATCTACAGAAGTGTAGAGACTCGAGTGCATGACCTGAAGGATAATCAAGGTCATAGCAGAGAAGATCAGGGTGAAAACTCCGAAGTTTCGAATGAAATAGCTAAAATCATCTGCATACCATGTTTTTTTTAGTTTATTGAACATCTTTTAAAATATACCCGACGCTACGCAAGGTTTGAAGGTTTTCAGCAAAGGTTGTCCCCTTCAATTTCTTACGAACTTTTGAAACATAGACTTCCACAACGGAAATAGTCGTATCGCTATCAAATCCCCATAGACGGTCAAAAATTTGTGTCTTGGGAAGAATGACATTTTGATTTTGAAGGAAGTAAACCAATAACTCAAACTCTTTTCCGAGCAGTTCCACAGGAGTATCTTCCACCTTAACTTCATTCGTTGAAAGGTTGACGACAATGTCCCCATAGGTCAAGGTGTTTTCGTTAAACTTACCTGAACGTTTGAGAAGGGCTTGGATCCGCATTTTGAGTTCTTCTAGGTAGAAAGGTTTGGTGAGGTAGTCATCCGCTCCCAACTCAAAACCATGTCCTTTGTCATCCAAACTTTCCTTAGCAGTCATGATAAGGACTGGTGTCGTAATTCCTTTTTCACGCAATTCTTTCAAGACTTGGAATCCATTTTTTTCAGGCAACATCAGGTCAAGCAAAATCAAGTCATAGACGCCACTTTCAGCTTCGTAGAGACCTTCTTCACCATCAAAGACCTGCATGACATCTGCAAAATCATCTAAAAAGTCAAATACTGAGTTTGACAGACCTAGGTCATCTTCTACTAATAAGATTTTTATCATCAGAAACTCCTCCTTGTTATGATTATTATACCAAAATTGCCTTAAAAAAAACTCAACTCTCTCTTGTTTTGAGATAGAAAGTTGAGTTTTTATTTACATTTCGAACGAATTAAGCCTTAGCATATTGGGCTACAACAGCTTCTACTGCCGCTTTCTCACGCTTAATCAAGTCAACACGCGCTGCGATATCCTTGATCCCCATACGAATGTTTCGGCTAAGAGCAAGGTCCGAGAGTTGTGGTTCAAAGAATTCCTTGTACTCATCCAAGCGTTGATCTGTTTTAAAGATATGCGATGGGAAGATGACAAAACTATCAAAGCTCATGTCGCCACCAAGAGCTGCCTTGATCCAATCCCAGTTTTCACGCGCCCAAACCCAAACAGTTTCTTGGGTAGCTTGGTGTCCTAGGAACTGGTAATACCAAGCAGACAAGTCTTGTGGTTTCACAACAAACTTATCCTTCCACGAACTAATCAAGGTTTGGATATTGTCAGCATCTGTACTGTAGGCTAGAGCAGCTGCCAACTGGCGTTTGAAAACAGCATCTGTGGCATGAGTGTAGAGGTCCAGATAAGTTGCGACCAAGTCCTTGGTCTCATGGTGTTTCATCTCATTGATGAGAACTTGTGCACGGATAGCTGCTGGAAGGCCTGCAAGATTCTCCTTGTGAGCTGCAAAGATTTGGCTAGCGACTTGACTAGCTTCTGCATCATTGGAGCGAATCATCATAGAAACGGCCAACTGACGAACCAATTCATCCTCATCTGATTCTCCATCTTTTGCTTCAAAACCAAGACGGTCATAGTTGTGACGAGCCAATTTAGCAACGAGTGTATTAAAGGCTTTCTCAGTCTCTGTTCCTTCATCGATAAAGCGCTCAAGGGCAGAAATCACTTGAGAAACAGCTGAAACCACAAGGTAAGACTCTTCCTTAGCAAGTTTATCAAGGACTGGGAGCAAGTCCGCATAAGAAATGTGCCCTGCCTCAGCAAGCAAACGACGTTCTTGAACGATTTGCAGTTTACTTGTGTTATCAAGTGTCTCTAGCTCAGCAAGAACAGCTTCTAACAAGTCTCCTTGATAGTCTGTAATGTAGTGGGCTGTATTTTCAGTGTTGAGACGAAGTGCTCCTTCGTTTTCAGCAAGAAGAGCGGCATAGCCTGGAATTTCGATACTTTCAGTTTCAAGTGTGTCTGGTAAGCCTTTCCAGTTGCTGTTGAGTGGGACAACCCAGAGACGGTTCTTGTCTTCGTGCTCACCGATAAAGAATTGTTTTTGTGAAATCTTCAAGACGTCATTTTCAACTTTGACAGTGAGAACTGGATAACCAGGCTGTTCCAACCAAGAATCCATGAAGGCTGCAACATCACGTCCCGATGCTTGACCAAGGGCATTCCAAAGGTCACGACCGATGGTATTACTGTACTGGTGCTTTTCAAAGTAAGCATGCAAGCCTTTAGCGAAATCAGCATCTCCTAGCCAACGGCGAAGCATGTGCATGAGACGGCTTCCTTTGGCGTAGACAATAGCGCCATCAAAGAGCGTATTGATTTCATCTGGGTGTTTGACTTCGACATGGACAGACTGAACACCATCCGTCGCATCGCGTTTAAGCGCAGCTGGAACTCCACCTGTTTGGAAATCTTCAAAGATATTCCAACTTGGCTCGATGGCATCCACACAGACGTATTCCATCATGTTAGCGAAGCTTTCATTAAGCCAAAGGTCATCCCACCATTTCATAGTCACGAGGTTTCCAAACCATTGGTGAGCCAACTCATGTGCTACAACTAGGGCAACTTGTTGACTGCTAGCAAAGGTTGAGTTCTCATCTACAACCAAGTATACTTCACGGTAAGTTACAAGACCCCAGTTTTCCATAGCACCCGCTGAGAAGTCAGGAAGGGCGATATGAAGCGATTGAGGAATTGGATATTTAACTCCGTAGTAATCTTCGTAAAACTCAATCGAACGAACGGCGATATCCAAAGAGAAATCAAGGTTAGATAATGGGTGAGCTTTGGTTGAGTAGACACCTACAAGAGTACCGTTTTTAGTTTTAGCGGTCACCCCTTGCAAATCACCAGCAACAAAAGCCAACAAGTATGAAGACATGCGAGGTGTTGTCGCAAACTTCCAGATACCTGTTTCCTTGCGGTTTTCAACATCAATCTCAGGCATGTTAGACAAGGCAACTTCACCTTCTGCTTGGTCAAAACGAAGAGCGAGATCAAAGGTTGCTTTGGCTTCAGGTTCATCCACACATGGGAAGGCTTCGCGTGCGAAATGGCTCTCGAACTGGGTAGACAAGACTTCCTTCTTCACTCCATCAACAGTGTAGTAAGATGGGTAAATCCCTGTCATGTTGTCTGTGATTTTTCCTGAAAAAGCGATGACCACTTCAACTTGACCAGCCTCAGCCAATTCGATATGAAGGGCTTCATTTTCATGATCAACTGTAAATGGACGAGCTTGACCTGCAACTTCTACAGAAGCGATTTCCAAGTCTTTTTGATGAAGGGAAATACGGTCACTTTTGGCTTGACCAGTGACGGTAACTTTCCCAGAAAATGTCTTGGTCTCACGACTCAAGTCTAAAAATAAATCATAGTGTTCAGGAACAAATTGCGTAATAAAATGTTCAACTGCTTGCATAGTTTTCTCCTATTCTAAGTTTAAGAGCTGCTGCTCTTCTTCAAACAAACTTATTATATCATGTTTTGCTTAAGAAAAAAGGATTGGACGGCGATTTCCAAAACTTTCTTTCTACTAAAGTTTACTGTGGATAAACCTTGCGAAATTCTTCCAAAACAATCTTGCTGTCAGGTGTAAAAGTCAGACCTGCCTCTCTCAGCCACTCGGCGAAACAGTCCTCATGAACCTGACGCCAATAGGCTAGGGATTTGTCACCTTCCCCTTCCTTAAAGGCATGTTCAGCAGAAACTTGATTGAAGGGTTCAACAGAAACCTTGGTAATTTTGACAATACAGACAGCCTGATCTTGGCTATCTAAAATAACATCAAAGGTCCCTTCTTGCGGAAGGGGTTCATCTTCTAGTGCGTAGAGGTCGTAGGCTGAAGCGGTTGCCGTCTTTTCGCCTTTTAAAACCAAGTCTGCCAAGAGATCGGCTTCTACTCCAAAAGCCCAAGCATCTATCTCATCTCCGATAGAAGGGTTAATTTTCTTATAGGCATTCCACATTTCTTGCGGTGTCATAGGTTGCTCCTTTGTAATTTTTTACTTTTTTCTTTTATGTGTTTGAGATGGTCTGGATGTTCAATTTCTAAATCAAAAATCTCTGGAATAGAACTATAGTGGATAATGCACTTAATCTCCATCTGATTCATTTTTTGTATGAAAGAAAGATTCAGATAACCTGCTACAGCAAAGTCAATCTTTTTCATACTTGCTTTATCCTGCATATCTCTCAGCATATCTAACATTATTGGACTTTCCATATCATGCCATTGACTGTTTCTCACAGTCGCAAAAACAAAAGAAGTCAAATCATTCATTCCAACTATAATCTTTGAAATACCCGTTTCTATTATTCTGTCCAAGTCAAAATAAGCTGACGGTAATTCAATCATTGTGCCGACTTTTCCAGTAAAACCATGCTGACGTAATACTGTAATAGCTTGTTTTAATTGGTCGGCATCATTGACAAAAGGAAAAATAACAGACAGATTGGGATTTGTTTGATAAACTTCTGTAACGACATGTGCCTCAGCCTGAAATTCATTCGGACACGCCAACGAACGCCTGATTCCTCTATACCCAAATAAGGGGTGCCGTTCATCAAAATGCTCTTCAGTTCCCTCAAGATAATTAGCTTCTATATTCGTTAATTCCGAAAAGCGATACCAGACTTCTTCATATGAGTACAAGGAGCAAATAGCAACTAGATAATCTTTTACAAATTGCTGACAACTTGATAACAGTATGCTTTGATTGAGCTCTCTCAGTAAGTATTCTCCACGAATCATACCAACATGATGCAATAGTTGTGGGTAAACTTTTTCAGCGATTTTCTCGCCACTAAGGGCTAGCTGGTTTTTCATAGCCATTCACCTCGTCTTAAAAGATACAACATCAGATATCATTATATGACACTTTCCTCTAGTTCAAAAGCTTCATAAGGTTCAACTAACTCATATCCTAAAAATTCTGCTACTTTTTTGGAAGCCTCGTTATGAGCATCCCAAAGTGGAAACATATCTCTATTTAAACTCTCTAGAATCATTGTAGCACCAAGCTTTTTAGCAAATCCATTTCCTTGTTCGTTTGGTCTAGTTGCAACTTCCACTTCAACTGCTCCACGGTAGACTAAGCCTGAGGAAATCCCAGCAATCAGTTCATTATTTTTAAGAATCACAAAGCCAAATCCACCTTTTAAAACAAAATCCTGATAGGACTCAAAATCCCCCTGTAAATCTTGTGACCATTCTTTCTCAGAAAAACAGTTATAAATCTGATTATCAATAGGCACAATATTGTAACCTTTCTCTAAATCAGTAACTAGATCATTTAGAAATTCAACTTGAAAATTTTCCTTATCTTTAAAAGAATAGCGAGTAAAAGAATTTAGCCCTACTTTCCGATGCAGAAAATCTTGCCAATTGGTATTTTCTGAAATAATAATCTTATAATCTAAACCATATTTTCTAACAAAATCTTCCCAAAATCTAGAATCTAACTCCCCTGCTAGGTATAGAAAATTCCCAACATCATAAAAGCTTGTTGTCCTATCACTATTTCGGTAGACAGTTCCGATTTGAGATTTAAGACCATAGAGAACCATATTTTTCTTCCATGTTTTAAATAGTTCCATTATCCCCCTACTTCACCTTCCAATTTCTATAGCTTGTCATATCTAATTCTGGAAATCCTGATAATTCAGACTTAACCTTCAAAACTAATGGCGATGCATTTTCTGTAGTAATTTCTTCCAAATTCAACCAAAGTACATTTGCTGAATCATTACTTCCATCAAGAACCTCCTGAGAAATTGAATTTTGAGAGTGTTCAAAATCGAGTACTATATCATAAAAGGCCATGATATGATGTACTGCAAAGTCTTGCCCATCTTCTTGAACCAGCACATCATAAATCCTAGGATTAGCGTAACCCTTAAGCTTATATCCTGTCTCTTCCATAACTTCTCTAATCAGCGTTTCCGTCAGTCCTTCACCAAGTTGCTGACTACCGCCCGGTAGATCATAACGATGTTGATAAGGGCCTCTCGTTTTTTCAATGCAGAGTAACTTCCCATTTTCAAAGCAAATGCCATAGACTCCAAAGTGTTTTTTGATTTCCATTCAACTCCTCCTACTTCAAAGACCAGCCACCATCTATTGTCAAGATTTGTCCTTGCATGGCGCTCGCTTTTCCACTTGCTAGGAAAAGGCTAATCTCCGCTATTTCCTCTGGCTCAATCCAGCGCTTGATAGGCGTTTCACTAGCTACCCAGTCTGCCAATCCACCTGGTTCAAAGTCCGAAGCAGTCATAGCTGTCTTGACCGCTCCTGGAGCGATACCAAAGACCTGAATCCCAGCTTCTGCATAGTCTAGAGCCAACTGCTTGGTGAAGCCAGCCAAGGCATGTTTGGAAGAAGTATAAGCGTGTCCACCTCCGCCAGCCAGACTCGAAGCAATCGAACACATATTGATAATAATTCCTTTTTTATTTTCCAGCATTTGCATCAAATAATAGCGAGTCAACTCAACAGGAGTCACATAGTTGATTTCAAAAATCTCTTGAATTTCCTGCGCTGTTTGCTCCAAAAGTGGTTTGTAATCATCCAAGACTCCAGCAGTATTGCACAAAATATCCACCTGAGGACACCAGTCAAAAACAGGATCTAAATCAAGAGTTAAATCTCTCTGTAAAAAGTGGAAATCACCGTCTAAGATTGGCTTTTCGACTTGATCCACACCGTAAACTTGATAGCCATTCTCTAAAAAGAGTCGAGCTTGAGCAAGTCCGATACCTGAACTCACTCCCGTAATCAATACACGTCTAGTCATGCACTTCTACCCAATCCGTTGCCAAAACATCACAAGGTGTCGGGCTCCACATGGAAAAACCTTCCCCTTCTCCAGACACGTTGATTAGGAAATAGGGCGTCACCTCAAGAGCTACACCATTTTGCTCAATGGTATCAAAAAGTTGGACGTAGTTTTCAGCCCCTCCCCAACCAGTTCGTACATATTTTTTCTTAGCCTTTAGTCCAGGAAGAATTTCTTCAAAAGTCATGATGTTCTCCTTTAATTCTATATTCTTCATTTAATTATAACAAAAAACCGTTTTCCAACGGCTTTTTGACTGTGATTTATTTAAATCTGCTTCTACTTACGGCAAATTATTCCCTGCTGCAAGATAAATTTCATACCATTCTTTTCTTGTTAAGCTAAAGTTTGCCGCTTGGCTAACTTCTCTCAAATGCTTAGGATTTGTTGTACCTACGACTGCCTGCATTTTTGCTGGATAACGCAATATCCAAGAAATGGCAATAGTTGAAGGGGTTACTCCATATTTAAAAGCTAGACGATCAAGTACTTGATTCAAAGCTTGAAATTTCTCATTACCAACAAAGTTCCCTTTAAAATACCCGAATTGTAAGACAGACCATGCTTGAATGACCACATCGTGTAATTTGCAATATTCAAAAACGCTGCCATCTCGCATAGTTGCTTGACTATCTTCCATATTAACATGAAAACCTGATTCGAATCCTGGAGTAAAAGCCGCACTCAATTGTAGCTGATTAACAGCTAACGGCTGCTTGACATCTTTTTTAAGCAACTCCATCATCATAGGATTTTGATTAGAAACTCCAAAATCTCGGACCTTACCTTGTTTATAAAGAAGATCAAAGGCTTCTGCTACTTGGTCAGATTCCATCAAAGCATCTGGTCGATGAAGAAGCAAGCTATCTAGATGATCAATCTTCAATCTTTGCAAAATTCCGTCAACTGATTTTATAATATAGTCCTTAGAAAAATCAAAATAGGTAAATTCTTCAATGCGAATGCCACATTTGGACTGAATCCACATCTTTTCTCTTAAATCTGGACGATTTTTTAGGACAATACCTAACAGTTCTTCACAACGACCACGACCATAAATATCAGCCAAGTCAAAAGCATTGATTCCAACAGAAAGTGCTGTTTCTACAAGCT
The DNA here is from genome assembly GCF_002096685.1 of Streptococcus oralis subsp. dentisani. Classification (GTDB taxonomy): domain Bacteria; phylum Bacillota; class Bacilli; order Lactobacillales; family Streptococcaceae; genus Streptococcus; species Streptococcus oralis_AD. The sequence goes on along the minus strand of NZ_NCVA01000039.1, from coordinate 107,977 downwards.
CTTCAACTTCTTTTACAGACTTATCTTTTATTCTCATCATTCCGAGAACAATTTCTGATAATTCTTTGTCATCTTGACCAAGAGTTATGTATCTCATCAAATTTTTCTCCTTTAATTCTACATTCTTAATTTAATTATAACAAAAAACCGTTTTCCAACGGCTTTTTGACTGTATATCTACTAAATTTCTTCCTACCACTGCAATCCGGCTTCTCTAATTTCTTTCTTGGAAGCAAATTTACCATTTGGTCTGTGCCATCTTCCGTTTTTATCTCTAAAGTAGCCACCTGAATTTGTAGATGGCGAGTTTGATTCCTGGCTTTCTTCCTTTTCTTGTGCGGCTTGGCGAGCTTTTTCCTGTTCTTCTTCTTTTGCTTTCTTTTCAGCGGCTTCTTTTTCTTCAGCCTCTTTCTTGGCTTTTTCCTCAGCTTCCTTCTTAGCTTTTTCTTCTTTGTTTTCGACTGTATTTTTAGCCGTACCATCTAAGTAATTGATTTCCGCATTAGCTGAAACATTGTCTAAAACGACATGCGTCACCGAATACTGATCAACCTTTTCCTTACTACCACCCAACTTGATTTCCAAGAGTTTACCATTTTCATCTATTCCCACATACTGCAATTCAATCTGTCTCGGAATCAGTTCATCTTTTTGATAGATTGGGGTCACCTTATAATCAAGATAGTAGTTTGGGTGATTGGCCAACCATGAGTCCAATCGATTTTCATAATAAAGCATACTTTCTTGATTTGTATTATCTGTACCATAATATGTACCAGCATTGAGCCAGTTAGTCATCGGAACCAAGTTTTTCTTTTCATCGTTCAATCCGCTAAACTGGTAACCAATTAAGTGGCCTCGATTCATCAACCAAGCCTTTTTAGAGCCATCTCCATAATAAAAATTATAGTTGTGCCAACCAACCGGATTATAACTTATCTTAGGCTCTCTCTTCTCAGTTGGCTCATCGCTGTCCTTAAGTTGAATATGAGCACCCGTTGCGCGTGATTTAGAATCCAATTCCCCAAGTTCTAGTTGCTTCTCATTTTTAAAAGGCAAGAGTCCGGCTTCTTTAAACAACTTCTCATCAAACTTGATTTGCTTCTGTTCAATTTTTTCTTCTGGGACCTTTGATTCCGCCTTATGTCCAGAACAAGCAACTAGTGTTGTGATCGAAAGCAAGGCGATTGAGAAGGATAGTAGCTTTTTCATAAAAGTCTCCTTTGTTTTCATATAGTAATTAGATTAACATCTTCTCTTACATTTTACTATCATTTTGTTAATTGTTCAAGAATAAAGAAGCTGTTATTATACCATTTTCACTTCAATGCCCAAAACAAAACGATAACCACTTTTCAGTAGTTACCGTTGATTTCTTTTGATTAGTCTTTTCCGCCAAGTTTGCTATTAATAGTCATCATGATACTGGCAATTTTCTCTCCCCAGTATGGGTCAGAAGCATAGCGAACATTCATTCCAGTTGCTTTGTTTCCAAGGTGGTCTCTGCCATAGTCAATGTAATTTTCACGAATCCACTTAGCCGCACCGAGAATCCCCTTGTCCACATCATCAAATTTTTTGGCTGAGGTATACGGGCTCGAATCATAAGCTGCAATTCCAAAGAAGTTATTCTTATCCTTGGCAATCTGGCTCCGACCCCAAGCACTCTCGAGTGCACTATGCGCCATCAAGTAAAGAGCATTTACACCATAGCGTTTCTCAGCTTCCTTAAAAATAGCACCCTTACCAGCGAGACGACTATCCCGAATATTCATCAAAGAATAAACTTTATCCAATTCAGCTGCGCTGTAATTACTTGGTTTAGTCAAATTTCTAAAGAGGAAGGGGTTTTCAATGGTAAAGCCATCAAAATGAATTCCATCAGTTGAATAATATTTCTTACCAATAGTCATAGCTGAGCTATGTGGCGCAACACGGAGACTTACATAAGGTGACAACTCATGGTAAAAATACTTGCCATCACTTGTATAATGAGGGACAAATTCACTATCTTTATCAATAGCTACTAAATCACTTTTATTCATGAAGCCGGATAAACCAGAAATATTGACTGGTATTTGACTATCTTTTTTAGATTGGACATCTCCAAGTGAGACGATAGTTCCTTTGGATACATAACTCAATCTTTCACCAGAAGCGCTATAAACATAAGCAGTAATCGGTTTCACTTTGTAATATTTTGCCTCTGAGATCCACTTCCCATTATTCTGGAAGGAATACTCTTTACCTTTGATCGTAAAAGTACCTGTTACATATCGACCATCATCTTTTAGATAGTACCAAGCATCGTAATCTTTGTCAAAAATCCATTCATTTTTGGCCATATAGCCACCAGATTTAAGGTAGTATGAACCAATCCATTCACGGGAAGCATAGGCCCCACCTGATTTCAAGTAGAACCAGCTATTGTAGGATTTATCAAAAATCCACTCTTTTTCCGCCATAGCGCCACTATCTTTCAGATAGTAGTCACTTTTCCACTGGCTACTTGCCATCACACCATCGCTATTGAAATAGTACCATGTTCCTTTGATTTTTTCCCATTTATTGCGGGAAATCTTGCCTGAAGCTGTAGCATAGTACCACTTGTCAGATATTTTCACCCAATCATTTTCTGCCATGGCACCACTACCTTGGAAAAGATAGTCATTATAGATGGTGCGACTAAGCATGACACCATCCTTATCAAAGTAATACCAAGAACCTTCAATCTTTTCCCATTTGTCACGAGAAATCTTGCCTGAAGCTGTGGCATAGTACCACTTGTCAGATATTTTCACCCAATCATTTTCTGCCATGGCACCACTACCTTGGAAGAGATAGTCATTGTAGATAGTACGGCTAAGCATGACACCATCTTTATCAAAGTAATACCAACTGCCTTCAATCTTTTCCCATTTGTTGCGAGAAATTTTGCCTGAAGCTGTGGCATAGTACCATTGGTCAGATATTTTCACCCAATCGTTTTCCGCCATAGCACCGTTACCTTTGACAAGGTAATCATCAATTATAGTATTACTGAGCATAATGCCATTTTTATCAAAGTAATACCAAGTACCACTAATTTTTTTCCAGTTTACGACAGGCTGGTTATTTTCATAAAAACGCCAGTTTCCTTGTTCTTTCTGCCAACCTTCCTTGATAACTTCCTCTTTTTTTTCCTTTTTGGATGAGTCATCTTTAGAAGAATTTTCCTCTTTTACAACCGGCTCTTTCTTGGGCTCCACTTGAGAAACTTCTTTCTTGGGAGCAGCTTCCTCTTTTTTCTCGACTACATCTGTGGTCTGAGTTTTTTTCGTAACCTGAGATTCTTCAGCATATACAGATGTCTTTGCAAATCCTGCCATAGAAAGAACGACAGTACTTGCAAGTAGTATCTTCTTCATTTTATTCTCCTCAGTAGAAAACTATCTACACTATTACTATTTTATAAAACCTATTGTAACATAGTTGACTAACGAAAATATTACAAATTGATGAAGATTCTATTTCTTGTTGACGATAAGGAAAGACTAGCTTATCTCAGACTGGCTTTGACTTCCTTGCGTAGTTCTTCCAAACTGCTAATGCCATACTTGTCCATGACTTTTGGCAGATTTTCGATGATATAAGGACAGGCGTAAGGATTGGTAAAGTTGGCTGTTCCAACTCCGATGGCAGATGCCCCAGCCAGATACATTTCTATCGCTGCTTCAGCCGAATCCACTCCTCCCATTCCAATGATGGGAAGGTCGGTTGTTTGGGCGACTTGGCGGATGAGTTTGAGGGCTACTGGAAAGACTGCTGGTCCAGACATTCCACCTGTTCCATTGGCTAGGATTGGCTTTCTGGTTTTGAGGTCAAAGCGCATACCGACTAGAGTATTGATCATGGTTAAGCCACTTGCTCCCGCATCTTCTGCGGCTTTGGCAATGGTGACAACATCTGTCACACTAGGGGTTAACTTGACATAAACTGGCACATGGGAAGCTTCCACAGCTGCTTTTACCACTTCATAAGCCAGATCAGGATCTTGCCCAATCAAAAGTCCATGATTGCCATGATCCACATTCGGACAGGAGATATTAAGCTCGATAGCTTTTACATTTGCAGCCTTGGAAATTCCCTGAGAAATGGAAGCATACTCTTGTTTTGAAAAGCCTGCAACATTGGCGATGATGGGAAGCGTAGGATACTCTCTTTCCAGCCAAGGCAGTTTTTCAGCCAAAACAGCTTCTAAACCCGGATTTTGCAAGCCGATTGCATTGAGCATACCAGCAGGGGTCTCTGCAACTCTGGGAGTTGGATTGCCAAAACGCGGTTCAACTGTCGTCGCCTTGATCATAATAGATCCTAAAAGGTCTAAATCATAGTACTTGGCATATTCTTGACCAAAACCAAAACAGCCTGATGCTGGAATGATGGGATTTTTCAAATCCAAGCCAGGTAGAGAAACTTGTAAACGATTTGTAGTCATGACTTTCTCCTTATAATACAACTGTCCCTGTGCGAAAAACAGGGCCATCTTCACAGACTCGTTGACTGACAGTCTCACTATCTGGCACTTTTAGGACACAGGCATAGCAAGCTCCCATCCCACAAGCCATACGAGATTCTAGAGATAGATAGGCTCTTGGGTGGTCATAAAACCTTTGATTGATGTACTTCATCATTCCTGGAGCCCCACATGAGTAGACGGCGTCAAACTGATTTTCTAATTCATTGATGACGACTGACACATTTCCCTTGATGCCATAAGAACCATCATCTGTCGTTACAAAGACCTGACCATATTGGGCCAATTCCTTTTCGAGAATAACAGCATCCTTGTTAGCAAAACCGAGAACTGTTACTACTTTCACCCCACGCGCATACAATTCCTTGGCTACCTCAAGCAAGGGCGGAACACCAATCCCCCCACCAACGAGAAGAACTTGGCTCTGGTCGTCCAGATCAGACAAGTCAAAACCGTTCCCCTGAGGTCCCATCACATCAAGTGTATCACCCTGACTTAATGTTGAAAAAATAGCTGTCCCAGCACCTTCAATCCGATAAATGAGCCGACACTGCTTCTTAGCCTTGTCAATAGACGAAATTGAAATAGGACGACGCAAGAGATGGGCATCATCAGGCACACGCAAATGTAGAAATTGACCTGCTCGCATCGCTTCAACCATCTCCCCTTCTAGGACTAATTCAAAGATTGCTGGCGCAATTTCCTCCTGTGCAACCACCTTCATGGTTTCCAAACGAATCGCACCCAAACGCTTCTTACATGTGGGATTCATGATTTTCCTCCTTAAATTTTAAGGGGATCAGATAAAGAAAAGACCTTGCAATAGCAAGGTCTCAGTCGAGATAGGACAGAACTCATGCGCACACTTAAAAAGTCTCCACAGAGAGTTCCCTATCACTTTTATCTGACACCTTGTGAGTCTCTCTGGACTCCCCTTAAAGGTTAAATTTGTATTAGTATACTCTTTCAAAGAAAAAAAGTCAAGTAGAAAACGAACATTCTACTTGACCTTACTGGATTATTTTTCACGAATGACTTCAACCTTGTAGCCATCAGGATCCTTGACAAAGTAATAGTTTGGTTGAGTTCCTGGAAGTCCATTAGGCGCTGTAACCTCATAGCCCTTCGCGCTATGTTCTTGATGAAGCGCCTCAAGGTCAGGTGTACTGAGGGCAATATGGGCAAAGCCATCACCTACCACATAAGGACCGTGGTCATAGTTATAGGTCAACTCCAACTCGTAGTCATCACCATCAAGTCCTAGATAGACAATCGTGAAGGCATGGTCTGGAAAATCTCTGCGACGCAATTCTTTAAAACCAAAAGCATCTTGATAAAATGCGATAGATTTTTCAAGGTTTTCTACTCGCAAGCAAGTGTGTAGCATTTTTGAAGCCATATTATTCCCCTTTATTTTTTTAAAAAGACTGGGACAATCCTGTACCAGCCTTATCAACTATTATTTACCAAGTTTTGCTTTAGCTGCATCTGCAAGAGCTGTGAAAGCTGCTGCATCGTTAACAGCCAAGTCAGCAAGCATTTTACGGTTAACTTCGATTTCAGCCAATTTCAAACCATGCATCAATTGTGAGTATGAAAGTCCGTTCAAACGAGCTGCCGCATTGATACGAGTGATCCACAATTTGCGGAAGTCACGTTTTTTCTGACGACGGTCACGGTATGCATAGTAGTAAGAGTTCATTACTTGTTCTTTTGCAGTACGGAACAAGATGTGTTTAGCTCCATAGTAACCTTTTGCTAATTTAAGAATACGTTTACGACGTTTGCGTGATACAACGCCACCTTTAACACGTGCCATGTTTTATTTCCTCCAAATATTTCCTAGAATTGTTTACTTACTATTAGGCTATTATTTCAAGCGAGTAAGCATTGCTTTGATACGTTTGAAATCTCCTGAATGCACCATAGATGCTTTACGAAGATGACGACGTTGTTTCTTAGTTTTTCCGTGGAAACGGTGAGAAGTGTAAGCACGGAAACGTTTAAGTCCACCAGAACCTGTACGTTTGAAACGTTTAGCTGATGCGCGGTGTGTTTTTTGTTTTGGCATGATTTTTTCTCCTTTATTTAACTTTCTGACAATTATTTTTTGTCAGTTGCTGGCGCCAACTGCATGAACATTTGGCGTCCATCCATTTTAGCACGTTGTTCGATGATTGCAATATCTTGTGTTGCTTCAGCAAACTCGGCTAAAACTTTTGCACCAATCTCTTTATGGGTGATCATACGCCCTTTAAAGCGAATGGATACCTTAACTTTGTTCCCTTTTTCAAGGAACTTGCGAGCATTGCGAAGTTTCGTTTCGAAATCACCCTTATCGATAACTGGGCTCAAACGAACTTCTTTCACGGTCACAACGCTTTGTTTTTTGCGTTGCTCTTTTTGCTTTTTCTGGTACTCAAATTTGAACTTACCGTAGTCCATAATTTTAGCAACAGGCGGTTTTGCTTGGGGTTGAATCAATACCAAGTCAACATTTGCACTATCAGCCAATGCTTGTGCTTCGCTGAGTGGCTTAATGCCTAGCTGTTCTCCCTCAAGACCGATCAAGCGAACTTCACGTACACGAATTTCATCATTGATGAATAAGTCTTGCTTTGCTATGGTTTTCACCTCTTTTTTATTATTAGAGAAAAACAAGAACGGGCCTGTAATGATACAAGCCCGCACGTTATGATAGCGTTTCTTAGAAACTTTTCATCCGTAGGGCCAGGCAACTTGATGTCACAAGGCGAGAAGCTCTCACTTCTGCTTTTCTCAACTTTTATATGATACCAAGTTTTCTATCCCTTGTCAAGATAAAAAGTCGTTTTTTCAAAAAACTTTCTGTTTTCTTCTTGATGTCCGCATCAAAAAGAGAGAACCTTGTTGGTTCCCTCCCTGTGTTAGTTTTTTCCTCACCTTCCGTATAGGAATGCTAAGAGCAATTAACGACTTCCTTTTTACGTGAACTTCCCCATCTTTCAATAAATAGAATACCCACTAACAAAAGGATAATCAGGCAAGGAAGTAAGACCATCCCCATGCTCCAATTTAGATTGATATTATCAATTTGCTTAGGTAATCTTCCAGATAAAATCTCTACTGAACGCAAGTAAGTAAAGGGAATCAGATGTGCAATACTCTGAAGAGGCTGGATCGTTTGGATACCAAACAATAAGCCAACAATCCCAATGAGGGAAAGAAAGAGGACAGGCATTTTTTGCTTGAAAAAGTAAGCAATCAAGTAGACGACTTCCACAATGACAATAAATGCTAAGAAAGTTAAGAGCAAGCTAGGAAATAACACATCCTGTATCTTCCCAATAGTTACCTCTTGATTCGCTAAGCTATAGATTGGGTAGGGATAATCTAACTGTCCAAAACCACTTATCAGACTTCCCACTAGAAAAGAAAAGCCACAGATTCCGATAAACAGCACGGTTACATAACCCACCCCAACTCCAAGAGAGGACATGGCAAATGTCACTTTTGAAAAAGGATATAACTGAGCTGTATCGAGATTATTTTGATATCTTTCTGCGAACAGTTGTGTTAGCATAAAGATAATAGCAATCACAAACAAGGTCGGGATGATCGTCTCTAAAATCCAGACAATCTGATCAATCCCGTGGGTCGGAAACTCCAAAATATGTGCTTTTATGTTTAAGGGATACAGGGCTTGGTAAATCTTTCGTTGGCGGTCAACTGACATTTTAAATTCAGAGCTAGAAGTCGGTTGATTTGACATAACTTCATAATTCTTCTCTTCATCTTGCCACTGCAAATAGTAGGCTTCTTTCCAGCGCCCTTCTTTTAATAAATTCAGAATTTCTGTCTTTCGCTTCAAAAGATTTTTTTGCGATTCTAAATTACTTTTAGCAAACTGGTATTCCTCCGAGCTGGTGTCAGATATTTGGGAGAGTTTCTCTTCATATCCATTGATGACTCTCTCATCTTTTACAAGACGGGTTTCCAACTCGCTCTCCAAGCTGTGTGAGTTTGCAGTCTGACTATTTAAATAAAAGGTAACACCGAGTACAGATGCAAATAAAAGTAAGATAATCCAGTTTAAACGACTTTTGAAAACTTTCTTTAATAAAAATAGGCTAATATCTTTCATAACGGAACCTCTTCTATCTGCCCCTGACGAATGGTTACCATGCTATCGCAAATCTCCACTAACTCCTCTTTGTAGTGGGAACTCAAAAGAACCAGCTGTTCTTTTCTATCGATTTGTGCCAGCCTATCAAAAAACTTCTGTCGATAATATTCGTCTAAACCATTTGTTACCTCATCCATGAGCCAGCATTTCGCCTGACTGAGGAAATACATGGCAATCACCAAGCGTTGCTTCATGCCTAAGGAATACTTGCGGATGGGAAGGTTGATATAGTCAGACATTTCCCAATAGGCGATTTCGTCCCCCAAGTTTAGGTCTGACTTCCAGATGTTTTTTATGAGACGAAGGTAGTCCATCCCACTTAAGTTTCCATCCAGCCATTCAACGCTCTCATAATAAAACAAAGAAGGAGAGGCTGCGATATGTCCACTACTAAGGGGAAGCAGCTTGCTAATAGCGCGGAATAGTGTCGTCTTTCCCGAGCCATTGATAGCAAGAAGGCCATAAATCCTGCCCTTTTCAAATGTGAAATCAACATCTTGTAAGATGACTTGTCGCGTTTTTAAGGTAACATGAGTAAGAGTTATCATATCCAGCCCTCCTTCTTCTAAACGTTTAACTATTAATATCCGTAAGTATAGTAGTTTATGACCTCATAACGAACAGAATGCCAATCAGACCAACTTTATAGTCATCGTAGAGTAATAAGCAGACCATCTTGAAATGTTTACATATTTATGTCCGTGGTAATTCATACTAAACTTCCAAGCGGTATTCCAATCATATCAATAACTTTTAGTGACTGTCACAGCAGATACACTGGACTGAAAAAGACCAATAGATAATAAACTAGCTAATAAAACGACTTTTGCTGATTTTTATGTTTTCATTGCATTTATATCATTACTATTGAAAACACTTTCATTATATCGTTTTTCTCAGTATTATGCAACAGATTTTAGTTTATTTTACTAATATATAACATTTTTCTTCCTAACGAACGCTTTCTATTTGCCAACTCTTCCATCCTTTAAAGCGAATGGCTCCTTGCTGATCAGTTCGGTAAATCTTACTCTTGATTCCTTCTAGTCGTGTCAATGTCTCCTGATGGGGGAGCTTCACACGATTGTTCTTTCCAACTGAGATGAGTGTAATTTCTGGTTTAAGTTTTTCCAGAAAAGCTGGATTTGATGATGTTTTAGCACCATGCTGGCCAGCTTTCAAGACATCCACCTCTAAGGTAGGGTGTTGCTTTAAAAGTTCCTTCTCTCCCTTCTCCTTCAGGTTTCCAGTAAAGAGAAAGTGCTTATCCAAGAGTTTTCCATAAAGAACAAGGGTATCATCGGGACTAACTTCTCCAATTTTTTTTGGAGATAGAACTTCTAAGTAACCGCCAAAAATCGGTAAATTCTCCCCTGTCGTCACACTTTGCACCTTGGTGTTAGTCGCTTGTAGTTCTGCCACAAATTCCTTCTGTGTCAGACTTCCTTTTGATACTAAAATCTCCCCGACTTGGAAAGCCTTGGTCACCTCCAGCAAATCTCCAACATGTTCCTTCTCTGTGTTGGTCAAAATCAGCTGGTCAATCTTGGCTACTCCGCGACTTTTTAGATAGGGAATCAGGGTTCGCTGGGCATTGCTACTCGTCGCCTTTTTTTGCCAATCCTCGATTTTCTTGTCGGTTTCTGCTTTACCACCCACATCTATGAGGATGGTTTTACCAGTCACATCCCGTAGAAAAATACTTTCCCCTTGCCCTATATCCAGCATGGTAATTTCATTTTCCAGCGGATGCTTGGTCAAGAAAAAGAGACCCACGACAAACAAGCCTAGTATTGCTAGTCTTTTGAAGTTTTTTCTCATATCATAGACCAAGGCTAGGGAAATAAGCAGTAACATTAAAACCAAGGAACTTGGTTGTCCAAAGACCAAGGGCCTACTTGCCATCTGCGATACCAAACGAATGATGCTCTCCAACCATTCAAAGATAAGGTTAAATTGAACGGCAGGATAGACAAAAGAAAAGGCGAACAAGATAGATAAGAGTGGTAAGAAAATCAAATCAAAAAGAAAGGAAAATACAAAGGTCAAAAGGATAGACCAAGGCTGAAATTCTGCAAAATAGAAGGATAGAACGGGCAATATTCCCAAGGAAATGACTAGACTTTCTCTGGCAACAGCCTTGAGCCCCTCCCCTTCTTTGCTTGTCATGGTCAAGATAAAAGCGTAAGCACAGGACAAGACACCTCCTGCCGTTAGGAAAAAGTTGGGCATAATGATAAAGAGGACAAGAACCGTCAAGGCAAAATTGTCCAAGCCCTTAACACCATGTTGGGCTAGTAACTTTTGCAAGAGACTGCGGATGACCGAAGCTGAGAATCCTGTCAACCCTGCATAGACCAAAGAGAATGGATAAGCCAACCATTTCCACTTTTCTTGAGTTAATCCCAATCGCAAGAGGAGTTTCTTAAAGGCATCCATAAAGAAACCTACCTGCATACCCGACAATGCAAAAAGGTGGATAATTCCTAGACTGGAATAAAGCTCATTCATCTCTTCAAAGTCGGTATCCAAATGTCCCAGCAGAAGACCTGTCATGTAGTTGCGCATAGGATCTGGAAAGTTCGTCTTGATCCAAACTACAGCCTTTCGACGTAGGCTTGATAGGTTTTCACCAATATCCCAACTGCTAACCTGTTTCATTGACTGGATACTCTTGATAGTCAAAGTTTGGTAAATTCCTTGAGTTTTCAGATAGGATTGATAGTCAAATCCACCAAAATTTCTCTGCCCTTCTGGCTCGGACAGTTTTCCTTCTAGTTCTATCTCATAAATATCTGTCAAGGCTTGAAAGTGCTCTTTCTCCTCCTCGGACTGGAGTTTATAGTAAACTTGGAAGGTACGGCCGTCAGCCTTGCCACGAAAGGACATGCTATCTCCATTGACTTTGATAGTATCTGGTAAAACCCTCACCTTTTCAACATAAGCGACTAAGTTTTGACTAGCTTGTGTCTGGTGCCAAGTTTGAAATAGAAACCAGACTCCAAAACAACTACAAATCGCTAGAACTTTGCCTGCAGATTTCCAAGGAAATTGAAAAAAGAGGCAGATCAGCAAAAAAACAAAGCCTAGTAAAGCAAGATAGGACGCTGAGAAAATGGCATAGTAAAGCCAAAGTAACAAAAAACCCAGATAGATTAAGGGGATAGGAAGAGTCTTAATCCACTGTAACATAGTCTTTTAACTTTTCTATGGTCTTTGCACCAATACCAGAGACCTTCTTGAGTTCGTCTACCGACTTGAATTTGCCATTTGCCTCACGATGGTCGATAATGTCCTGAGCTCGTTTCCCTCCAAGTCCTTTGACCTGTTTGAGTTCTTCTAGGCTGGCCTTGTTGAGATTGACCTTCTTTTCTTTACTTGTCGAAGAAGTCGTTCCAGAGGCGGTCTGCTGACTAGCTACTTCTTCCCCCTTACTCGGGACATAGACCAGAGCCTCGTCACTAACTTTCTGAGCTAGATTGAGCGACTTACTATCTGCTTGCTCTGTCAAGCCACCTGCCTTCTGAACGGCATCATGGACTCGACTCCCTACTGGCAAATCATAGATCCCCGGCGATTTAACAGCACCTTTGACATCTACTGTAATCAAATCTTGTTCAGGGGACTCTTCCTTTTCTTCCTTCTTCACTTCTTTTTCAGACGATGAATCCCTTGAAACGGCTGCAACTTCAGCCTGCAAATTTGTTTCTTTCACAGATGTTTGTGAACTTGGTTTTAGCAGAAAAAAGCCGCCTAAGGCCAGACCCAAACCTGCACAGATGACAATGATTTTATACTCTTTGATTTTCTCGATAATTGCTTCCATATTTTCTCCTCTCTTTGATTATTCGTAAGAGGAAGAAAAAACAGTCGAAAATTTCTTTTCAACTGCTTATTTATTTGCAAAATAGTCTTCCTTGGTCAAGACATAATGAACTCTTGTAACGATTCGACCTTCCTCATGCAGATCAAGAGCTGCATACTCTTCGTCATGAGAATAACGCATACCGGACTTCTCCATCACTCTACCAGAAGCTGGATTTGCTTTGTCATGAACAGCTATCAACTTATTCATCCCTATCTTCTCAAAAGCCAGCTCAATCACCGCACGATTGGCTTCTGTCGTCAATCCTTGATTCCAATACTTTTTATTGATAATGTAGCCAATAGCTGCCTTCTTAAAAACAGGATCAATCTTGTGCAAATCAATGGTTCCGATAAACTGACCATTGCTTTTTAGTTCGATCCCCCAGCGTCCCAAGGGATTAGCCAAGTAGAACTGAGCTATGTTATTCTTGGTTTCTTCCAAGCTTTGGTTGGTTGGAAAAGTGTAGCGTGTATTTTCTCTGTCTGAGGCATACTCAAACATAGCTTCTGCATCATCCAAAGTTACAGGTCGGAGCACTAAACGCTCAGTCTCCACTATTGGATACTGGGCTAGTTTTAAAAAGGGTGATTCCATACGTTTCCACCATTCAAAAATATTTTCTATCAGTCTAGCATAAAAAAGAAGTTACAACAAGTTTTTCTTGCTTTTTAAAGCGGTTTCATATACAATAAAACCATCACATTTTTCATTTATGAACTGGAATGTGACAACTAAAACAATACCGTCAATTGAAAGGTAGGTTATCTCTATGTTAATCGGAATTCCAAAAGAAATTAAGAACAATGAAAACCGTGTTGCCCTCACACCTGCTGGTGTTTATAGCTTAGTTAGCCGTGGTCACCGCGTCCTCATCGAAACAAATGCTGGTCTCGGTTCAGGCTTTACTGATGCGGACTATCAAAAGCAAGGTGCTGAGATTGTCGCTACTGCTGCTGAAGCTTGGGCAGCTGAGTTAGTCGTGAAAGTAAAAGAACCACTAGCTTCTGAATATGGCTATTTGCGCGACGATCTTCTCCTCTTCACCTACTTGCACATGGCTGCTGCTCCAGAGTTAGCAGATGCCATGCTAGCAGCAAAAACAACAGGAATTGCCTATGAGACTGTCCGTGACTCCCTAGGTCACCTACCACTCCTCGTTCCTATGAGTGAAGTTGCCGGTCGTATGGCAGTTCAAATCGGAGCCCACTTCCTTACCAAACAAGCTGGCGGCTCTGGTGTCCTACTTGGTGGTGTACCGGGTGTTCCAAAAGGAAAAGTAACCATCATCGGTGGCGGTGTCGTCGGTACGCATGCTGCCCGCATCGCCCTTGGACTTGGTGCACAAGTGACTATTTTAGATATCAGTGCCAAACGACTCTCAGTTCTAGAAGAAGTCTTCGGAAACCAAATCCAAACTCTTATGTCCAATTCTTTCAACATCGAAGCAAGTGTGAAAAACGCTGATGTGGTGATTGGAGCCGTTCTCATCCCTGGTGCTAAAGCTCCGAAACTGGTGACAGATGAGATGGTCAAACAAATGCGTCCAGGCTCTGTCATCGTTGACGTTGCTGTTGACCAAGGTGGTGTTATCGAAACAGCTGACCGTGTGACAACGCACGATGAACCTGTCTATGAAAAACATGGTGTTCTCCACTATGCCGTTGCCAATATCCCTGGTGCGGTTGCCCGTACTTCGACCATTGCCCTGACCAATGTCACCCTTCCTTACATCGAAGCCTTAGCAGGAAAAGGTTTTAAGAAGGCAATCACTGAAGATCAAGGCTTACGTGAAGGAGTTACAACTTACCAAGGTTACTTGACTAGTCTTCCAGTTGCTCAAGGGCTAGATAAGGATCACACTTCGATTGATGAACTTGTCTAAAAACATTAACTAGTTAACACAGATACGATAAAGAGCAGTTTCATCTGAACTGCTCTTTTTGCTATTCTGTTTCTTCGTTCTTCTCTTCATTTTTAACTGGAGCTGGTTCATAGGCTCGGATAATCTGAGCGACAACTGGATGGCGAACCACATCCTTAGCTGAAAAATGAACAAAGTCGATTTGGTGAATATTCTTGAGCTTTTCTTGGGCATCAATCAAACCGGACTTGACATTTCGTGGCAGGTCAATCTGACTAATATCTCCATTGACAATCATCTTAGAATTAAAACCTAAACGAGTCAAGAACATCTTCATCTGCATGATGGTCGTATTTTGCGCCTCATCGAGAATAACAAAGGCATCATCCAAGGTCCGACCACGCATGTAGGCAAGGGGCGCGATTTCGATAATCTCACGCTCCATGAGACGGGTCGTTTGATCTTTTCCGAGAATCTGATACAAGGCATCGTAAACAGGTCGAAGGTAAGGATCGACCTTCTCCTTGAGATCACCCGGAAGAAAACCTAGACTCTCACCTGCTTCCACTGCTGGTCGAGTGAGGATAATCCGCTTGACTTGCCCACGTTTAAGGGCAGTCACTGCCAAGGTCACTGCAAGAAAGGTCTTCCCTGTCCCTGCAGGTCCGATTCCAAAGGTCACATCATGCTGTTTGACACTATCCACATAAAGCTTTTGACCCAAAGTTTTGACACGGATCGGTTTCCCAGTATTGTCCTTGATAATTTCTTCTTCGTAAAGGGCGACAAACTTGTCGATTTCATCGTTTTTGACCATGCTAATCGCAGTGACCACATCTGGTGTGCCAACCGTCATTCCTCGATTCACCAAGACCATCAAAGCCTGGATAACCTGACGGGCTTCCTCACAGGCAGTCTCTTCTCCCAAAACCTGGACAATCTCCGTACGGGCATGAATCACCACATCGAGCTCTTCTTCCATTAAACGAAGATGGCGCTCATTGGATCCAAAAAGATGAAACAGGTCATCTGGATGACTCAGTTGAATGTCTATTGAATGTTCCTTCAAATAAAGAACCTCTCTAATCCGTTTATTTCTTTTTATTATAGCAAAGAGAACAATAAAATACTAGCCTCATCTCATTGTCTCTAGTGTTCTAAGTATTCTTGCCAGATGGCATCAAAATCTCCTAGGTTAAAAGAGAAACTGGCATGCTCCTCCAAAAAGCGACTCACCTCATCAAAATCATCCGTGTGTTTTGGGAAGGCTGACTCCTCAAAAGCGAGGTCTGCCAAAATGGCTTTGGGACTATTACTTTTAGGATTGCGCTCAGTCATGAGCCAAGTGTAAAATGATTTTCTCAATTCTTTCTCCTATCAAGAGTTTTTTGATGACACTTTTCTGATTTTTGAAAATTACTGGACTTAGCCTCTGAAACGTAGTGGTTTATAAAATCCGTTTTCGCATCTGTATAGGCGTCTCGATTGTGTTCAAATTTTTTCCATAAACTTAGTTTTAATTCCTGATACGCTTGGGCAATATCTGGATGCTGGCAGAGATAATCTCTAAAATAAATCTCGTCATGATCTCCCGTCATTCGCAAATGTAAATGATAAACTTTCTCAGCAAATCCCTGCTCTGTATATCCTTTATTTAGCGAAATCCTGTTAGGACTCTCCGACATCAGTAGCCAACCATTCTTCACCAATAAATCCCTAACTCTTGCTAAATCCTCTTTTCTACCTACTTCTAGCAGAATATCGACGATATTTTTGGCCCAAATATTAGGGATAGCAGTGCTACCGATATGCTCTATTCTTTGAATAACATTGGCACCCAATATTTTTTTCAGACTTGTTTTTTCAAATTCATACCAGTCTTTCCACTCTGACTTGTGCTCTACTAGAAAAATAGGAAAAAGTTGCCAGAGTTCCTCTAAACTCATTTCTTCAAGTTTCTTTATCATGTCTATAAGGTTTAAATCAACTCTGTACCAAACTGGTCTTGCTTGATTTTGCCAGCCTTCATCAAACCACCGAGTGCTTTCTTGAACTGACCTTTAGAAATGCCAAAGGTTGCCTTGATATCCTCAGGAGATGACTTATCATTCAAGGTCATAAAACCGCCATTGCTTTCCAAGTAAGTCAAAATCATCTGGGCATCATTTTCCAACATCTCAAAAGAACGTGGTTTAAGGGAGAGGTTCAGAGTGCGGTCAACCTCACGGAAACCAATGACACGCGCTTCTAATACTTGTCCTAAACGTGGCTCTGCGTAGCGCTCACTTGGGTGAATGAAACCAAGCATGTTATTCTCTGGTAGGTAAACAAAAGTCCCTGACAGCTTGAGACGATAAACAATGGCTGGCCAGTTTTGATTCTGCATGTTGTTGTAAGCAGGACGAGCCAGACGCTGGAAGTCTTCCTGATAAGCCAAGAGGCCCCAGATTCGGTCTTTCTTGTCCACTTCAAGACGGATGTAGAGTTGATCCCCCTTCTTTGGCCAGAGTTCCTTGAGTTCAGGAAGGATATCTAGTGACACTACGATTTCCTTGTCAGGTAGACCGGTATCCACAAAGACACCCAAGTCCTTACGAACTTCTGTTACAGTTCCCCAACCAAATTGGTCCTGAGTGGCAGTCACTTCTAAGGTTGTCAGGCGGAGTTTTTGCTTCATATCCGTGTAGGCAAAACCTTTGACCGTATCCCCTACTGTATGTTGCCCTTCTTCCTTGGCAAGTGCATAGGTTTGACCATCCTTCTGCACAAAGTAAAAACGGTCATTTTCATCGATGATGAGTCCAACGATAAAACTTGCAAGATTTGTATTCATATTTCCTTCTTTCGAATAAAACTCAGCCAGCAATGCCAACTGAGTTTTTCTGTTTATTTTTAGACTTCCAAGAGTTCTTTTTCTTTATTGGCAGTCATGTCGTCAATGTGTTTCACAGCGTCGTCTGTTACTTTTTGAATATCTTTTTCAAGAGTCTTCAATTCGTCTTCAGTGATTTCTTTTGCTTTTTCTTGTTTCTTGGCTTCGTCCATAGCGTCGCGACGGATATTGCGGACAGCCACTTTAGCATTCTCACCGACCTTCTTCACTTCTTTGGCAAGGTCACGACGAGTTTCTTCTGTAAGAGCAGGGATAACCAAGCGAATCACAGAACCGTCGTTAGCTGGTGTGATACCAAGATCAGAAGCGTTCAAGGCACGTTCGATGTCTTTCAATGAAGACTTGTCAAATGGTGTTACCAACAAAACACGCGCTTCTGGAATGGTAATTGAAGCGATTTGGTTAAGAGGAGTTTCGACTCCATAGTATTCTACGTGGATACGGTCTAGCAAGCTTGCGTTGGCACGACCGGCACGGATACCGCCAAATTCACGAGCAAGTGATTGGTGAGACTGGGTCATTCTCTCTTTAGCTTTTTCTACAATTGCATTAGCCATAATTTTCTTATTCCTTTTCTTCGATATTGTTTGAAACTGTTGTTCCGATATTTTCACCAAATACGACACGTTTGATGTTACCTGGTTGGTTCATGTTGAAGACCACCAAGTCAATGTCGTTGTCCATAGAGAGGGTGGAAGCTGTTGAGTCCATGATACGAAGACCTTTGTTGATAACGTCACGGTGGGTCAATTCTTCAAACTTAACGGCAGTCTTGTCTTTCTTCGGATCAGCATTGTAAACACCATCTACGCCATTTTTAGCCATAAGGATGGCATCTGCTTCAATTTCAGCCGCACGAAGGGCCGCTGTTGTATCTGTTGAGAAGTAAGGTGAACCAATTCCAGCACCAAAGATAACGATACGGCCTTTTTCAAGGTGGCGAAGGGCACGTCCACGTACGTAAGGCTCAGCCACTTGTTGCATAGAAATAGCTGTTTGCACACGCGTATCAACACCAACTTGCTGCAATGAATCTGCCATCACAAGAGCATTCATAACGGTCCCAAGCATTCCAGTGTAATCCGCCTGAACACGGTCCATTCCTGCTTCTGCAGCAGGTTCCCCACGCCACAGATTTCCTCCACCAATAACAAGGGCAATTTCGATCCCTAGACTATGAACTTCTTGAATCTCTTTTGCAATTTTTTGAACTGTTTGGATATCAATCCCTACGCCACGTTCACCTGCAAGAGCCTCACCTGATAACTTGATTAAAATACGTTTATACTTGGGGTTCGCCATTTTTACTCTCCTTTTTTCATCCTACCTATTTTATCACAATTTCTAAGATTTTTATAGTACCATGAGCAATTCTTTCAAAAAAATTAGACCGTTAAAAATTCCTCTAAGTCGGTAAGGGCACGCTCTGCAATTTTTTCATAACGAGCTTTTTTATCACGGATACGCTCTCCTTCTAACTCCTTGATAATCCCAAAATTGACATTCATTGGTTGGAAATGTTTGCTGTCCGCATGGGTGATGTAATGCGCCAGACTTCCAATCGCTGTTGTCTCTGGGAAGATAGCTTCACTTTCACCCTTGAAGAGTCGAGCTGCGTTAATTCCTGCAACCAAGCCTGAAGCTGCTGACTCAACATAGCCTTCCACTCCCGTCATTTGACCAGCAAAGAAGAGGTTGGGTTGTTTCTTAGAACGGTAAGTCTGTTCAAGAAGATTTGGTGAATCCATGTAAGAATTGCGGTGCATGACCCCATAACGGACAAACTCAGCGTTTTCAAGACCTGGAATCATTTGGAAAACACGCTTTTGCTCCCCCCATTTGAGGTGGGTTTGGAAACCAACGATATTGTAGAGGCTACCAGCCGCATTGTCCTGACGAAGCTGGACAACTGCATACGGTGTTTTGAACTCCCCGTCACGAGGGCCTGTATAATCGTCTGGATACTCCAGACCAACTGGTTTCATCGGACCATAAAGCATGGTTTTAATGCCACGCTTAGCCATGACTTCGATAGGCATACAACCTTCAAAGTACTTTTCTTTTTCAAACGAATTGAGCGGGGCTTCTTCCGCATTGACCAATGCTTCATGGAAATCCATAAATTCTTGTTTGGTCATTGGAGCGTTGAGGTAGGCTGCTTCTCCCTTGTCATAACGAGACTTGAGATAGACCTTACTCATATCGATGGTGTTGACATCGATAATAGGTGCTGCCGCGTCATAGAAATAAAATCCATCCCCATCATTAAGGGCATGAATCTTCTCAGCTAGGGCATCACTGGTTAAAGGACCAGTAGCGACCACTGTAATAACATCTGTCGGCAATTCTGTAATTTCATCACGAACCACCTTAATCAAGGGGTGGTTGCCCACTTTCTTAGTCACCATCTGGGAGAAACCATCTCGATCCACCGCAAGGGCACCACCAGCTGGAACACGTGTAGCCTCAGCAGATTCCAAGATGACAGAACCCAAGCGGCGCATTTCTTCCTTGAGGAGTCCAACGGCATTTGTCAAAGCATCCCCGCGCAAGGAATTAGAACAAACTAACTCCGCAAAATTGTCTGTTTTGTGCTGAGGTGTTGACTTGACACCACGCATTTCATAGAGTTTAACCGGAATACCACGCTCTGCGATTTGGTAAGCAGCTTCAGACCCTGCCAAACCTGCACCGATAACATTGATATAAGATTGAGACACGACACTAATACCTCTTTGGGTGGAAACTAAGTCCAAATAAAAACAAGCTAGTAGACTGTTTGACACCCACAAATCTTTCTAAATTAATACTTGGTTCATTATACCAAAAAGCTAAGTAAAAAGACAAACAAGAGAACTCCTGAATGTCTTTCGAAAATTATTCTTTATTGAAACTGAATGTCTCCCAATTCAGTTTGCTTCCATATTTTATAGTAAAACGTACTTCTGTATTCTTAGGTAGTTTATCGCTTTGAAGTATTTGGGCAAGTAAGTATTCGAAATCAGAATCCGTCCAATTGTCAATATCTTCAGTAGTTACTTGGAGGTTTTGTCTTCGTACCTGCTCTATATCAATGCGTATTCGAATACTAAAGGTCGAACGATTGTCAGCAACTCTTTTTAAAAGTAGATCTCGATTACGAACAAGCGTCTCTTCATCAAGATTGTTGACTCTACTTGAGTCTAGGTCCTCAATTAAGGGAGTGAGTTCTTCTACATCCGTCTTCAAAATTGCCTCTCTTTTATCTCTCTCTTCAAGACGGGTTTTGGGGTTGCCACTATATTCTTCTTTTGGAACCAAAGAATAATAGGAGTCAAATGAGTCCAATTCAATTGAATTTTTAATATAAAGATTCCTAATCACATCATCGCTTAAATATGTTGAAGTCAAGCTACCACTTTGAAGTAATATATTATAAGCTTCCTTAAGTCGGTCATAGTTGTCATCACCAGAAACATACTCCATTTCTAAACGGTAGACTGTTTTCTTGGAAAAACCAAAGAATTTTTTCTTTTCAACTTCTTTAAGCCCGAATTGTATTTAAGGACTGGAGTGCTCTCAACATAATCTTTTTCAAAATCCACATAGACATCAACAAATTTCGTATTTCCTTCAACGTAAAACGGAGATCCATAATATCCAAATGCATCAGCTGTCGAGTATCCTTCTGCTTCTAGTCCTGCAGCTTCTACTACGGAACGAATGTTTGAAATAGCTATTTTAGCTAAATCACGATCGACTCTATTGTTACATGCTGACAATATAAATAATGTGAGAATAGGCAACAGTACGCCAATTCCTTTCTTCATCACTTTGCTTTTCATTTCTCCTCCAAATAAGCAATCTTATCAAAATACTTATGATTGTTATTTTTGTTTCAGGAAGAAGACAAAGTTCCCAATTTAGTCATTTTCTTGATTTTCTTCCCAATCGTGGTAGGCAGCGTAAAGCTGGCTTTTATTCCACTGGTAGTGTTTTGCAACTTCCTTAATGGCTTGATTTTTCTTCATTCCTTGCTGGATACGAGATTGGATTTCTGAAAACAAGTCCTCCTCGTTCTTTTCCTCCACATCCTGACTGGCACCTTCAACGATGAGAAGGCATTCCCCCTTGAGTGGCGTTTCAGCGATGCTTTCTAGTAGCTCTGAAATCTTTCCTCGTTGGTATTCTTCATAGATTTTAGTCAATTCCCTGACCAAGACCACCGAGCGGTCACCGTAGACTTCTAGCATATTTTCTAACGTATCCGCTACACGGTGGGGTGATTCATAGAAAATCTGAGTTTCTGGGTAATCTTTTTTTAAGTCGAAAAATTGCTTTTGCTGGCCTGATTTTCTCGGTAAGAAACCGTAAAAGATATGTGGCTGTGGCGCTAGGCCACTGGCAATCAAGGCAGAAATTCCTGCAGAGGCACCTGGAACGGTAACAACTGCGATTTCTTCCTCAATAGCTGCCTTGACCAAATCATGCCCAGGGTCTGAGATACTAGGCAGACCCGCGTCAGAAACCTGAGCAATACTTTGTCCTGCTTTCAGAAAACTAATCAAGTCAGGAATCTTTTCCTTGGCATTGTGCTCGTGAAAACTAATCTGTTTGGTCTGAATGTCAAAATGCTTGAGCAAAAGACCGGTATTGCGCGTGTCCTCAGCCGCAATCCAGTCCACTTCTTTCAAGGTCTGAATGGCACGAAAGGTCATATCTTCTAGATTACCAATCGGCGTTGCTACTAGGTAAAGCTTGCCATAGGGAGACTTCCCCTTAAAACTTTTTTGAATCTGCATGCTTACTCCCTGTATAACAACTCGTCACAGAACATACATTCCTCGTCCTGCTCTCGGCGTTGTCCATAAAAATCATTACATACGTGAAACCCGTCTTTATAGATTCGACGGACGCTTTCACGAACATGCTTGGCCTTAACGGGCGTATCTGCTTCCACCTCGCCTAAGCGTTCGCGCAACTTACTATTTTCCAAGCGAAGAGCTGTATTTTCCTCTACCAGGCTCTTGAGATTTTTCTTGATGGCTTCTACATCGGCCAAGGTCACTAGTAGCTGTTGGGAAAAATCGTCTAGTGCATCAAATAATTCTTTTTTGTCCATAAACCAGCCCTTTCCTTTCTTTATGCTTCATTGAGTTTATATTTCTTTCAAGACCAGATATTCCATGGCATTTTGAAAGCTAACATTGGCTTGCCACATTTTTCTGGTTTCTAGCAAATCTTGTAGGATCTGTCGAATCCTTGCTTGCAAGAGATCCTGCCCACAGAGGACTTCGAGAATTCGCAAAACCTGATCCTGTTTTTCCTTGTCATCTGCCAAGCTAGCTAATTTAGCTACTTGGAGATAACTTTCTTTTTTCTTGGTTAATAACCAAGTTAGCAAGCGTTCGCTTTCATCCACCAAGGTCCAAAAACTTGCCTGATTTGCCAATTTTTCAGCTTCAGCTCTTGATTGACAAAACTGGGCTAAAAGAGTCGCTTTTTTCTTAACCAGACCTGCTTGCTCTAATTGATGAATGAGCTTTTCTTCTTGCTTTTTAAAGTGGAAAATCTGGGTCCGACTACGAATGGTCGGTAAAATCTTTTCCTCATCGCTAGTTAAGAAGAAAATGTAAACATCACTCTGGGGTTCTTCGATGACCTTGAGCAGAGAGTTGGCTGCATTAGGATGCATTTTCTCCGCCTGCTCGATAATAAAAACCTGTTGCTGACTTTCAATTCCTGCTTGAGAAAACTGGCCCACCAATTCCCGAATGCGTTCTGTCTTGATGACCTGATTGACCGGCTTAATCAAGGTAACATCGGAAAATTCTTCCTGTTCAATCAGCTTGCAGTTTCGGCATTTCTCACACGGCAAAACGCCTACTTTATCCGTACAAAAGAGACTCTTAGCCAAAAACTGCGCCATTTCCAAGCTTCCAAAGAAACCTGAAAAGAGATAGGCGTGATTGAGCTGGTTTTGTTCTAGGATACGGACAAAGCGGTCAAACTGGTCTGGCTGCCAAGCCTTTAGTTGATCTTGTTTCATTTAGCCAAGCCCATTCTGTCAAACAAGACAGCCTTGGTTGTTTCCACAACTTGCTCCAAAGGAAGACTCGCATCAATCTTGACCATGCGATTTCCTTCTTTGTCCAGAAGAGAAAGGTAACCTTGACGAACTTTCTTGTGCAAGTCCAAACCTTCCATGTCCAAACGATTGACCTCGCGGTCACTATTAGAAGCAATGCGAGCCAGCCCTTCTTCCACCTCAATGTCAAAATAAAGTGTCAAATCGGGTTTGAGGCCATCTGTCACAAAGTGATTGAGCCAATTAATGGCATCAATATCCAAGCCACGACCAAATCCCTGATAAGCAACGGAACTATCAATGAAGCGGTCCATAATGACCAACTTGCCAGCTTCAAGTGCTGGGAGAACTTTTTCCACTAAGTGCTGTCTACGACTGGCAATATAGAGAAGGAGTTCTGTTTTAGGATCCATCTGAGTATGACTTGGGTCCAAAATCACTTGACGAATCTTCTCTCCAATCAAGACACCGCCAGGTTCACGGGTCGTCAGCACCTCCACTCCTTTTTCCTCTAAAATTGGGAGTAGAGCCTCTAAAACACTGGTCTTTCCTGCTCCCTCTGGTCCCTCAAGAGAGACTAAAAATCCTTTTAACATGTCTAACTCATTTCTTTTTTACTACTTCTATTCTATCAAAAAAATAGGGGTTTGTGACAATCTTTTTGTGTCTTCTCCATTCAATCAACCACAAAAGAGGCAGACAAAGCCACCTCTTATTTACCTAGTTCTTGTGTTCGTTTGTAAGATTGATGAACTGCGTCCATCACTGTTCCTCTAAAGGCATGTTCCTCCAGACTTGCTACACCAGCGATAGTCGAACCTCCTGGGCTGCAAACTTGGTCTTTCAAAACTCCAGGATGTTGCTGGCTTTCGAGAACCATTTGTCCAGCGCCGACTACTGTTTGGGCTGCCATTTTCAAAGCCATTTCTCGGGGCAATCCTGTCTGTACACCCGCATCTGCTAAAGCCTCAATAAAAAGGTAGACAAAGGCTGGTCCACAACCTGCAAGACCTGTCGCAGCATCAATTAAGCCATCCCCAAGTTCAACCAAGAGGCCAGCCTTGGCTAAAAGCTGACAAAAGAGTTCCCTATCCTCAGCACGACAATTTGCTGACATGGCATAACTAATCACCCCTTGACCGATAGCCACTGGAGTATTGGGCATGATGCGAATGATACGATGTTGACTTGGCAGAAGACTCGCTAGTTTTTCTAAAGTCAATCCAGCTGCCATGGAAATCAAAAGAAAACTTTCTCTCTTTTCAAGGATGGTCTGATATTGAGAAAGCAAGTCTGAGAACTGAGCAGGCTTAACTCCTAGAAAAATCACATCTGCTTCTGCGAAGATTTCGTCATTGCTGGAAGTCTGACCGCCGAAGTCAGCGATGAAAGCATCTACTTTTGCTTGACTACGATTGGCAAGGAGAATCTGAGCACCCGTCTTGGCCTGCAAGACAGCCTTGGCCAAACTAGCTCCCATATTCCCCAAACCTATAAATCCAATCTTCATCTCTTACTCCCTTATCTGTCCGTCACCAGTAACCACATACTTGTAGCTGGTCAACTCTTTCAAGCCCATAGGCCCACGCGCATGCAGTTTCTGAGTAGAAATCCCCATCTCACATCCAAGACCAAACTGGCCTCCATCAGTGAAACGCGTTGAGGCATTGACATAAACCGCTGCTGAATCTACTTGATCTGTAAAGTAAGTTGCAGCTTCAGCATTTTCCGTCACAATGGCATCCGAATGATGGGTACTGTGGGCTTCAATATGCGCAACCGCTTCTTCTAAACTGCTCACAACCTTAACCGCTAGGATATAGTCTAAAAACTCGGTGTCAAAGTCTTGTGCCTCAGCTGCTCGACCTGAAACAAACTGACTTGCTGTGCTATCCAAACGAAATTGAATTGGTTCCAGTCCAGCTTCCTTACGCTCTGCAACCAGAACTTGTTCCAAGCGAGGAAGAAAACGTGCTGCCTTGTCTTCATGAACCAGCAAGACCTCCATGGCATTGCAGACAGAAGGACGACTGGTTTTAGCATTGTTGATGATGGCTAGAGCCTTGTCTTCGTCTGCATCCTTATCTACATAGACATGGACAATCCCAGTTCCTGTCTCAATAACGGGTACGATAGCATTTTCAACAACAGCATTGATCAAGCCAGCCCCTCCACGAGGAATGAGGAGGTCTAGATAGCCCTTGGCCTTCATCATAGCATAGCTACTTTCTCGGCTGGTGTCTTCCACAAGTTGAATCACATATGGATGAATGGTAGTCGTCTCCAAACCCTTCTTCAAGGCTGTGACAATAGCATGAGCAGTTTGGTAGGCGTCCTTACCACTACGAAGAACGACCGCATTGCCACTTTTAAGAGCCAAAGCAGCCGCGTCAGACGTCACATTTGGACGGCTTTCATAGATAATCCCAATAACCCCCATGGCCACACGCTTCTTAGTAATAACCAAGCCATTTTCAAGCTGACTTGTTTCTAGGACTTCACCGATTGGATCTGGTAAAGCAACCACTTCACGAATCCCTCTTGCCATCGCTTCTATACGTCCCTCATCCAAATAAAGACGGTCTAGCATGACATCTGAGATTTTCCCCTTGGCCGCTGCCATATCGAGGGCATTGGCCTCTAGAATCTCCTCAGTAGCTGCCAATAACTGATCAGCCATGGCTAGCAAGGCTTGGTTTTTCACTGCTTCACTAGCAGTATTGATTGATTTCTTAACAGCCTGTACCTGTTCAAATTGTTCTTGTGTACTTACCATCGTTCACCTCTAAAATTCTGTAAAGAGCAGCTGGATTTCAGGAGTGATTGAAATCCAGTCATCACGGTGAATCAAGACTCCCTTGGCTTTTTGAGAACGGAGCATATCTTCTAGGGCTGAGACGCCAAATTGGACACGTCCCTTTCCAAGAGATTGACCTGTTTCTTTATCTGCTACTGTTACAATATCGTGGTAAGAGAAGTTTCCTTCCACTTCTACCACACCCGATAAAAGGAGACTTTTCCCGTTTTTTGAAAGTGCTTCTGCAGCTCCACCATCTACCCAAATCGTTCCCTGACTTTGAGCATAGAAAGCCAGCCATTGTTTCTGGGTACGAAGTCCCTTCTCTTGCGCAACAAAGAAGGAGCCATCCTTAGTCTCCTCCGCTGCCTCAATCAAGGCATCTGATTTCATAGAGGAGCAAATATAGACTGGCACACCTGACTCCGTCGCAATAGTTGCAGCTTTGATTTTTGTCAGCATACCCCCAGTTCCGTTTGAAGAACCTGCTCCACCAGCCATATCAATAATCTCACGATTGATAGTCTCGATTTTCTCAAGACGTTTGGCTGTTGGATCTGAGTTGGGATTTCCAGTATAGAGACCGTCCACATCAGTCAAGAGAACTAAAAGATCTGCTTGAACCATCGCCGCTACCTGGGCACTCAGAGTGTCATTGTCCCCGACCTTGAGTTCGTCAATAACGACACTGTCATTTTCATTGATGATGGGAATTGCCCCACGATGAAGCAATACAGACAAGGCCTGGTGGGCGTTCTTATAGCGACGTTTATCTACAAAATCATCCTGTGTCAGCAAGATTTGTGCAGAAACGATTTGGCGCATGAGGAGGTTGGTTGTATATTCCTCCAACAAAAGTCCCTGACCAACTGCAGCCGAAGCTTGTTTATCTGCAATCTTGGTTGGACGTTTTTTAAAACCCAAAGCTCCAAATCCAGCGGCAACTGCCCCAGATGAAACCAAAATCAACTCATGTCCAGCTTCATGCAACATAGCTAATTGTTGGGTAATTACCTTTACTTTACTTCTTGATAAACTCCCGTCTTCGTTTGTTAAGGAGGAGGTCCCTACCTTAAAGACGATTCGTTTGTACTTCATATTCTCACTCCGATTCTTCATATTTATCCATTATAACATGAATGTTTTAAAATAGAAAAGACTTGAAATGAAAAAGGTTGAGACAAGGCATCTCAACTCTTTTATCTATTCTCAATTTTACGCAATCTTTCCAGCGTTTCTTTAAAAATCTCTGGAATATCTGCTGTGAACTCCAAGGTTTCACCTGTTCTCGGATGAGTAAAACCTAGAGTCTTTGCATGGAGAAACTGTCCATGTCCTTTCAAAGTCTTACGAGGACCATAGACTTCATCACCAGCGACTGGATGGCCAATATAAGCCATATGAACACGGATTTGGTGAGTACGCCCTGTTTCCAGTTGCAACTCTAGCAAACTATAATCTCCAAAGCGTTCCAAGACTTGAAAACGAGTCACTGCTGGCTTCCCTTTAGCAGTCACTGCCTGTTTCTTACGATCTTTTTCACTACGACCAATCGGAGCTTCAATCACACCACGATCATTGGGAAGATTGCCATGAACAATCGCCCAGTATTTGCGGAGAGACTTCTTATCCTTGAGTTCTTGGGCAAGTGCTAAGTGGGCCTCATCATTCTTCGCAATCATGAGGAGACCAGATGTGTCCTTGTCAATGCGGTGAACGATACCCGGTCGGAGAACCCCATTGATACCTGACAAGTCTTTGATATGGTACATGAGGGCATTGACCAAGGTTCCGCTAGTATGACCAGCACTCGGATGCACCACCATGCCTTGAGGTTTGTTAACAACGGCTACATCCTCATCTTGGTAGATAATCTCGAGCGGCAGATTCTCAGCCACATATTCTAAAACCTCTGGTTCTGTCACATAGTAGGTGACGATATCCCCCTCTTGGACAGTGTATTTGGCTTTCTTTACTTGCCCATTCACCAAGACTTGTCCAGCCTTAATTTGTTCATTCGCGAGACTGCGTGACAATTCTGTCAGGTCCGACAGAGCCTTGTCTAGACGTTGCCCACCAGTTTCAATTTTTATTTCCATTTACTTCCTCTTTAAGCATTGCAATCAATAAAACAATCACGCCGACTGTCAAATAGCTATCAGCAACATTGAAAATCGCAAAGTTGATAAAGTCTAGGTGAAACATATCCACCACAAAACCTTGACTCATTCTGTCGATAAAGTTGCCCAGACCTCCCGCGATTATCAAAGTCAGTCCAAAAACCAACCAGAGAGAATCCTCCATGTGTTTATGTAGATACCAAATGGCACCCACCATGACGACCAGTGTAATGACAGCAAATAACCACTGCTGATCTTGCAGCATGGAGAAGGCTGCTCCTCTATTTTGCAGATAGGTCAAGCTAACGAGATTGGGGATCCACGAACGAACTTCACCTAGTGGAATCTGCTGGACAACATAGGCTTTAACCCACTGATCCAACCCAATCAAAAGCAGTACAATGACTGCTACTATTCCTCTTTTTTTCATGATTTCCTCTTCTGATCAAAATATTCTTGCATAACCTCAACGAAAAGAGTCCCAGCTTGACTAAGTTCCACTTCTTCCCGTTTGACATAGACCATGCGGTTATCTAGATTATCCTTGAGACGAATGACTGTGATGCCATTAACACTGTCACTATCTAAAAACCCAGATCCAGTCGCATAAGCATCCGTCCGCTCCAAAATACCATTCAAAGTAGCACGATCCGTCACATTGAACATCTGCGAGCTTGCGCTTGTGTCGACAAAGTTCTCTGAATAGTATAGATACTCATCCTTTTCCTGAGTAAAACGAACCGTTGGCAGATCCGCTAAATCCTCCATGACCAATTCCTCTTTCTGTGCTAAAGGATGCCCTTCACGAAGATAAATGTGAGTCTGGAAAGGAATTAGTTCAATAACTTCTAAACCAAGCTTTTCAACCCGTTGCATGATGCCCTTTTTATTTTGGTTGTTGAGGTAGATAATCCCAATCTCACTATGTCCTTGAGCCACTTCGTCTAAAATTTGAACTGTAGTAGACTCAAAAATACGAAAGTTCTTATAATCAGGATAACGTTCTGAAAAAGCCGTAATGGTTGGTGGCAAGAAGTCATAGTGCTGACTGGCAATGGAAAATTCATCCTTTTCTTCCTCAGGATTGGCATACTGATTTTGAAAAACATCAAAGCCTTTGACCAATTCTTGCGCTTTCTCATAAAATTCCATTCCACGACGAGTCAAAAATGTTCCCGAACTCGTCCGACGGAAAATCTTAAAACCAAGCTCTTTTTCCAAATCGCGCACAGAAATAGACAGACTCGGCTGACTAACATACATCTTTTCAGCAGCTTCACGGAAAGTACCACTATTGGCAATGGCCACAACATAGCGTAATTGTTGAATGTTCATCTTTTACCCCCCAACTTCTCTATCTGTTCATTATACCATATTTTAGAAGTTTTCCACCTAGGAAAAATAATGTCACTCACAAAATTCATCTACACTAGTAACAAAGAATTATGGATATCAAAACAAAAAAATAGGCTCTCCGAAAACTCGGAAAGCCTCATTTAATGCTACTTCTAGCTTCCTCGCCTTTTCATTTCAAGGCTCGGGATAAAAAGGTTTACTGGACCTTTTTATTTTGCGATTGGGTAAACAGAAACCTGCTTTTTATCGCGACCTTTACGTTCAAAGCGTACTACGCCTTCAACTTTAGCGAACAAAGTATCGTCTCCACCACGTCCAACGTTTACACCTGGATAGATGTGTGTACCACGTTGACGGTAAAGGATTGATCCACCTGTTACAGTTTGTCCGTCAGCTGCTTTAGCTCCAAGACGTTTCGCTTGTGAATCACGTCCGTTTGATGTAGAACCTCCACCTTTTTTGTGGGCGAAAAGTTGCAAGTTGTTAAGAGTCATTTTTAACATAATGTTTTCCTCCGTGTTAGTTTTCTGTGATAACTCTGGTTTGGACGAACTCAGAAGAGTTCTCCGATAAGTTTGCCATACCTAAGAAAAATGATTCGAAGAATAACTGGGTCATTTCTCTCTGGTGTGAAGGAAGGTCCGCTGGTATATCAACCTTTAGATAGCCACCTTCATCTTCGTTTAATTCTAAGATTGGTTCGTAGCCTGCAAATTTCTCAATGGAATTGACAAAGTTAATGGCAAGCGTAGAAACCGATGCACACACGACATCTAAGCCGTATTCGCCACTTTCGGCGTGTCCAGTAATTTCCGCACTCCTCAGCTCGCCATCTTCGGCTCTCTCAAAGACTGCTTGTATCATGTGTTCTCCTTAAAATTAAGCGTTGATCGCGTTGATGACAACTTTTGTATATGGTTGACGGTGACCTTGTTTACGGTGGCTACCTTTTTTAGGTTTGTACTTGTAAGTAACAACTTTCTTTTGTTTTCCTTGTTTTTCAACAGTTCCAACTACAGTAGCTCCAGCAACAAGTGGAGTTCCGACAACAGTGTTTTCACCACCAACAAGAACAACTTCGTTAAAAGTAACTTCTTGACCAGCTTCAACGTTCAATTTTTCAACGTAAACTGCTTGTCCAACTTCAACTTTAACTTGTTTTCCGCCAGTTTTGATAATTGCGTATGTGCTCATTATGCACCTCCTATGATTTTTAGGGTTTCCCCGTATTTTTGTGAAGACTCGCCTAGCATCGTGGGACGAACCACTTTATACTCACTATGTGAGCAACGATGTTCGTGCGGTTGCACAGGATTGTGCATAGTCAACTCTTCAAGTATAGCATATCTTCTTTTTTCTTACAAGCGAAATCAATCAAATTTAAGCTTTTTCTTTCCCTTTTTTTCTCCAAGAAGCAAAAAGCATACTGATGTAAAAGATGCTCATCATCAGGGGAACACCTAGAATTGTCTTCTCCTGATAGTAAATCGTCAAATAGGCTGAAAAAACAACTCCAAAGACAAAACTGCTAAGCAAGCTAACAAATATGAAACCTTCACGTAAAAAAGGAGTGTGCTTGGTCCGGAAATAATCTCCAAAAGCTAACATGGTACGTTTGATATTCCCTGTCATAAAAGCATTATTATAGGCGATACCCGACACTTCTCCAAAGGCTGTTGTCACCAGTCCCATACAAAAGGCTAAAGGTGGAACTAGGTAGATATTGTCTACTGACAAGGGAACAAAACCAATGATTATGGATAAGATAGCGAGTGGAATCAAGGATAAAATCGGTTTTTTAACAATTCGTAATTTTTCTTTATACAATGTTAGTAAAAAGACCCCCATCATAAAGGAAAGCAAGGTCATTACTTTGGCACTGGCATCCGATACATTTTGTTGAATGAGTCCTACAGAGAGAAAAACCACATTCCCAGTTTGGCCTGCTACTAGGGTATTCCCTCGCACGATAAAGGTATAGGCATCTACATACCCTGCGCAAAAAGTTAAAAAAAGCGCTAGTCTCTTAGACTGACGTGATATTTTTCTTATTGGTAATAATCTCATTTTCTCCCCCTTCTTATTTCATCTACTTATCTAAATATTGTACCACTTTCTTTAAGAAAAGCGTAGTCCATTTGAAAATTTTTACCATCTGTTGGATAGTCCTTCTTTTCTGTGCTATAATGAAGGAAGGTTTTAAAATCGGAAAAGGAGTATTTATGCTAAAATTAGGTGTCATCGGAACAGGTGCTATCAGCCACCATTTCATAGAAGCAGCCCATGCTAGCGGAGAATACCAGCTGGTCGCAGTCTATTCTAGAAAACTAGAAACTGCCGCAACCTTTGCTTCTCGCTATGAAAATATCCAACTCTTTGATCAATTAGAAGACTTCTTTAAGTCTTCCTTTGATGTGGTCTATATCGCCAGTCCAAACTCCTTGCATTTTGTTCAAGCCAAGGCTGCCTTGTCTGCTGGTAAGCACGTCATTCTTGAAAAGCCAGCTGTCACTCAGCCACAAGAATGGCTGAATTTGAGACAGACAGCTGAGAAAAATCACTGTTTTATCTTTGAGGCAGCTCGTAATTACCACGAGGAAGCCTTTACCACTATCAAGAATTTTTTGGCAGACAAGCAAATCTTAGGCGCAGATTTCAACTATGCCAAGTATTCTTCCAAGATGCCGAACTTGTTGGCTGGGCAGACGCCAAATGTCTTTTCAGACCGTTTTGCCGGTGGAGCCCTTATGGACTTGGGGATTTATCCTGTCTACGCTGCTGTTCGTCTCTTTGGAGAAGCTAAGGACGCGACCTATCAGGCCCAACAACTTAGCAATAGCATTGACCTAAATGGAGACGGTATCCTCTTCTACCCTGACTTTCAAGTTCATATCAAAGCTGGGAAAAACATCACTTCCAATCTTCCTTGTGAGATTTATACAGCGGATGGAACCTTGACCCTCAACACGATTGAACATGTCCGCTCAGCTATTTTTACTAACCACCGAGGAAATCAAGTTCAACTCCCTATCCAACAGGCTCCTCATACAATGACTGAGGAAGTCACTACATTTGCACACATGATCCAGCAACCAGACCAGAAACTTTACCAGAACTGGCTGGATGATGCAGGTTCTGTTCATGAGCTACTATACACTATGCGCCAGACTGCTGGCATTAGATTTGAGGCAGAAAAATGAAAACCAAACTACCGACTGAATGGCAAGAACTGAGCGACCAGTTCGGTTTCCAAGAATTCACCCCCATTCAAACTCAACTATTTGAGCCCATTCTCGCTGGAGAAAACTTACTGGGAGTAAGCCCAACAGGAACTGGTAAGACCCTCGCTTATCTCTTACCTAGTCTTCTCAGACTACAAAAGAAAAAAGCCCAGCAACTCTTGATTCTAGCACCAAATACAGAACTAGCTGGACAGATTTTTGACGTGTGTAAAACGTGGGCAGAAGCTATCGGTTTGACTGCTCAGCTCTTCTTATCAGGTTCAAGTCAGAAACGCCAGATTGAACGCCTCAAAAAAGGACCAGAAATTCTGATAGGAACCCCTGGCCGTATCTTTGAGTTGATTAAATTGAAAAAAATCAAGATGATGAATGTGGAAACCATCATCCTGGATGAATTCGACCAATTGCTCGATGATTCTCAGATTCACTTTGTTGAGAAAATCACTCACTACGCACCTCGTGACCACCAACTCATCTACATGAGTGCGACGACCAAGTTTGACCAAGAAAAGATTGCGCCTAACACGCGCACCATTGATCTCTCTGATCAAAAGTTAGACAACATCCAACATTTCTACATGCAGGTAGACCAACGTCACCGAGTGGATATGCTACGAAAACTAGCTCATGTAGAGGATTTCCGCGGACTAGTTTTCTTTAATAGCCTATCAGATCTTGGAAGTGCAGAAGAAAAATTACAGTATCGCGATATCTTGGCTGTTTCCCTCGCTAGCGATGTCAATGTTAAATTTCGAAAAGTCATCTTAGAAAAGTTTAAAGACAAGCAACTAACCCTGCTCCTTGCAACTGACCTTCTGGCTCGTGGAATTGATATCGATAGCCTAGAATGTGTCATAAATTTTGATATTCCTAGAGACATGGAAACTTACACTCACCGCGCTGGTCGTACAGGTCGCATGGGCAAAGACGGCTATGTTATCACTCTCGTAACCCATCCTGAAGAACTTAAAAAACTCAAGAAATTCGCAAGTGTACGTGAAATTGTTCTAAAAAATCAAGAACTCTATATCAAATAAGGTTGGCTCTCGCCAACCTTTTCTTATCCCCAAGTAATTTCTAATTGATAGCTGGCAAAGGGGTGTCCCTCTTGGTTTTGCAGTTGATAGGCTAATTCAATCTTTTGCCCATCCAATTCATAGTGATTCGTTTGAATGATAAACTCCTGCATCCCCATTGGAGTCGGAATATAGGCTAAACTATCACTATCCTTTAGAAAACGCATGATGGTTTTGGGACTCGAGAAACGGGTCATCACCAGTTCTTGACTATGAAACTTGAGAACCACTTTTTCTTTTTCCTCATTGTAGAAAAGCAGATAGTGATAATCTCCCTTTTCACGCACTTCCACGTCATAGAGTTGGTCAATGACTTCCAATTGTTCATCAAACTGAATCGTATTTCGCATCCGAATCTTCACATCAAATCCTCTTTCTTGTCTCTTGTCCTACTATTTTACCAAAAAGAGCAGGATTTTGCTATAATGGTCATATGAACGAAAAAGTATTCCGTGACCCAGTTCACAACTATATCCACGTCAATAATCAGGTCATATACGACTTGATCAATACAAAAGAATTTCAACGTCTTCGCCGTATCAAACAGCTAGGGACTTCCAGTTATACCTTCCATGGTGGTGAGCACAGTCGCTTTTCCCACTGTTTGGGAGTCTATGAGATTGCTCGACGTATCACGGAGATTTTTGAAGAAAAATACCCTGAAGAATGGGATCCTGCTGAGTCTCTCTTGACCATGACCGCTGCTCTCCTACACGACCTTGGGCATGGTGCCTACTCCCATACTTTTGAAAATCTTTTTGATACAAATCATGAAGCCATTACTCAGGAAATCATCCAAAGTCCTGAGACAGAGATTCACCAAGTCCTGCTACAAGTAGCGCCAGATTGCCCAGAAAAGGTAGCCAGTGTTATCGACCATACCTATGCTAACAAGCAGGTCGTGCAGCTCATTTCTAGTCAGATTGATGCGGATCGCATGGACTATCTATTGCGCGACTCTTATTTTACAGGAGCATCTTATGGGGAATTTGACCTGACTCGCATCCTCCGAGTCATTCGTCCTGTCGAAAATGGGATCGCCTTTCAGCGCAACGGCATGCATGCCATCGAAGACTACGTTCTCAGTCGCTACCAGATGTATATGCAGGTTTATTTCCACCCAGCAACACGGGCCATGGAAGTTCTCCTACAAAATCTCCTCAAACGCGCCAAGGAACTCTATCCTGAAGACAAGGACTTCTTTGCACGCACTTCTCCTCATTTGCTACCTTTTTTTGAAAAGAAAGTTACTCTATCTGATTATCTGGCACTTGATGACGGCGTGATGAATACCTACTTCCAACTCTGGATGACCAGTCCTGACAAGATACTAGCCGACTTGTCGCAACGTTTTGTCAACCGCAAGGTCTTTAAATCCATTACTTTTTCAGAAAAAGACCAAGACCAACTCGCAACCATGAGACAACTGGTTGAAGAAATCGGTTTTGATCCAGACTACTATACTGCCATTCATAAGAACTTTGACCTCCCTTATGATATCTATCGTCCCGAATCTGAAAATCCACGGACACAGATTGAGATTATACAAAAAAATGGAGAACTGGCTGAACTCTCTAGCCTGTCTCCTATCGTCCAATCCCTTGCTGGCAGTCGCCATGGAGACAATCGTTTCTATTTCCCTAAAGAAATGTTAGATCAAAATAGCATCTTCGCAAGCATTACCCAGCAATTTTTACACTTGATTGAGAACGATCATTTTACCCCAAATAAGAACTAATAGAGGAACTATATGAGTATTAAACTAATCGCCGTCGATATCGATGGTACCCTAGTCAACAGTAAAAAGGAAATCACTCCTGAAGTCTTTTCTGCCATCCAAGACGCCAAACAAGCCGGTGTCAAAATCGTAATTGCAACGGGCCGTCCCATCGCAGGTGTTGCCAAACTTCTGGACGACTTGCAGTTGAGAGACGAAGGTGACTATGTTGTAACCTTCAACGGTGCCCTGGTCCAAGAAACTGCTACTGGCCATGAGATTATCAGCGAATCCCTGACCTATGAGGATTATCTAGATATGGAATTTCTCAGTCGTAAGCTCGGTGTCCACATGCACGCCATTACCAAGGATGGTATCTATACTGCTAATCGGAATATCGGAAAATACACGGTGCACGAATCAATCCTCGTCAGCATGCCCATCTTCTACCGCACTCCTGAAGAAATGGCTGACAAGGAAATCGTCAAGTGTATGTTTATCGATGAACCAGAAATCCTCGATGCTGCGATTGAAAAGATACCAGCCGAATTTTACGAACGTTACTCCATTAACAAATCTGCTCCCTTCTACCTCGAACTCCTTAAAAAGAATGTAGATAAGGGCTCAGCCATCACTCACCTAGCTGAAAAACTCGGATTGACCAAAGATGAAACCATGGCGATTGGGGACGAAGAGAATGACCGTGCCATGCTGGAAGTCGTTGGCAACCCCGTTGTTATGGAAAATGGAAATCCAAAACTCAAAAAAATCGCCAAATACATCACCAAAACAAATGACGAATCTGGCGTTGCCCATGCTATCCGTACGTGGGTACTGTAAAGTATGATAAAATACGAAAACCGCTCAGCAGAGCGGTTTTTATCTATTTCATCTTAGAATTGGCAATAATTTCAAAAAATAAATCAGTTTTCTTTGATAACTCGATTGAGTGATCTGTCCATCCCACCAGATTATCATCAAATGATTCTATCGCAAATAAAAGTAGATTTCTTGCAAGTTCTTGAGTAATTAAATCTTTTGGTGTCACAATATTGTTATTTTTTCTATCACAATAAATTGCTTTTTCTCTTAAATCTTTTAATTCACCAGAATAAATAAATTGAAAAATTTTTTCCAAATTTTCATTAGAAATTGAATTTTTAATCCTTTCGCCCATACAAATAGTGTGGCTCGCACCTACAATTTGTTTAGACTTATGATCTCTTAATTTATCTTTTCTCATATAGGAATCTGAACCTTTAATAAATATTCCCATTTGAATTTTTCCAACCTCTTCCAACACACTAATAGCTAAAAAAGATGAGGAGGTATATGAATCATTTATATATAAAACATATGAATCCGAAATCAACTGAACAACATGATCTAAACATTTATTCAATTGTTCAGTTGAAGAAATATAAAAATTGCTAGATCCGTTTAAGATAGATTCTATCTTATCAAAATAACAATCTTTATCAACCATTATTACTCCAAATTTTATAATCCATGATATTTTGTTAAAGTACTTCTAGCAGTTGCTTATCGATTCTACATCGACACTTTATATAATTCTTGTAATTTAGGGGCGGATTTGGAGCGAAACACCTCAAACCCCTAGTAAAATCAATAATTTATATGCCCCCTGCAGGAATCGAACCTGCAACTACTCCTTAGGAGGGAGTTG
Organism: Streptococcus oralis subsp. dentisani; assembly: GCF_002096685.1. Taxonomy (GTDB): domain Bacteria; phylum Bacillota; class Bacilli; order Lactobacillales; family Streptococcaceae; genus Streptococcus; species Streptococcus oralis_AD. The sequence continues at coordinate 70,612 of NZ_NCVA01000039.1, read as the reverse complement.
TTATATCCATTGAACTAAGGGAGCTAGAGAAAAACCCTGCTGAATAAGCAGAGTTTTTTAGTCGAATTAACGACGGATTTCTTTGATACGAGCTGCTTTACCTTGAAGTGCACGCAAGTAGTACAATTTCGCACGGCGTACTTTACCGTAACGAACAACTTCGATCTTTTCAACACGTGGAGTGTGGATTGGGAAGATACGCTCAACACCTACACCGTTAGAAATTTTACGAACTGTGTAGTTTTCTGAGATGCCCGCACCTTTACGTGCGATCACAACACCTTCAAAAATCTGGATACGTTCACGGTTACCTTCGACAACTTTCGCGTATACACGAACAGTGTCACCAGGACGGAATGATGGGATATCTGTACGAAGTTGACCTTCAGTCAAGCTTTGGATTAATGGATTCATTTTATTCTCCTATCTTTGTCAATCTTGAGGAACCTTCCTCAGCGGATAAACTGTATTTTTGTGCGTCCATTACACACAAGATACAGTTTACCAAATTTCCACCTAAAAGTAAAGAAATTTATAGCAGAATTCCTAAAAAAATCGCTAGAAAACCGCCTATGTAAGTTAAGAGAAAATAGCTATAAAATATCTTCTTGTCACTTAATAGTCTTTGCAGCTCGTCATTCAAGGTAGAAAAGGTCGTTAACCCTCCACAAAAACCTGTCGCAAGGATGGCATAGACTTCCTTGGACTCCACATGATTGTAGAGTAGGCCAATTAAAAAACATCCTAGAAGATTGGCTATGAGAGTTCCTAGTGGCAATTTAGAAGCTTGATTATAGCGGGAAAAGAAATAACGCACCAGGGCTCCAAACCCGCAGGCGATTGCAAGATAAACGATTACCATTTCTTCCTCCCTAGAACATAAGCCAAGAGCAGACCTCCACCAATGCTCAAAAATAAGTAGATGCTTAAACTAAGATAACGCCCGATATCAAGCAGTTTCACTGCATCAAGCATTAGACTAGAAAAGGTTGTCAAGCCACCACAAAATCCTGTCCCCAGCGCCAAAACCAAGCCTTTACTAGTTCCCTTATAGACCAGATAGCCTTTCACCAGATAGATCAAGCAGAAAATGCCCAGATAGTTGACAAGGAGGGTGCCCCAAGGAAAAGGAAAGTCTGGACTGGCTGGTAACCAAGTGGAAATGAGATAGCGGACAAGGCCTCCCACCATTGCAGCCAGAAAAATTCCTAGCCGATAGAATTGTTCTTTTTTCATTTGATGTTTTGATCCTGATAATCACGCGAACGTTTGAGAATGTCTGAAAAAGTAGCAACAATGGTCTCCTGATAGCGCTTATCTTCTACTCGATTTTTGACCTTTTCAAAAATAACTTCTTCTCTTTTAGTATCTAAAATAGGTTTTCCTGAGGCTTTCTTATAGGTAACTACTCCCTCAACCAAATGCATTCGTTCTTCCAAGAGCTTGACGATTTGGTCGTCGATTTGATCAATTTCTTGCCGAATCATATCTAAGTTCATACAGTCTCCTCCTTTATTTGAATTATTGTATCAAAAAGCTACCAAATAGGCTAGTAAAATCCCAAAATAACTAATAAAAAAACGCACTGACTTCTTCCAGTCAGCGCAGTTTGATTCTTATCCTACTTTTGCAGCTAATTCTTCTGCGAATTGTTCCAAGCGTTCGATGTCTTCTTCTTCGGCAGAGAGGTCCACTTTAACACACTCTGAACCTTTTTCTGCTCCTGTCGCTACAAATACGCGATCAAAGTCATCAACAGCCTTACAGAATTCGTCGTAGAAGGTATCACCTGATCCAACAACCCCGTAGATTTTGCCATTCAAGTTGAGATCTGCTAGGTCTTCGTAGAAGTCCATCATCTCATCTGGCAATTCTCCATCACCGTAAGTATAAGTCGCAACGATAGCGATGTCTGCTTCCAAGAAGTCGGAAGCGTCAACAGTCGTACATTCATCCACATCGACATCCAAGCCCAAGTCACGCAATTTGTCTGCTACAATATCTGCAATTTCTTCGGTATTACCGGTCATACTGGCAAATACAATTTTTGCTAATGCCATATCGTCCTCCTCAATTTATCTTTCTCCATTATATCATATCTTTTTCATTTTAAAAATAAAAATTCTTGTGCTACAATGAAATGAGAAAGAATTGAGGTTACTTATGGAAATTTGCCAGCAAATTTTAGAACAAATTAAAAAATACGATACAATTATTATCCACCGCCACATGAGAGCTGATCCCGATGCGTTGGGGAGTCAAGTAGGACTCAAAGAGTTGCTCCAATATAATTTTCCTGAAAAAAAAATCAAGGTTGTTGGTTATGATTTACCGACTTTAACTTGGCTAGCCACAATGGATCAAGTTGAAGATGATGAATTCGAGGGTTCTCTTGCGATTGTTTGTGATACGGCTAATACTGCTCGTATTGATGATAAGCGCTATCTTAAGGCAGAGACCATCATTAAGATTGACCACCATCCAAATGATGATGTTTATGGTGACCTATCTTGGGTGGATACAAGTTCAAGTAGCGCTAGTGAGATGATTGCCCTATTTGCAGAAAAAAATCAACTAACCTTATCAGATCATGCCGCTGAACTTCTTTTTGCTGGTATCGTTGGAGATACAGGACGTTTCCTTTATCCTTCTACCTCAGCTAGGACCCTTCGTATCGCTTCTTCCTTGAGAGAGTACAACTTTGACTTTGCTAGTTTGACACGCAAGATGGATACCATTAGCTATAAGATTGCAAAACTTCAAGGGTATGTCTATGATTACTTAGAAGTTGATGAAAACGGAGCCGCACGCGTTCTGCTTACTCAAGAAATCTTGAAAAGATATAAGGTTACAGATGCTGAAACAGCAGCGATTGTTGGAGCACCTGGTCGAATTGATACTGTTAAGGCTTGGGCCATCTTTGTTGAACAAGCTGATGGCCACTTCCGTGTGCGTATGCGCAGTAAAATCACTCCTATCAATGAAATTGCCAAAGAACACGACGGAGGAGGGCACCCATTAGCTAGCGGCGCCAATTCCTATAGTCTAGAAGAAAACGAAATCATCTACCAAAAGTTAAAAAACTTGTTTAAAAACTGATAAAATACTTGCCAAACTTATCAGAATCTGATAGACTAGTAAGGTAACAATCTATGGCTCGCAAAGAGACCATGGCAGAAAGGAAATATTGAAAAATGAAAAAAGATATCCATCCAGAATATCGCCCAGTTGTCTTCATGGACACAACTACTGGTTACAAATTCCTTAGCGGTTCAACAAAACGCTCTAACGAAACTGTTGAGTTCGAAGGCGAAACTTACCCATTGATCCGTGTGGAAATTTCATCAGACTCACACCCATTCTACACTGGACGTCAAAAGTTCACCCAAGCAGATGGACGCGTGGATCGTTTCAACAAAAAATACGGTCTCAAATAATAATAAAAAGAACAGTTTCAACTGTTCTTTTTTTACTTCTTTTTATGAATCAACCACTACTATTATCTCAATATCAAGCTTCAAGCTAGTGCCGAGAACTAATTTGAACAAGTTTAAAAAATATCGAAAAGAAGCTTGATATTGAGAATGGTCAAGATGATTGAAACTGCGTAACCTAGGATTGTGTTCCACTTGGCATTGGTAAATTCTCCCATCAGTGACTTTTTAGAAGTCAGATAGATTAAGGGGAAGATTGAAAACGGAAGAGCGATTGAAAGAAAGACCTGTGAATAGACCAATAACTGATCCAAGGTTTTTTCTTGATGTCCAAACAAGACGGCTACAATAATCACAGGGAGCAAGGCAAAAATACGTGTACCGATACGGATAATCCACTGAGGCAATTTCAGATGCAAGAAACCTTCCATGACAATCTGTCCTGTCAAGGTACCTGTAATAGTCGAATTTTGGCCACTTGCTAAGAGAGCTAGAGCAAATAAAGTTGACAGAGTTGAGCTGGCTATCGCTCCTGCTATCGTTGAATCCTGTAAAGCATTGTACATTTGAGAAAAAGCTGAAATTTCAGATGCATGACCAAAAAAGAGGGAGGCACCTAAAATGAGAAGCAAGGAATTGACAATAAAGGCTAAGGACAACTGAAGATTTGAATCCCATGTCATAAAACGCACGGCTTTCCGCACATCCTTCTTATCTTTGTGATTGATTTTCCTTGTTTGGGATAGGGATGAATGAAGATAGAGATTATGGGGCATGACTGTCGCACCTACAATCCCTAGAGCCAAGGTCAATTGACTTTCATGACCTGGTAACGGTGTTTCAAATAAAGTTGAAGTTGGTAAATAACCACCAATAATCCCCTGAATACTTGGACTGGATAAGGCCACAAGATAGGTAAAGATGGCTAATATGGTTAAAATAAGAGTCGTAACAATGGCTTCAATTTTTTTGAAGCCAAATTTCATCAACAACAACAAAAGAAATACATCCAAAACGGTTAAGAGGATAGCGACCATAATCGGTATTTTAAATAAAAGATTTAAGGCAATCGCTGAACCTAAAACCTCGGCTAAATCTGTCGCCATTAAAGCTAATTCTAAAATCACCCACAAACTATAGCGAAGCCACTTGGGAGCATGATGAGCTGTTGCCTGTGCTAGGTCCATCTTAGTTACGATACCGAGCTTTCCAGCCATCTGTTGTAGCTGCATGGCAATGATGGATGAAATCAAAATAACAAATAAGAGACTATATTTGTAGGAAGCACCACCAACCACGCTGGTAATCCAGTTTCCAGGATCCATGTAGCCAACTGCTACAAGAGCTCCAGGCCCTAAAAATGCTTTTAGATTTTGCCAAAAATGATTGTTATTGGGAGTTTCAATAGATTGGTTGATCTCAGAAAGAGAGACTTTTTTGTAAGAAGACATCGGAATTTTACACTTTCTAATCTGTCTTTACCTATTTTCTTAATGGAATTTTTGAAAATATAATGAAAATAGTTTCCTATTTCTAATTCTTCCTTATTATATCATATTTTAGAATGATTCTTAAGGAAAGAATGATGGTTGAAATAGGCAATTTCTGTATTGCAAAAGCCAGCGTTTTTTGACGCTGGCTTTAAAACTGTGAAAATTCTGTCTAAACTAGATCGCTTCTGTGACAAAACTACGACTTTCTAGTACCTTGAGCATGGCATTAGCTGTATCTAGAGCTGTAAAAAGTGGCACACCGTGTTCAATGGCTGAACGGCGGATTTGCTCACCATCTTCATCAGCAGTTCGTTTGGTTCCGACAGTATTGATGATCGCTTGAATTTTCCCTTTGCGGACAAAGCTGGGGATATCCTTCTCATCATCACCAATCTTACCAACAGGTTGGGCTTTGAGTCCATGACTGGCAAAGAAGGCTGCTGTCCCTTCTGTCGCGAGGATACCATAGCCAATATTTTGGAAACGACGAGCCAAGTCCAAGGCTTCATCTTTGGCATCATCAGCGATGGTAAAGACAACATTTCCAAAGGTTGGCAAGTGTAGGTAGGAAGCTTCAAAGGCCTTATAGAGAGCTTTTTCCAAAGTAGTATCAGAACCCATAACTTCCCCTGTTGACTTCATTTCAGGACCAAGCAAGCTATCTACTTTCGCTAGCTTGGTAAAGGAGAAGACTGGCGCCTTGATATGAACGCGAGTGCTTTCTGGATAAAGGCCATCTTGGTAGCCAAGTTCTTCAAGACTTTGACCAAGAATGAGCTTAGTCGCTACCTGAGCCATAGGAATATTGGTTACCTTAGAAAGGAATGGAACCGTACGGCTGGCACGTGGATTGACCTCAATAACATAGACTTGTTCATCCTTGATGACAAACTGGATGTTCATCATTCCAAGACAGTTAAGGCCAATTGCTAGACGTTTAGTATAATCAGCGATGGTTTCCTGCACCTTTTGCGACAAGGTTTGTGGAGGATAAACGGCCATTGAGTCACCTGAGTGAACACCGGCACGTTCAATATGCTCCATGATACCAGGGATGAGAACATTTTCTCCGTCTGAGATGGCATCGACTTCGCACTCTTGCCCAACGATGTATGAATCAACAAGAACTGGGTGGTCTGGACTAGCCTTAACAGCTGTACGCATGTAAGAACGGAGGTCTTCTTCGTTTTCAACGATTTCCATGGCACGTCCACCCAAGACATAAGATGGGCGAACGAGAACTGGGAAACCAATTTTGCGAGCTGCAAGCACAGCTTCTTCTTCATTAGTTGCTGTTTGACCAGGTGGCTGTGGAATATCCAAGTCTTTAAGGGCTTGCTCGAAGAGGTCGCGGTCTTCGGCACGGTCTAGGTCAGCAACTTGTGTACCAAGGATGGTCACACCTGCTTTTGCCAAGGGCTCTGCAAGGTTGATAGCTGTTTGACCACCAAACTGAACAATAACGCCTTTTGGTTGCTCTAAGTCGATGACATTCATGACATCTTCAAACGTCAATGGTTCAAAGTAAAGTTTGTCAGACACAGAGAAGTCTGTTGAAACAGTCTCTGGGTTTGAGTTCATGATGATAGCTTCATAACCAGCTGCTTGAATCGCCTTAACAGAGTGAACTGTTGCGTAGTCAAACTCAACCCCTTGACCGATACGGATTGGACCTGAACCTAGGACTAGAACGGATTCCTTGTCAGATTTGATAGATTCATTTTCCCAACCATAGGTTGAATAGAAATATGGTGTTTCAGAGTCAAACTCCGCCGCACAGGTATCAACCATCTTGTAAACTGGGACAATCTTGTTTTCCAAGCGAAGTTGGCGAACTTGGTCAGCTGTCGTTTCCCAAAGCTCCGCAATCTTGCGGTCTGAAAAGCCATTTAACTTAGCTGTTTTCAAAACTTCTAGATCTTGTGGATGGGCACCTAATTCTTGCTCAATTTCAAAGATGTGCAAGAGTTTATCTAGATAGAAGATATCAATCTTGGTCAATTCAGCAATTTCTTCTGGTGTGTAGCCACGGCGAATGGCTTCTGATACGTAGAAGAGACGGTCATCTTGGGCCTTGACAACTTTTTCAATCAAGGCATCATCCGAAACAGTTGCTAGTTCAGGCATTTCATTATGGTGAACCCCAATTTCAAGTGAACGACAGGCTTTTAGAAGAGACTCCTCGATGTTCCGACCGATAGCCATGACTTCTCCAGTTGCCTTCATCTGAGTACCAAGACGACGCTCACCTTTTTCAAACTTGTCAAATGGGAAACGTGGAATCTTGGCAACGACGTAGTCAAGAGCTGGTTCAAACATAGCATAAGTTGAACCTGTAACTGGGTTGATGACCTCATCCAGAGTCAAACCAACGGCAATCTTGGCAGCCAATTTGGCAATCGGATAACCCGTCGCCTTAGAAGCAAGGGCTGACGAACGTGATACACGGGGGTTCACTTCGATAACATAATACTTAAAGCTATGCGGATCAAGGGCTAGCTGAACGTTACAGCCCCCTTCAATCTTGAGGGCACGAATAATGCTCAAGCTCGCGTCACGTAGCATTTGGTTTTCATAGTCCGACATGGTTTGGGCAGGAGCAAATACGATGGAATCCCCTGTATGAATCCCAACGGGGTCAAAGTTTTCCATGTTACAAACAACGAGGGCATTGTCAGCTGAGTCACGCATGACTTCGTATTCGATTTCCTTGAAACCAGCAATGGAACGCTCAATCAAACACTGGGTAACAGGTGACAGTTTCAACCCATTTTCAGAAATTTCACGCAATTCTTCTTCGTTGGCACACATACCACCACCAGTACCACCAAGGGTAAAGGCTGGACGAACGATAACAGGGTAGCCGATTGATGCCGCAAAGGCAACAGCTTCTTCCACTGTGTTGACAATTTCAGATTCTGGAATTGGTTGCTCAAGCTCTTCCATCAATTGTTTAAAGAGGTCACGGTCCTCGGCTTGGTCGATGGCAGATAATTTAGTTCCCAGAAGTTCGACACCGAGCTCATCTAAGATACCGTTTTTAGACAATTCCATGGCCATATTGAGTCCTGTCTGGCCACCGAGAGTTGGAAGCAAGGCATCTGGACGTTCCTTACGGAGAATACGTGTCACAAACTCCAGTGTAATCGGTTCGATGTAGACCTTGTCCGCAATCTCCTTATCCGTCATGATAGTGGCAGGGTTTGAGTTCACCAAGACAACTTCATAACCTTCCTCTTTCAAAGACAAGCAGGCCTGGGTCCCAGCGTAGTCAAACTCAGCAGCCTGACCAATAATAATCGGACCAGAACCAATCACCATAATTTTTTGAATATCAGTACGTTTAGGCATAGTTTATGATACAAAGCCCGTAAAGAACATAGTGAAATAGGAAACTCGGTGCAGACGCCTTCAGCGTCAAGACGATGTTTATCTTTTTCACACAGTTCTTAGGGCGTGTTCACTTCCGCGAACAATGTATCTTCTCCTTTCTATTCGTCGCCTCACAGAGCGACATTAAATAAGATACAAAGGACGAATAGAAAGCGATTGAATTTTAGGAAACCAAGGAAGGATTGACAATCCAAGTTGGTTTCTCTAAATTCCGAGCTTTCCGTCCGTGTTCAGTTACATAAATTCTTCGACGAGCTTTTACTCGTTCTTAGTTTGATTGTTTAAAAGCTTCCATCATCTCGATAAATTCATCAAAGAGGTAGCTAGCGTCGTGTGGACCAGGAGCTGCATCTGGGTGGAATTGAACAGAGAAACCTGGTTGGTATCTGTGGCGAACTCCTTCAACTGACTTATCATTGATTTCTTCGTGAGTAATAATCAAGTGCTCTGGCAAGTCCTCACGGCTAACTGCATAACCATGGTTTTGGCTGGTAAAATCTACGCGTCCTGTAGCAATCTCACGTACCGCGTGGTTAAATCCACGGTGACCAAATTTCATCTTGTAGGTCTTAGCACCGTTTGCCATAGCAAAGAGTTGGTGTCCCATACAAATACCGAAAATTGGAATTTTCCCTTGCACACCACGAATCATGTCCAGTGCTTCTGGAACGTCTTCTGGGTTACCTGGACCATTTGACAACATAACTCCATCAGGATTTAGGTGGAGAATTTCTTCTGCCGTTGTTGAATAAGGAACAACCGTCACGTTACAGTTACGCTTAGAAAGTTCACGTAGGATTGAGTGCTTGAGACCAAAGTCTACTAAGACCACACTCAAACCAACTCCAGGAGCTGGATAGGAAGTTTTAGTAGAAACCTGCTTGATATTGTCTGTCGGCAAGACTGTTGCTTGGAGCTGGTCCGTCACATGGTCCATACTGTCCCCAACATGAGTCAAAGTTGCACGCATGGTACCATGCTTACGGATAATCTTGGTAAGTGCACGCGTATCAATCCCTGAAATACCCGGAATTTTCTTAGCTTTCAAGAATTCGTCCAAGGTCATTTGGTTGCGCCAGTTGCTAGCTCGACGCGCCTCTTCGAAAACGACAACTCCCTTACAAGTTGGAATAATGGATTCGTAATCATCACGGTTAATTCCATAATTTCCCACCAAAGGATAGGTAAAGGTCAAGATTTGTCCATTATAAGACTGGTCTGTAATGGATTCTTGGTAGCCGGTCATCCCTGTATTAAAGACGATTTCGCCTGTTACATCAATATCTGCTCCGAAGGCCTTGCCTTCAAAAACTGTACCATCTTCTAATACTAGAAGTCTTTTTGTCATATTTTCACCTCTCGTGGACGCTCACTGGCGTCTTTTAACGTCTTGTGTTTTAGTTGGCGTTTCTACTCGCCAATACGGATTCTAAAATTGCCATTCGAACAAAGACACCGTTGGTCATTTGTTGGACAATGCGTGATTTCGGAGCTTCAACCAAGTGGTCAGCAATTTCCACATCTCGATTGACTGGAGCAGGATGCATAATGATTGCTGTTTCTTTTAAGCGATTGTATCGTTCCTGTGTCAATCCATGTTGAGCATGGTAGTCTTCTTTTGAAAAGACCGCTCCGCTTTCGTGGCGTTCATGTTGAACTCGGAGCAACATCAAAACATCTACCTGATCAACAATCTCATCAATAGTTACAAACTGTCCATAGTCCGCAAACTCTTGACTTCTCCATTCCTCAGGTCCAGCAAAAAATAGTTCAGCTCCCAAGCGTTTCAAAATCTGCATATTAGACTTGGCAACACGTGAGTGGTCCAAGTCACCTGCAATAGCAACCTTGAGACCCTCAAAGTGACCAAATTCCTCATAAATAGTCATCAAATCAAGCAAGCTCTGGCTAGGATGTTGTCCCGAACCATCACCACCATTGATAATGGAAGTCGTAATCGACGGACTCGCAATCAACTCTCTGTAATAGTCGACCTCTGGGTGGCGAATCACACAGACATCCACTCCTAGAGCAGATAGGGTTAAAATGGTATCATAAAGTGTTTCACCCTTATTGACCGAGCTAGTCTTCACATCAAAGTCCAGTCGCTCCAGCCCTAGTTTAATCTCTGCCACTTCAAAGGATTTATGTGTTCGTGTAGAATCCTCAAAGAACAGATTGGAAACAATCGGATGGTTTTCATAGGGAAGCTGTGCTCCGTTTTTAAACTCAATTCCTCGTTTGATTAATTTCATCACTTGATCAACAGTGAGGTCTTCCATGGACACCACATGATTCAATGCTTGTTGATTTTCTGACATGGCTACTCCTTCAGCTTTCTAAGCTTCTTCAGTAATCAGAACTCTGTCTTGGCCATCAAGTTCTGTCATCTCTACGATGATCTCTTCAGAGCGACTAGTTGGAATATTTTTCCCAACATAGTCTGGACGGATTGGAAGCTCTCTATGTCCGCGATCCACTAGAACTGCTAAACTCACACGAGCAGGGCGACCATGGCTGACGACGTTGTCAATAGCTGCACGAATGGTACGACCTGTATAGAGCACATCGTCCACCAAGATGACTTCCCGATCTGTCACATCAACAGAGATTAAAGAAGTATCTTCACCACTTTTAACATCATCACGGAAAGGCTTGGTGTCCAGCTCTACCACTGGAACTGAAAGAGATTCTAACTGTTCCAAACGTTCTTGGATACGGCGAGCAATAAAGACACCTCGCGTTTTAATACCAGCCAAAACGATTTTGTTCAAATCTTTGTTTCGCTCAATAATCTCGTAAGTGATTCGAGTAATCGCGCGTTTGACGGTCAATTCGTCTACAACTTCTTTTGTCTTCATGACAAACCTCCAAAAAGAAAAGTCTCCTTAACAAGGAGACTTCAGAATGTATAGCCAAGCGAGGCCTACTACAAACAGTATAGACTTCACCCTTCTACTTAATCCAGCTCCTTGCCTGCCTCACGGGACAGGTTTAAAGGAATATTTTATTGTTATTACTATATCACAAAGAAAGGATCAATGCAAGAAAAAAACATAAAATTTTCATCTTATAACGAACTAAAATCATATAATTGTGGATAGTGATCGCATTCTGGGTTCTTTGGGTGACAGATAGCCCGTCCAAAGTAAATCATAGCCTGATGGGCTGACAACCATTTCTCTGGAGGCAGAACATCCATGACACGTTTTTCTACTTCGAGGGGCGTAGCTGATTTTTTAACGATATCGTGATGCTTACAGATACGCTCAACATGAGTATCAACTGCAAAGGCTGGAATTCCAAAGCCCACACTCATGACTACGTTGGCTGTTTTGCGTCCAACACCTGCTAGGCTTTCTAATTCCTCTCGAGTCTGAGGCACTTGACCATCAAAATCGTCTAGTAACTGTTGAGCACATTTTTTAAGGAATTTAGCCTTATTTCGATACAGTCCCAGACGAGAAATGTATGAAGCAATTTCACTTTCAGTCGCTACAGACATGGCTTGTGGCGTTGGAAAAGCAGCAAAGAGACCTGGTGTAGCCTTATTTACCGCAGCATCTGTGGTCTGGGCTGACAGCATCACTGCAACCAAGAGTTCAAAATGATTGGTAAAATCAAGACTAGGCTTAGCATCTGGGAAAAGGGCAATAATTTCCTCAATGACATGACGAGCACGTTTCTTGGATAAAACCATCTACTCGTCTCCATCAAATAGTCCTTGCAAGCCAGCAAATGGACTGTTTTCTTCTTTCTTGACTGCTTGTTGGGCCTGGTATTCTTCCTCAGTCATGATTTGCCAGTCATTTCCAGACACAAAACCTTGACCAGCTTCTTCTTCTGCTGTTAAGACTTTGATAGGAATATTTAGCAAGATATTATCGGAAACGCTCTCAGCAAGGTCGATTTCCCCATTTTCGATAGGCAAGACCAAGTCATCGTCTAAAACTTCTTGATCCAGTTGGTTGGTTGCTCCTTCCATGAAGACCTCTGTCACTGGATAAGACTCCTCCAACTCAACTGGCTCCATACTGCGGCTGGAAGCAAGAACGATGGTATAAGATAACTTATAATCTAGGAAATACATACGGTCTTCGTACTGGATCTTTCCCACTGCTAGGATATCTTTAACATCTAAAATTTCTTGATTACGTTTACGCAAGTCTGCGACAAGGTCCAAAGTTTGTTCAAAGTGTAGGCCTTCAGGCTGCTTATGAATTTCTTGAATATTTAACTTCATATTTCCTCCATAAAGATGTACTCACTTGATTATACCATGAAAAGGCTATAAGTCAGCTTTCCAAACTTTGATATTAAAAACTCGTTCTTAACATATTTACTATGACATATTATCCGATTAGTGCTATACTATAGGCAAGAATACATCAGAGCAAGGAGGATGCTCATATGGAAGACAAAGCACTCATCACTGAAGCTTACCAACTACTTTCCGAGTTAAATCAAAGTTTCCAAAATTGCAAACAAGGAACAGCCGATGATTTCCGTCTACAAGAACTGCTGAACACCACTCTCAAGGAACTTAAAAAAGCTGAAACGGTTAACAACAGTATCTTAATAGACCTTGAGAAATTTTACCAACGTACCAGTCTACTGATTGGACTTGGTAGTTTAAAACTGAATGATCAAACACGCACTGCTTGGCGCAACTATGACAAGTTCCATTACGAGCACGTCAAACACGTACTGACTCTCTATGGACCTGTTTTTGGATTTTAGAATTTAGAATTTTGGATTTTCTATTGACAAAATTTCCTTAAAGGTATAGGATAGAGGTACTAATACTCGGAGGTAAGGGAGACATGAACAACTAAGTCTATCAAATAAAGAATCTTTATTTAGTAGATCTTGTTTTTGTCTCTTTTTGTGTGCTCTTTTTGTACTAGATTTTCTAGTATCTTGTCCTCATTGAAAATCAAAAAACTAGAAAGCTATGCTCCTCTTGGGTTGGGTTAGGCAGCTTCAAGCTAGTTTGACAAGCTTTTCAACGAGGATAATAGAGTTTTGGACAGTGACTTTAGGCTCTACTAGATAAAGTAGAGCTTTTTGTTATGCACTATCGACATTCTAGAAAGGGCAACAATATGATAAAAATCAATCACCTGACCATCACACAAAACAAAGATCTACGAGAGCTTGTTTCTGACCTAACCATGACTATCCAAGACGGGGAAAAGGTTGCTATTATTGGTGAAGAAGGAAATGGCAAATCAACCTTGCTACGAGCTTTAATGGGGGAAGCTTTGCCTGATTTCACTATCAAAGGAGACATCCAGTCTAAACTTCAGTCACTGGCTTACATTCCTCAAAAACTCCCTGAAATCCTGAAAAATAGGACTCTACACGACTACTTCTTTTTGGATTCTACTGATTTAGACTACAGCATTCTTTATCGTTTGGCGGAGGAGTTGCACTTTGATAGCGACCGTTTTGCTAGCAACCAAGAAATTGGCAGTCTATCAGGGGGCGAAGCTTTGAAAGTTCAACTCATCCATGAGTTGGCAAAACCTTTTGAGATTCTATTTTTAGATGAACCTTCAAATGACCTAGACCTTGAAACGGTTGATTGGCTAAAAGGTCAGATTCAAAAGACCAGGCAAACTATTATCTTTATTTCCCATGATGAAGACTTTCTATCTCATACGGCAGATACTATTGTCCACTTGCGACTGGTCAAGCATCGGAAAGAAGCGGAAACGCTAGTCGAGCATTTAGACTATGATCGCTATAGTGAGCAGAGAAAGGCTAATTTTGCCAGACAAAGTCAGCAAGCTGCTAACGACCAGAGAGCCTATGACAAAACCATGGAAAAACATCGCCGAGTTAAGCAAAATGTAGAAACTGCACTTCGAGCAACCAAAGACAGTACTGCCGGTCGCCTATTGGCTAAAAAGATGAAAACTGTTCTCTCTCAAGAAAAACGCTTTGAAAAGGAAGCTCAGTCCATGACCCAAAAGCCACTTGAAGAAGAACAAATCCAACTTTTCTTTTCAGACATCCAGCCATTACCGGCTTCTAAAGTCTTAGTCCAACTGGAAAAAGAAAATTTGTCCATTGGTGAGCGCGTTTTGGTTCAAGGACTTCAACTAACTATCCGTGGCCAAGATAAAATCGGTATCATCGGGCCTAATGGTATTGGGAAATCGACTCTGCTAGCCAAGTTGCAACAACTGCTCAGCGCCAAAAGAGAAATTTCGCTTGGTTTTATGCCACAAGATTACCATAAAAAACTGCAATTAGATTTATCTCCAGTAGCCTATCTCAGCAAAACTGGGGAAAAAGAGGAACTACAGAAAATCCAATCTCACCTAGCCAGTCTCAATTTCAGCTATCCAGAGATGCACCACCAAATCCGTTCCTTATCTGGTGGTCAACAAGGCAAACTGCTTCTCTTAGAATTAGTCCTGCGCAAACCAAACTTTATTCTTCTGGATGAGCCTACACGTAATTTTTCTCCCACTTCTCAACCCGAAATCAGAAAACTCTTTTCCTCTTATCCTAGCGGTCTCATCACTGTTTCGCATGACAAACGCTTCTTAAAAGAGGTCTGTACGAGTCTCTATCGTTTGACAGAAAATGGTTTGGAAGTTGTTGATTTACAAGATTTATAAATTTTGAACATAGCAAAAATCCAGAGAGACTTCTCTGGATTTTGTTTACATTTGTTTCAAGCGTTCGATTCGTTCTGAGATAGGTGGGTGGGTATAAAAGAGTTTTTGTAGTCCGCCACCTTTCTTGGGATCATTGATATAAAGAGCTCTGTTGGCATCGTCGATCTGACAGATTATGGTCTGACTTTTGTTTATATTGTATAAGCTTAAAAATCTTTTTTACTATTTTACAATTCAAAGCACTCTAATATGGCATCATCTCATATACAAAAAGCAAAACGCAACCAGATTATTAAGGACATGCAAAAGAATGGAATTCCATAGGTTGTCAGAAGTCTTATACCTTACCCCAAATGCAAATCCCATACCTAAATAGCTGATAAAGCTAGGAATAGTATAGGGACCATGCAGATAAGCAAAAAGAAGCGATGTGGAAAACAAGCCAAAATATGTATTCTTAAATACTATCCCCTGTAACATACCTCGCATAAAGATTTCTTCCGTGACAGGTGCCAAAACACAGAGATCCACAAAAAGTACAGACCATGAAAGGGATAAACTTTGCACAGCTTGAGTTGTGTCTGATTGGGTAGGGCCTAAAAAATTGATCAAAATATAAAAGAGGAAAAGCAAGGCGTATGAAAGAAAACATTTTAAAATATCTTTTAGGTAGATTTTCCGAATGTGAAACAAGTCATACTTTTTTCCTACATATAAAAATATTGCAAGTTCAACAAGGGTAAAAAGGATTGATAACGTTAATGAATTTATTCGCATGATTTTCTCTGCTATACTCAAATGAATCGGCAGAAAAATCAAAATCAAGAAAAACGTCATCCAGCGCTTATACATCATTCACCTCAATTATATAGGATTACATATATTATACTATTTTTTGGTGGGATAACAAGTTAAAAGCGAGATACAAAAAGCAAAAATCCAGAGATAGCCTCTGGATTTTTTTACATGTGTTTCAAGCGTTCGATTCGCTCTGAGATAGGTGGATGGGTGTAAAATAGTTTTTGGAGTCCGCCACCTTTCTTGGGATCATTGATATAAAGAGCGCTGCTGGCATCATCGACATGGTGATGCATAGGCTCGCTATTGTCCAACTTACGCAAGGCATTGATCATCCCTTGAGGATTGCGAGTCAGCTCCACACTGGATGCGTCCGCCAAAAATTCCCTCTGACGTGAAATGGCTAGTTGTACCAAGGTTGCAGCGAGAGGTGCTAGAACAATGGCTAAGAGAGAGATGACAAGCATGATAATCTCTAGACCATTTCCATCACGATCATTATCGCTCCGTCTTCGACCTGCACCACCCCACCACATCATACGACCAGCCATACTAGATAGAAGGGTAATGGCACTAGCGAGCGCTACAGCAATGGTCGAAATTCGGATATCATAGTTTCGGATATGGCTGACCTCATGGCCCATAACCGCTTCTAGCTCCTCACGATTCATGATTGCTAGGAGACCCGACGTTGCCGCAACTGCCGCATTCTGCGGATTCGAACCTGTTGCAAAGGCATTTAAAGATGAATCTTCAATGATGAAAACACGTGGCATGGGAATCTGAGCGACCATGGCCATATCTTCTACTACATGGTAGAGGTCTGGTGCTGTTTGCTCATCAACCTCACGCGCCCCATTCATAGACATGACAATCTCTGTTGATTGAAAGATCATGGTCAGAGCGTAGATAAGACCAATAATCAAGGCAATAATCATGCCACCAAGACCTGAACGCATAAAGAGATAGCCAACCGCATAACCAACCAAGGCCAAGAGTAGGAAGAAAACCAGCAACAAAATCCAAGTTCTTCGTTTATTGCTTGCAATTTGATCAAACAACATCTTAGTCACCTAAACCGCTAAAATCGACTTTCGGAACTGCCTTTTCCTCTTCAGGTGTTTGAAGGAAGTCTGCAGCTTTAAAGCCAAATAGTCCTGCGATGATGTTGCTTGGGAAACTTTCAAGTTTTACATTGTAGTTGCTGACAACACTGTTGTAGAGTTGGCGGGAGTAAGAAATTTTATTTTCTGTATTGGTCAACTCTTCTTGCAATTTGATAAAGTTAGCACTAGCTTTCAAGTCTGGGTAATTCTCTGCTACTGCAAAGATACCAGAAATCTGGCGGGTAAGGGCATCACTGGCCTTCATAGCTTCTGCCGGTGAAGTTGCTGCGGCTACTTGTCTACGAAGTTCTGTTACTTTTTCCAAGGTAGAACCTTCATATTTCGCATAGCCTTTGACAGTTTCAATCAAGTTTGGGAGGAGATCATTACGACGCTTCAACTGAACATCGATCTGGCTCCAAGCCTCCTTGGTTTGCATACGATTTTTAACCAAACCGTTATAGCTAACAATCACAAAAATAACAATCAGAGCCAAAACTCCAAGAATAATCCAAGTCATAATCTTATTCCTTTCTGCTTTTAGATTAATACCAGTATATCAAAATTTTAATGAATATGGTAAAATAAGATGATACTAGAGAAGGAAAAAACTATGAAACCAGAAACATTTTACAGCCTACTAGCTGAGCAAAATATTCCACTTTCGGACCAGCAAAAGAACCAATTTGAACGGTATTTTGAACTCTTGGTCGAGTGGAATGAAAAGATTAATTTGACCGCTATTACAGACAAGGAAGAAGTTTATCTCAAACATTTTTATGATTCGATTGCACCTATCCTGCAGGGTTTGATTTCAAATGAAACTATCAAACTTCTTGATATCGGAGCGGGGGCAGGATTTCCAAGTCTGCCGATGAAAATTCTCTATCCTCAGTTAGATGTGACCATCATTGATTCGCTAAATAAACGCATCAACTTCCTTCAGCTTTTGGCTCAGGAACTGGATTTGGATGGTGTTCACTTCTACCATGGACGAGCAGAAGACTTTGCCCAAGACAAGAACTTTCGTGCCCAGTTTGATATGGTAACGGCTCGCGCGGTGGCCCGCATGCAGGTCTTGTCTGAACTGACCATTCCCTACCTTAAAGTTGGCGGAAAACTATTGGCACTCAAGGCCAGCAATGCGCCCGAGGAATTGCTAGAAGCCAAGAATGCCCTCAACCTCCTTTTTAGTAAGGTCGAAGACAATCTCAGCTACGCCCTGCCAAATGGAGATCCACGCTATATCACAGTCGTCGAAAAGAAAAAGGAAACACCTAACAAGTACCCTAGAAAGGCTGGCATGCCCAACAAACGACCACTTTAATCCTATCAATAGCGCGCCCTTATTAAAACTTGAGTAAAAATGATTTACAAAATCTGCCTCGCTCTCGCATTTCTGGGCTCGGGAAAAATTCGTTTACAAAATAAACCTCGCTTTCTTGTTTCTAGGCTCGGGAAAAAATGATTTACAAAATCTGCCTCGCTCTTTTATTTCTAGACTCGGGAAAAATTCGTTTACAAAACGAATTTTTTCTGCTATACTATCCTAAGCAAAGGTTTTTAATGTCATCCTGTGAGGTGACGAAGACGCGGATATATATGAAGTTCTTTAAGAATGGAATAATCTATTTTAAAGAAGTCTTACTCTGAGAGCCTATTGCTGTAAAATAATGGGCTCTTTTTGATGCCCAAAAGTGAGGTTTTTATGAAACAGGAATCAACTGTTGACTTGTTACTAGACGTTGATCAACGTCCTTCAGCTGGTAAAGGCGTTCTTCTAAGCTTCCAGCACGTTTTTGCCATGTTTGGTGCAACCATTCTCGTTCCCTTAATTTTGGGAATGCCTGTATCTGTTGCTCTCTTTGCATCGGGTGTTGGTACACTTATCTACATGATTTCCACTGGCTTTAAAGTTCCAGTTTATCTCGGATCATCCTTCGCATTTATCACAGCTATGTCCCTTGCTATGAAAGAAATGGGCGGTGACGTCTCTGCTGCCCAAACAGGGGTGATCTTGACTGGTTTGGTCTACGTCCTTGTTGCTGCTGGTGTTCGTTTTGCAGGTACAAAATGGATCGATAAACTCTTACCGCCAATCATTATCGGACCTATGATTATCGTTATCGGTCTTGGACTAGCAAATTCAGCTGTTACGAACGCTGGACTTGTAGCAGATGGAAACTGGAAAAATGCACTTGTAGCTGTTGTTACGTTCTTGATTGCCGCCTTTATCAATACAAAAGGAAAAGGCTTCCTTCGTATCATTCCTTTCCTCTTTGCCATCATCGGTGGTTATATCTTCGCTATGATGCTTGGTTTGGTTGACTTTACACCAGTTCTAGAAGCTAACTGGTTTGAAATCCCTGGTTTCTACTTACCATTTAGTACAGGTGGAGCCTTCAAAGAGTATAACCTCTACTTTGGTCCTGAAACAATCGCCATCTTGCCAATCGCTATCGTAACAATTTCTGAACACATCGGAGACCACACAGTTTTGAGCCAAATCTGTGGCCGTCAATTCTTGAAAGAGCCAGGTCTTCACCGTACACTTCTCGGTGACGGTATCGCAACATCTGTATCTGCCTTCCTCGGTGGGCCAGCTAATACGACTTACGGAGAAAATACAGGGGTTATCGGGATGACTCGTATCGCTTCTGTCTCTGTTATCCGTAATGCTGCCTTTATCGCAATCGCGCTTAGCTTCCTTGGTAAATTCACTGCCTTGATCTCAACAATCCCAAGTGCTGTACTTGGTGGGATGTCCATCCTTCTCTACGGAGTTATCGCAAGCAACGGTTTGAAAGTCTTGATCAAGGAGCGCGTTGATTTCAGTCAAATGCGTAACCTCATCATTGCTAGTGCTATGTTGGTTCTTGGGCTTGGTGGAGCCATCCTCAAAGTAGGACCAGTTACCCTTTCAGGTACTGCCCTATCAGCTATGACAGGTATCATCTTAAACTTGATCTTACCATACGAAAACAAAGACTAGTCATCTATACACACAAAATCCACTCAGTTGAGTGGATTTTTCTGATTCTTACCTTCCCCAGGCAATCAGGAGATACATGAGACTAGACCCAAACATGTCTGCCAGAGCATGCATGAGAAAGAACGGGAGGAGATTTTTCACCTTATATTTGTACAAAAAATAATAGAATAAGCCATAAACTACACCAATAACCAGCGCCCATACTAATCCTTGATAAGTGTGAAAAGAAATCCGAATGAGGGTAGAATAAAACAAAACCCGCCACTTGTGCTTTTCTTTCACTGAGGTCAACAACCCTAGAAAGAAAAACTCTTCATAGAAGCCATTTAGCAAGGCATAGGCAATTGCCATCGGACTAAGCACTAGGAACTTCCGTATAACTTCCATGGGATCTATGTGGGCAAAAAGAGCTGGATTAAAGTAATTGTATTCACCAGTTAGTGTCGTCACCAAGTCTCCAAACAATCCCACAATGGCAAATATAAATGGAACCCAAAAGAGAAGGGACCAGGTCCAACGAATAGGAAGCTGATTGAAATCATAATTCCGAATCAAAAGGTAAAGCAAGGCCAAGGTCAGAAATATCACTTGCAGAGTGAAGTTGCTCGAATAGGCCGCTCCTTCGCCGACAGTATCACTTGCCGTATTCATTGTAGTTGACAAACCTGTCGGAAACATACTTGCTAAAAAGAGCTCCGTTGAACGAATGATAAACAGGCCAAACATTAGAACTGTGATAATCAAAATGTCAAACCATCTCAAGTAGCGCAAGGGCTTAGTTGGGTGAATGCTTTGTAAAATTTTCATATCTCCTCCTTCTAGCAGTTAAAGATTGGTTTATTGTAAGAAAAGAAACTTAAAATTTTATAAAATTCCACTCCCATTCCTTATCCTTGATCAGTATTTCGATAGGATATTCAAAACAACCACTTTTTACGAGTAACTAGTCTCTCATTCAACCTTCTGTTTGTTTTCTAGCAGCAAATCTTTCAAAGAAATGATGGTTACCGCAAGTAAAATCATAGCCATACCGACAAAGTCAATCGCGTAGAATTGTTCCTTCATAATCAGAAAAGCAAAGAAAACGGCTGAAATGGGCTCTATGGAAGCCAATAAACTGGACTTAACAGGGCCTATCATACTAGCTCCTTTTAGGAAAGCTGTATAGGCAAAGACCGTTCCGATGATGATAATCCCAGCAAATGCAAAAAGAAAATCCAAGCTGGTCGGTATGCTGGTCTGCAAGACTCCTGTGAAGGGAAGAGCCACAACACCAGAAATAACCATGCCCACACCAATCACCAAAATACTTCCCCATTTCTTAATCAAAGCGATAGGAAGGATAATATAGAGAGCATAGGTCAAGGCAGAAAAGAGTCCCCAGAAAAGACCAGCAGGTGTGACAGACAACTGGTCAAGTTCCCCATGAGTCGCGATAAGAAAAGTCCCTCCGATTGCTAATCCAATCGAAATAATCTCAGCCAGAGTTGGTGCCACCTTGTCCTTGATACAAGTATAAATCAAGATTCCAACAGGACATACATACTGGAGAACCGTAGCCGTTCCAGCATTGGTTTCCTGAATGGCAGAAAGATAGGCAAACTGGTTTAAGAAAAGTCCAAAAACTGCAAATAGCAACAGAGATAGTAGACTTTTTCTGTCTTTTAAAAAAGCAGAGAGTTTATCCTTTGAAGTCGCATAGGATAAGATTACTAGTGCCAAGCCTGCAATGATAAGTCGTAAATTGGTCAAGACTAGAGCGGAAATCCCATGTGCCATCAGGTATTGGCCACTGGTTCCAGACAAGCCCCAAGCAATCCCTGCCACTACTGTATACAGAGTTCCTTTTACGGTTTTTGACATACTTCTTCCTACTCCTCTTGACGAATCATTTCCATCACTTGATTTCGATCGACTATCCACTGGGCACGCTCATCCTTCTCATACGTTCGATTGGATAAAAAGATAGCGGCTTCCTGTATCTCTCGATTCCACATGATGAAGGTACCTGTATAGCCCGTATGGTCGAGCCAGGTTCCCTCCAGATTCCAAGCTAGAGAACGCTCTTTATCATCTAAGGGAGAGTAATTTCGGCTCAAGTTTTCAGCAAAATCATCTTTCAGATAATGTTCCAAAAAGATTTGCAAATCCTTAACAGTTGAAAATAAACCAGCACTTCCAGCATGTTTTCCTAAAAGACGAGCTTTGGGATCGTGGATGTTTCCGGCTTCCACTCCTCTCACTGTTGGTACAGCATGCTCTACGGGGCCAAACTTGGTTTCCGTCATTCCCCATGGGTTCAAAACTTGTTCTTCTATAATCTGATCCAAGTCTTGTTCAAAGATTTTTTCCAAAAGAAAGCCCAAGAGTAAAAAGTGAACATCTGAATAGAGGAAGGCTAGCTGATTTCGTCTGTTGAGGTGAAACATGGCCTCTCTTAATTCCTCAGCGCTTAACTGGTCTCTGTTAGGAATAAAAGGATCTAGGTATGTTGCGTGGGTCAAGAGTTGACGAATAGTGATATCTGGATAATCACATTCAGCGAAATAATCCGTCACTGGTCGATCAATATTTAATTTGCCCTGCTGCCACAAGAAGGTAAAGACTGTCCCTACTCCAAGAACCTTACTGACACTGGCTAGGTCATAGACTAGCCCTGAATCTGTTTTCAAACCTTTCTCAGGGTCACTCAAGCCTAGGTAAGATTCTCTCCATTCTCCGTCCTTAAAATACGCAAAAGAGGCCCCGGGATAGACCCCTGCCTCGATTTGATTTTCTATTTTTCTTAGAATTTTTTCCCACTTCATGCTTCTTCAAACCACAATTCGATATTATTGTTGTCTTTACCAAGGAAGAATTTTTCAGACTTGGGAACAAAATAGCCTGTCTTTTCGAATTTATGACGAAGACTGGTTAAATCAAAATTCTTTACTAAAAATTTCAGCATAGACAAGTCCCAGGTAACATTGTTTTCAACAGTCAAATCTGGACCTTCCCCTTTGGTAAAGCTAATTGTCTTGGCTACTACTTCGGGATCAAGTATACTCTCCGTCCCCTCAGGAAAACGCAACTCCATAGAAATCTCAAATTGACTCAAGTATTTTATACTTTTATTTGAAGAAAATTCAGGAACAGTTTCCAGTGGAACCAAATCTCTTATATCATTTTCCGCATGAACAAGAATCACATCCTGTTCAGGAGAAACAATCTCAAAAGCATAACCACAGCTTCCTTTAAATAGGCGAGGAAGAGACTCCATCTGTGAAAGAAGATCCTCAATTTCAGAAGGATTCTTAACTTTTACCAAGAGTCTGGCTAGTTTCTTAAGCCCTTCAACTCTCCGAGTTCGCATACTGGGAGCCTCTTCGAGAATCAACTTTTCAACACCTGTTTGGTCACCAAGTGAAAGGAAAGCAGATTCTTCTAATAAGGGCTTCATTCCAAGAGTTTCAATGTAAAATTTTTCATTTAATTTTCGGTTATTGACCTTCAAAGTCGGAATAATTTGTATCATTTGATTTGCATTCATAGCTTCCTCCAACTCTTTTATTTTAAAGGATTTTAGGATTTTTTACAAGCTATTCCACTTAAATTCTAGAATTTTTTACAAAAATTTCCGATAAAAAAACTGGGGTTCCCCAGTTTCATTTTATTATAGGTAAAGTAGTTTAAAGACTGCTACTGCTGCAATACCAGCTGCGATTGGAGCTACAACTGGAACCCATGCATACCACCATTTTGAATCACCCTTGTGTTGACCAAGAACTGATTTTGGAAGGAGTTCGTGAAGAAGACGTGGTCCGAAGTCACGAGCCGGGTTCAAACCAGGTCCAGTAGGTCCACCAAGTGAAGTTACCAAGGCCATCACTAGGAAACCAAGTGCCAAGTGAGCAACTGAAAGTCCAGCAGCTGTGTGTGGTGCTACTTGAGCTTTTACTGCCAATTCACTTAAGTCAACAGTTTGACCAGCTTGAGTAGCCATTTGTTTCATGTATTGAAGAACCTCAGCACCGAAGAAGTTTTTAGTCAAACCAAGCGCTGCAAAGAAAAGAACAAATGAACCTACAAACTCATTGAGGAAGCCGTTAACAGTAGCTGCGAAACGTGATTCTTTTGTACCGTGGTCGATGCTCGAAATTGTTGAGAAGGTACCCAAAATATTGTTAGGATTTTCTGTTTTCAAGTAATAAGGACGGTGAGTCGCTACAACCAAAGCTTGACCAAAAATTGCCCCCAAAACTTGCGCAAGGATGTAAAACGGTACTTGATCCCAAGAGAAAAGTCCGCTAACAGCAAGTCCAATAGTGAAAGCTGGGTTGATGTGGTTACCAGAAACGTTACCGAACATCAAGGCTGGGATCATAACCCCCATACCATAACCAACAGCGATAACGAGCCAGCCACTTTGGTGACCTTTCGTACCTTTAAGTTCAACGTTGGCAACTGCACCATTTCCAAGAATGATCAAAATAGCAGTTCCCAAAAATTCAGTGGCATATTTAATAGCCCATGTAAAATCCATTTGATAGATTCTCCTTAATTTTTTTTAGACAATCCTTATTCTATCAATTTTTAGGCCTTTTCGCAACCGATTTTCTAAAAGAATCTCTGGAAAACGCTTTATTTAACTTATCTTTAAGAAAAGGACAAAAGAAGTCAAACTCCTTTCATCCTTTTCGTTACTCCTGACGTTGACCAAAGTCCGCAATCATCTGCTCCATCTCTTGGCGACTCGGAGTAGTCAGCATGTAAAGGTAGTCCCCTTGTAGCTCTGCGAAGGCAGCTGGCATGATTTTTTTGACCTTGAATTGCTGGCTGTATTTGGCAAGAAGATCCTCTTCTGAATAAACATAGTTGGCATTGGCACGACGTGATGTAGCTAAACAGTATTGTGGTTCAAACTCTGATACTGGGAACTCTTCTCCTGCAACAATAGCTGCATAACCTCGGTAGAGATCCAAAGAGTGAGCGAAGTTATAAACATCAATGGTAAAGCCACCTGCAGGACGATTATTGTACTCAATGGCAATGTAGTCGTCCCCGTCACGGAAAAACTCAATATGGAAAAAGCGTTCTCTCATTCCAAATTCCTTGACTATAGCCTCACCATACTTGCGTAGTTTGGGATCCATATCCTTAAGCACATAGTAGGAATTGTCCATCTTATAAATCATCAGATCAAGTGGTGTATGGGCATAATCAAAAGTCGTTGAAAAGACGATATTGCCATCCTTGTCCACAAGCCCGTCAAAGGTACAGATTTCGCTAGAAGTGACAAATTTTTCAAAGAAATACACGATTGAATGGTCCCATTCTTGCTTGAATCGGTCCACATCTTCCTGACTTTCCAACTTAAAGGTGGCTGCCGCTCCCACTCCGTTATCAGGTTTGGCAATCATTGGTAGACCGATTTCTTTCACTGCTTTATCCACATCTGCTTCCGTCTGGATAACAGTACCAGGTACCACAGGAACGCCTGCTTTTTTGAAAAGTTTCTTCATCTCAGACTTAAACTTGGTCTTTTTGAGATCCTCTGGTTTGGCACCAAAGACATTGAATTGCTCTCTGAGTGTTGCGTCCAGCTCAAGCCAGTATTCATTGTGGGACTCTATGCGGTCGATTGGTCCATGCTTGTAGAACAGAAAGGCAACAGCACGCTTGACTTCGTCTATGTTTTCAAGATTATCTACACGGAAATACTCGGTCAGGCTATTTCGCAAAGGCTCATCCAGTTGTTCGTAAGGTTCTTGACCAATCCCCAAAACGGTGATGCCTTTATTGGCTAGCTCGATGGTAAACTGTTGAAAGTTTTGCGGATAGTAGGGAGAAATAACAAGGTAATTCATAGGCAACTCCTTTTATAGATACAGGTGTCCAAGAAAATAGGGCATTTGTTTACGCCACCATTCCCAGTCGTGGGCGACATCGTGTCCCCATTCAGCAAACCAGGCTGGAATTTGTCTCTGGTCAAAGGCTTCTTTGAGCTTGTAGAAAGATGGTAGACCGTCTTGTTCCCAGGCACCAAGTCCCGTACAGACGACGATTTCTGCCTGACGGTAACGATCAATAAACCATCCGTCGTTTTGATTCCAGATATAATCTACAGGCGAGTTCTGGTAAATAGCATCATCATTGTAGTAATCTCCAACGAAGAAACGTGCGTCGTAAACACCACTGAGAGCGACCACTTTGGTAAATACATCTGGATGCTGGAGGAAGAAATTGAGTGCATGGTAGGCCCCCATTGAGCAACCCGTTGTCATCATACCGTCAAACCAACCTGTCTTATGCTTGATAAAAGGAATGGCCTCCTCAATCACGTAGCGTTCGTAGGCACGATGCATCTCTGCTTGGTCGTGACCGTTTTTCCAAGTGGCCAACCAGCTCTCACTGTCCACACTGGATAGAGTGAAGAACTGGACACGCCCATCCTCGATAAAGGAAGCACAGGCATCAATCATGCCAAAATCATAATATTCGTTGTGACTGCCACCAGATGAAGCAAAAACCACAACTGGAATCCCAGCATACCCATAACGGTTGAGGTACATTTCACGATTAAGATTGCCACTCCAGTGGCTGAGGTTTTCAATATGCATTGGCTTTCTCCTTTCTTAACTTACCATTTCTCTGCAAAAAATCGGAGACAGTCTGGTAAATTTTCCGACCATGGAATCTCACTATGGATGGCACCAGACTGAACTTTCAAGACAAGATTATCCAAGCCTACTCCACCTGCAATCAAATCATGGTAATAGCGAAGCGATGAGTCGATATAGGCTTGCTTGATATTGCCAGCCATCAAGGTCTTGTCCGTATCGTCTGCTTCTTCTGTTCCTACATAAATGAAAATGCGCTGATCAGGCGACAATTTCTTACGCTCGATGTAGCGGTTAAAGGCTTCTTGGTGGAGCCAGTTGGCAGATGAAAAGACTCCTAGACAACCAATTCGGTCTTGGTACTCTAGTCCGATAAACTGGGTAATATTGCCTCCTAGTGACGAACCAATCATAGCCGTATGCTGGCGATCAGCTTTGGTACGATAGGTTTCATCGATAAAAGGCTTGACCACCTCCATGACAAACTCAGCATATTCCACACCCTTACCGCCAAACTGCTGCCCTGGGATAGGAGATTCTTGAAACTTCCAAGCCGCATACTCATTCATACGACCCATACCATCATTATCAATAGCAACGACAATCATGCGACTGATATCAGGATTCCGCTTAATGGCCGGAATAATCTTCCAAGAGTGTCCGATATAAGACTCCTTGCTGTAAAAGACATTTTGCCCATCATGAAAGTAAACAACAGGGTAAAAACGGTCTGTATCTTTCTCATAATCCTTTGGCAGGAGAACACGCACACGACGCTCTTTTCCAGTATAAGGAACCTTGAGTTTGTGTTCTTTCATTTTCAAGTAAAAGTAGGAATGATTCATTGTCAGAAAACTCTCTATATTCAAAAATTTATCTCATTATACCATAAAAATAGAAAAAAAGTCAGTAAATGTCCATTTTAAGGATAAATAACTAACTTTTTTCATTTGTTTTTCTGAATTCTTCTGGATTTTCTGATTAGAGGAGATTATCAATTAACTCATCGACAGCGTCTTTTTCAGCTTGAGGTGTAATCTCAGTAATCATGATACCAGCCACTGCTCGCTCAACCAAACCTTCAACATCCATCCATTTTTCATACTTCTCAGCATTCTCTATCTTAGGATTGGTCTTAGGACGATCAGGCGCAAAAATAGTACAGCAGTCCTCAAAAGGCTGGATAGAAATGTCAAAGGTATCAATTTCCTGAGCGATGTCAATAATTTCCAACTTGTCCATAGTAACAACAGGGCGAATGATGGGAGTGTTGGTCACAGCGTTGATAGCCTGCATACTTTCCAAGGTCTGGCTAGCTACTTGACCTAGACTTTCCCCATTGATGATGACCAGACCCTTTCTCACCTCACGGATACGGTCGGTAATCCGCATCATAAAGCGACGCGTCAAGGTCATGAGGTAGGCTTCTGGCGCCTTTGCCTTGATTTCTTCTTGAATCTCTGTGAAAGGCACCTCGATAAACTGGATATTGCCACCGAACTTGGTCAATTTACGAGTCAAATCTTGGGCTTTCTTAAGGGCACCAGGACTTGTGTAAGGTGGGCTGGCAAAGTGAACGGTCTCAATATCTACTCCACGTTTAAGGGCTAGATAACCTGCTACAGGCGAGTCAATCCCCCCTGACAACATGAGCATGCCCTTACCAGAAGTCCCCACAGGCAAGCCACCTGCTCCACGAATGGTTTCATAGGAAAGATAAGCCGCCTCTTCACGAATCTCCACCTGAAGATTGATATCGGGATTTTTCATTTGAGCTTGGACATTTGGAATAGCTTCGAATACTGCTCCACCAAGTGTTTGATTGAGTTCACGACTGTCGAGTTCAAAGTTGTGGTCACTACGTCTACTAGAGATTTTAAAGGTCATGCCCTCCTTGTAGATGTCCTGCATAATCTCTTGGGCAGCAGCCTTAAGCCTTACAACTGACTTTTCAACCTTATATACTGGAGAAAAATTTTGAATCCCGAAGACTTGTTTGAGAGATTCTGCAACCGCTGTGTAGTCGGCTCCATTCAGGTAAGCGTGGGCACGGTCGCGATCAGCAGTTACCTTAACTTGGGGATAGATGGACAAGACGTCCGAAATGTTATTGCGAAGTTTATTGATGAAACGCATGCGGTTTTTGCCCTTGGTTGACAACTCTCCGTAGCGAATCATAATTTCTGAATACTGCATGAATGCTCCTATCTTACTTTTCCAGTTTGATTGTAGATTAATTTTAGCTTGGTCAAAAACTGCTCAACCTGACTCATATCATTTTCCAGGTCCAGACTTAGGCGCACAGCTGACTGGGCCTTCTCCTTGTCCACTCCCATGGCAATCAAGGTCCCCGCAGGTTTTCCTGCCTTGGACGAACAAGCAGAGGTTGTCGAAATGAAAATGTCATAGTCTTCAAAAGCGTGAACAATGACTTCACCACGAACACCTTTAATCCCAAAAGTCAGGATATGAGGGGCAAAGTCTTCCTCATCTGAAAAGACAAAAATATCTGGATAGTCCAAAAGCGCTTGGCGAATGACTGATCTCATCTGCCCTGCCTTACTAGCAAAGATAGCTAACTTTTCCATAGACAAACGGAGAGCCTTGGCTGTTGCGGCAATTCCTGCCACATTTTCAGTTGTTGAGCGATAATCGTGCTCTTGACCACCACCTGTCAAAAGAGGCGTAATTTTCTTACCAGACTTGATATAGACAAAGCCAACGCCTCTGACACCATGAAACTTATGACTTGAGAAGGTTGCAAAATCCACTCGATCTGTCAGATACTTTTCAGTCGGAATCTTAGCAAGTGCCTGAACCGCATCAACGTGGAAGGAAATGGTCGGCTTGTCTGCCAAAAGTTTTGAAATAGCTTCAATGGGCTGGATAGAGCCGATTTCATTGTTCACAGCCATGACTGAAACAAGCGTCGTATCAGGTCGTATCAAATTCGCTAGAGCCTCAACATCCACAAATCCTTTCTCATCAACCGGAGCAAAATCCACCTCAAAACCTTGACTTTTCAGCCAGAGGGCTGATTCCTTGACTGCTGGATGTTCAATTGCTGATACGATGATGTGCTTGCCAAACTGGGCTTTTTCAAAGGCCACACCCTTGATGACCCAGTTATCCCCTTCTGTTCCACCAGAGGTAAAGAAGATTTCATCTCTCTTCTTGCCAATTAAATCTGCAATTTGCTGACGGGAAGCATCTAAAATTCGTGTTGCCTGATCTCCCAAACGATGGAGACTAGAAGGATTTCCTAGAATTTTTGAAGCGACCTGCATATAGGTCTCAAGTGCTTCAGGATAAGGCTTGGTCGTTGCCGAATTATCAAAGTAGATCATGTTTTCTCACGCTTTCTAAAATCACTCCTTCTATTGTATCATGAAACGAAGCTTGCGACAAGAAAGGGAGGTTTCTCTTTTTTTAAGATTTTTTTAAAGAAATGAGGTATAATAAATCATAATCAAAGGAGAGTATCATGTCTAACTATCGTAGAACTTCAAAACCAAAAACAGAACACATCAAAAAGGGATTCACTGTCTTTCAAAAAACGATTGCTACCATCGGTAGTATCCTTGGCCTAATCACTGCTACTATCACCATCATGAACGCCATGGATAATAACAAAAACAACAAAAAAGAACCGACAACAACCCAAACAACTGTTGTCAAGGAAATTCAAAAGGAATCGCCTCAGGAAAATACTACACCTAACAAGGACAATACTTCTACTAAAGAAAATACCCCGCAAGAAGAAACTTCTCAATCCAATAAAAAAGAAGAGCAAAAAGAAGATAAGAAAACAACAACTCAGGATTCTTCTACACCTTCCTCAACAAAAGAAACAAGTGATAGCGGTACACAGTCAAATACGACGAATTCTGAAACTAAAACGAACCAGTAATCACAAAAATAACTTCTTTCCAAATTTGGAAAGAAGCTGTTTTTTTATTGTTGCAATACTTTTCGCGGTTTGGTTCCTTCAGCTGGACCGATAACACCTGCCATTTCGAGTTCTTCCATAAGGCGGGTCGCACGGTTAAATCCAACCGACAAACGACGCTGAATCATCGAAGCACTGGCTTTCTGCGTCTCGATAACCAGAGCCTTAGCTTCTTCAAAAAGCGGATCGCCGCCAGCTTCACCATCTGAAAATTCTCCTTCATTTTCAGAAACCTCACCTGGATCAAAACTCTCATCGTAGTCCGCATCCGCCTGAGCCTTGATGAAGTTTACAATGCGTTCGACATCATCATCTGAGATGAAGGATCCTTGTAGACGGACTGGGTGATTTTCATCGATTGGTTTAAAGAGCATGTCTCCTCTACCAAGCAATTTTTCTGCTCCATTTTCATCCAAGATGGTTCGTGAGTCTGTACCTGATGAAACTGCAAAAGCCACACGAGAGGGGACATTGGCCTTGATAAGACCAGAGATAACATCAACCGATGGACGTTGCGTTGCGAGAATCATGTGAATCCCTGCGGCACGCGCCTTCTGTCCGAGACGAATGATGGCATCTTCCACTTCCTTGCTAGCCACCATCATGAGGTCTGCCAACTCATCCACAATGACAACAATCAAAGGAAGCGCTACTTGTTTGTACTCAGACTGGCTATTAAATTCCTCGACCTTAGCATTGTAACCAGCGATATTTCGCACACCAACCTTAGCAAAGAGTTCATAACGGTTTTCCATCTCATCCACAACCTTTTGCAGAGCCTTGCTGGCCTTTCGTGGATTGGTCACAACTGGAATCAAGAGGTGTGGAATGTCATTGTAAACGGATAACTCAACCATCTTAGGATCCACCATCATAAACTTGACCTGGTCAGGTCTTGCTTTCATGAGAATGCTGGCAATAATACCGTTAACTGCAACTGACTTCCCTGATCCTGTCGAACCTGCCACGAGTAGGTGCGGCATCTTGGAAAGGTCAAAGGTTCGAGCAGTTCCATTGACCGCCTTCCCTAGAGGGATTTCAAGGAGATTTTCTGGTTTTGTTTGAGACTGTTCCCAGAGTTCGCGGAAGGAAACGGTCGCGATCTCAGAGTTAGGAACCTCAATTCCGACTAAGGATTTACCAGGTATTGGAGCCTCAATCCGAACATCCTTGGCCGCCAGAGCCAGCGCTAAGTCATCTGCCAGATTGGAAATGCGGTTAACCCGTACACCAACTGCTGGCTTGACTTCATACTTGGTTACTGATGGTCCAATTTCAGCCCGTTCAACCGTCACCTTGATACCAAAACTAGCAAAGGTTTCTTCTAGGATTTTGATATTTTCTCGAACAATCTTCTTTTCCTTGGACTGATCTTTGGGTTTATCTGGCGCAAAGAGTTGCAAGCTTGGCAGTTTGTATTCGAGAGCTTCTTTGGCAGAAAAATCAACCTGCACCTCTTCATCCTCAAAGTCTTCTTCCTCTTCTGGAACTTCAAAGTCAGCTTGAGGGAGGATAATCTCCGGTTCACTCCATTCTTCCTCAGGAATTGGTGAAAGTTCGTAGTCTGGTACTTCTGGTAAGATTTCTCCAGTTTCAGGATCTACAGGAGGAAGCGGTAGTGCATCCTGTTCTTCTTGTTCTCTCTTGATTCTAGCTGCTTCTTCAGCTTCTTGACGAGCCTTCTCTTCTTCTCTCTTGATGAAGCGTTCCTGTTTTCTCTGTTCCTGTTTTTCCATGAAGGATCTGAACTGAGCTCCAATAAAGGCTGCAACATCATAAATAGACCAAGGACTAACCAAGAGTGCCCCAACTAGAATCAAGAGAACTCCAATAAAGTACGATCCGATATTGGAGAAAAGAAAGGCTATGGGGATATAAAGTCCAACACCAAGCAGGCCTCCACCAGCGAAGCTAGTCACCCGGATACCAGTCAGATCCGTCATAACTTGAGCCAAGGTCCCTTTTAGAACTGACTGCTCCAAGCCATATTTCCATACCAAGTAGGCCTCAAAAATCAAGAGCAAGCCAGCGAAGATACAGAGAAATCCTGACAGAAGCCCCTCCTTCTTGCGTATCCATTTAAAAAGAAAAAGATAGATGAGGAGGGCACCTATAGCCACGTAGGCCAAACTTCCGACAACCAGTCGAATGAGATTGTAAAGAGTGACACCTGCCGCGCCGAGTTTGAGGGCTGCAATAATCAACAATAAGGCAATTCCTAAGGAAATCAACATCCTCTGAATAGCCTGTTTTCTTTCAAGTTCTGCTTTAGACGGTCTTCGTCTTGTCTTTGTAGTATTCTTGTTTGCCATTCTTTTATTATACCATATTTCACAGCCATTTCGAACAGAGAAAAAGATTGCACCAAAGGGTACAATCTTTCTATTCTGATCCTTTTTATGCTTGTGGTTTGCGTAGGTAACCATAAACCACACCGCTTACGATTGCACCAATCAAGACAAAGACTAGGTAAAGTAGGGCATTTGAAGTAAGGGCGATGACGAAGATTCCTCCGTGTGGCGCCATGAGTTTGATACCAGCAAGACCAACGAGTCCGCCTGCCACCGCAGAACCAAGGATGAAACTTGGGATCGCACGAGCTGGGTCAGCAGCACCAAACGGAATCGCTCCCTCAGTGATGAATGACAAGCCCATGATGATGTTTGTCAAACCAGAGTTGCGTTCTTCTTTGGTAAATTTATCTTTGAAAAGAAGGGTTGCGACAAAGATGGCAAGTGGTGGCACCATTCCTCCAGCCATAACTGCCGCCATAGCTACAGAACCACCTGAAGAAACAGTCGCTGCAAGCGTACCTGTACCAAAGACATAAGCTGCTTTATTAACAGGTCCACCCATGTCGACAGCCATCATTCCACCAAGAACAATACCAAGAAGGACAGCTGAACCTCCTCCAAGACCGCCTAGGAAGTCATTCATAGCAGTGTTGATTGCTGCCATTGGAATGTTGACAGCCAGCATGACAAATCCTGTCAAGATTGTTCCAAGAAGTGGCAAGAGAAGGATTGATTTTGCCCCTTCAAGTGAACGAGGAACTTTAACATATTTCTTGATAGCGAGAACCAAGGCACCTGCGATAAATCCACCAACAAGGGCACCTAGGAAACCAGATGAGACACCTGCAAGAGTTGAAGTTGCTTCACCACCTGCGGCATAAGGAATTTTACCAAAGGCAAAACCTTCTTTGGCAATAGCACCAGCAACGAAACCAGCTACCAAACCTGGTTTTTCAGCGATAGAATAGGCTACGTATCCTGCAAAAACTGGAAGCATCAAGCCAAAGGCAGCGCCACCGATTTTCATGAACATAGAAGCGAGTTCATGGTAGGATCCGAGATTGCCAAGACTATCTTGAGGCACACCCAAAGCACCGTCAATCAAGAAAGCAAGGGCAATCATGATACCACCACCGATAACAAATGGCAACATTTGAGATACACCACTCATCAAGTGTTTGTAGAAGGCACCACCAAGGCTTTGTTTTTCATTAGATGCTGTTGCAGCTTTTGCTCCATTAGCGACACGATAAACTTCAGCATCTCCTGAAAGAGCCAAGTTGATCAATTCTTCAGTCTTACGGATACCGTCTGCAACCGGGCGATTAACCAAAGGTTTTCCGTCAAAGCGGTCCATCTCAACAGCCTTGTCTGCTGCGATGATAACAGCTTTAGCCTTGCGGATGTCCTCTGCAGTCAATTGGTTTCCAACACCGCTGGCACCGTTGGTTTCAACCTTAATCCCAACACCCATTTCAGCAGCTACTTTTTGAAGGGCTTCTTGAGCCATGTATGTGTGGGCAATACCTGTCGTACAAGCTGTAACAGCTACGATAAAGTCGCCAGAGTCATTAGCAGGTGCTTGAACAGGCTCCTCAGCTTTTTCTGAAGCTTGGTTAAATAGTTCGATAACTTGATCTGCAGATGTTACTTGGCGAAGTTTGTCAGCGAAACCATCTTTCATCAAGTATTGAGACAATTCTGCCAAGGCTGCCAAGTGAGTATCATTGGCACCTTCCGGAGCTGCAATCATGAAGAAGAGGTCTGTTGGTTGCCCATCCAAGCTTTCGTAGTCAACACCCTTGTTTGACTTGGCAAAAAGAACCGTTGCTTCTTTTACAGCAGAGTTTTTGCTATGAGGCATAGCAATTCCGTCACCCAAACCAGTGGAAGTTAGAGCTTCACGCGCTAAAATTCCTTCTTTAAAGGTTTCAAAATCTGTCACATAACCGTGATCTACCAAACTTTTAATCATCTCTTCGATGACAGCTGTTTTTTCAGTTGCCTGCAAATCCAGCAACATGACATCTTTTCTCAATAGGTCTTGAATTTTCATCGTTTTTCTACCTCAACTTTTTCATATGTTTCTTTAATAAATTCCGCTGTTGCCAAGTCATCCGAGAAGGTAGTTGCCGTTCCACAAGCCACTCCCCATTTGAAGGCTTCTACCGCATCTTTAGATTTGACAAATTCACCGGTAAATCCAGCGACCATAGAGTCGCCAGCCCCCACTGAATTTTTCACTGTTCCCTTGATGGGTTTAGCGAAGTAAGCTCCTTCAGATGTGACAAGGAGGGCACCGTCCCCAGCCATAGAGATAATGACGTTTTGAGCACCTTTAGCCAGCAACTCACGAGCATATTTCTCGATTTCATCTAAACTTTCAAGTTTTACTCCAAAGATAGCTCCAAGTTCGTGATTGTTTGGTTTAACCAAAAGTGGCTGGTAGTCCAAACTATCAATCAAGGTTTGTCCTTCAAAGTCACAAACCACTTGCGCACCCGTCTGGCGTGTCAATGCAATCAAATCCTTGTAGATGACATTGCCTAGATTTTTAGCACTTGAACCCGCAAACACAACTGTATCTTCCGCTGTCAGACTTGTTAAAATCGATTTTAACTCTTCTAGCTGAGCGGGTTCGACATTTGGACCCGTTCCGTTGATTTCTGTTTCTTGGTCTGCTTTGATTTTAACATTGATACGAGTATCTTCTGCTACTTGGACAAAACTAGTTTCGATTTCCTCTTCTGCCAAAGTATCTGTGATAAATTTACCAGTAAAACCTCCAATGAATCCAGTCGCTGTATTTGGAATATCCAAGCGTTTCAAAACACGACTGACATTGATTCCTTTGCCACCAGCAAACTTATCATCACTGTCCATACGATTGACACTACCGACTTGAACTTGATCCAAGCGAACGATATAGTCAATGGATGGATTGAGCGTGACTGTATAAATCATACTTCTATTACCTCCGTTTTCTCCTTAATAGCCTGCAAGAGCTCATGCCCTTGACTTGTGATGACAATAGCGCGTTTAAGTGGTGCTACCTTGGCAAAGCAAGTTTGTCCAATCTTAGATGAATCCACCAAGACATAGGTTTGTTTGGCATTCTCCAAAATAGCACGTTTCACAGCTCCTTCCTCCATATCTGGAGTTGTATAATAGCCATCGTCGACACCATTCATCCCAATAAAGGCACGGTCAAAGTGCAATTGATTGATTTGGTTAAGAGCAACACCACCGATACAAGCATCTGTTGCCATCTTCACACTTCCTCCAACCATGACAGTTGGAATCTGCTTTTCAACCAGCTGAACCGCATGGTGAATGGAGTTGGTCACAACGGTAATATCCTTATTGGTCAATTCCTTGATCAGAAAAGCTGTTGTCGTTCCAGCATCGATAAAGATAACATCTTTTTCCTTAATAAGAGAGGCCGCTTTCTGAGCCAGCAGTTTCTTTTCTTGAAGGTTTTTGACAGATTTTTCTTGGATGGTTTCTTCTTCCTGCAAGGAGTGAGGCAATTCTGCTCCTCCATGTACACGGCGAAGCTTGTTCTCCGCTTCCAACTCATCCAAATCTCTTCGTACCGTTGATTCTGATGTTTCTAATAGACTAACCAATTTTTCTAGGGAAACTACATGATGTTGATTTAACTCCTCTAAAATCAGTTGCTTCCGCTCAGTTTTTAACACCTAATCACCTCCTGTTATCGTTTACACTAATTATTCTATCACATTCTCTACCAAAGTCAAGCATTTTTTATCACTTTCTTTCAAAAACTATCATTTTTCTCATTTCCAAAATTTTTATTGCAAGATGAAGCGCTTTATGGTAGACTATTTTAGTAAGCATTGGAAGATTACTCAAGAGGCTTAAGAGGCCGTGTTGGAAACGCGGTAGGCGTGTAACAGCGTGCGTGGGTTCGAATCCCATGTCTTCCGTAGAAAAGAAAAATTATTTTGGGGATACGACAAAAATGTTGTATCCTTTGTTGTATCCTTTTTTTACAAAAGACTGCCAAGGAATACCAAAGGCAAAAATAAAAAAACGTTGATTTAACAACGTTTTATAAAGTTTTGTGAAAGAATAATGGAGCCGGTGGGAGTCGAACCCACGTCCAAACACCTGCCAACATATTTGTCTACAACCATAGGTTATGTATTGTTTTAACAGTCCCTCGACACATAACTCAAGCCTAGGAACTGCGAGTCTATTAATCTCTTATCAAACCACTAGACAAGGCTTGATCGTATCTCGCTAATCATAAGACCTGTCATTGAACACGAGCAATCCAAATCAGGTCACGCCTGCTGGTTTTTAGGCAGCTAGAGCGTAAGAAGTGTTATTTTTTGCAGTTATATTTAACTGAGCGTTTACGTCGCCACACGGGTTGCAAAATATGCCTCATAATGCCTGTCGAATCCGTAACGACCCCAGGATATTAGAACTATTATAACCTATCTTCAAAAAAAATGCAAAATCAAGCCGTTTCTTTAGAAAAGAACCCCTTTTAAGGCTTCTGATAAGGCTTGATAACCGGCTACACTTAGATGGAGGCCATCCGTTGTATAGGCTGATTGAAGTTGCCCTTCTGAATCCGTCAAACTATCATAAATCGGCACAAAATCTACCTGCACATAGGCGGATGCTAGAGCATCATAGGCTTGATTCCATTCTCTAATCTTTTCATTGGTACGAATATATACTGTCTGCTTGTATTTCTCTCCCTCATTGACTGGCAAAATGGAAAGGAGCTTTATTTGTGACAGCGGATATTCTCTGGCAATCGATTGGATTACACGCTCGAGATTATCCAAGGCTTCATTCATGGGAATATCTTTTCCAATATCATTTGTCCCAATTAGGAGAACAATTTGATCCACAGCATCACCATAAAGATGGGCATCTAGATTCTCTAATAACAGTTTCGTCTGGTAGCCTCGGATGCCACGATTGACAATCGTCTTTGCAGTCCCAAACAACTCTTGTAGAGGATAATATTCCACAATCGAATCGCCGATAAAAATTACATCTGGCTCTAGGACAGAAACTTGATTCAATTCACGATACTTGGTTTGAATCTTCTCCTGCTCTTTTAGGAGCCAATTCTCTAATAACTGTACTGCCACCCTATCCCTCTTTCTCTAACCAATTCTCTAGAACTTGATAAACGCCCGCCTGGCTGTTGGCTGGTGCCAGGGCAGTCGCAACTGCCTTGACATTATCAGCTGCATTTTCCATCGCATAGGCAATTCCAGCCAGCTCTAACATTTCGACATCATTTTCACTATCACCAAAAGCCATGATCTGTTCCGATGTCAAATCCCAGCGCTTGAGTAATTCTTCCAATCCCCATGCTTTATGAATCCCGGCTTGGAGGATGTCAATGCAACCATAACCGCTGGAAACAGCTCTTACACGCCCATCAAAGAGGTCATTGATTTCCTGCAAAACAGAACTAGAACGTTCCTCTCCAACAACCATGCTCATCTTTAACACTCCACCAAAGAGGTCAGCTTGCAAGTCTTCCACAAAATTCATTCGTTGATAGAACTTTTCAATCATCTCTGGTGTCATAAATTTTTCTAGGTCTGTAAAAACAGTCCCTTTCTTGACAAAACCACCCTTCATACCTGTTACGACAAACTGATCTCGGCACTCTCTCCCTTTAAAATGAACTAAAGCCTTATCAACCATGGCATCATCCCAGGTCTGCGCTTGAATCAGTTTATTGTTTTCAAAAATACGCGCCCCATTGGCAACGACTAGAACTACTCTACTCGCCAAGTGTTCTAGTAATTGCCTCATACGGTGAACTTCATTCCCCGTCGCAATGACAAAACGAATATCCCTTTGATCCAGCAGATCTAAAATCTTTTCCAAGCGGGGCAAATCCAGCTGCCCCCTTGGGTCTAGCAAGGTTCCATCCATGTCTGTTGCAATTAATTTAATCGTCATCATATCTCCTTTAGGGCGAGTACCTACCACTTCAACCCTACATGTTCATTCATTTCTTTATAGGCCGTGTCAATTCGTTCCTTGGTCGCCTCATCCAACTGCTCACGGTGACTGCCTCCCTCGATGAAGTCCTCTAGGATATAGGTCTGATAGAGGAAGAGCGGATAGCCTTCTGGAGAGTAAGTCCCTTTGGGTGTTCGATTGACCCAAGTAGGATGCGCTTTGGCCGTTTCAATCCTAGTCTTGCCATCTTTTTTCTTAATGGTCACATCCATGAGAACACCGCGCTCCGTCCACTTGGCATTTTCCTCGTCTTGCATGGTTTCAATGCGTTGATTTGAGAGGAAATTTCCCATGGAGTAGATGATCAGTTTTTTGTCACCATCTTTTTCAACTGTTTCAGCAGGTTCAACGACGTGAGGATGCCCTCCAAAGATAATATCTGCTCCCCAGTCAATCATCTTATGGTACAGTGTTTTCTGTTCTTCCGTTGGTTCTAGCTGGTACTCAATTCCCATCTGAGGCATGATGACAGTAATATCCGCCTCCTTCTCTGCACGCTCGATTTCTGCCTTCATCTTATCTTCATTCAAATCAGAAAGATAGCGATTATAGTCCTCTTGAGAGATATACTGCTCAATGCCATTAAAACCGTAAGAATAGGCCAGGAGAGCTACCTTGATACCATTGACTTCC
The DNA here is from genome assembly GCF_002096685.1 of Streptococcus oralis subsp. dentisani. Lineage (GTDB taxonomy): Bacteria > Bacillota > Bacilli > Lactobacillales > Streptococcaceae > Streptococcus > Streptococcus oralis_AD. The sequence continues at coordinate 31,259 of NZ_NCVA01000039.1, read as the reverse complement.
TTGATGACTATAGGTGCTTGGTCTCGGGATTCATGCGTGTAGACTCCGATGGGTGTCATTCCAGCCTTTTCAATAGCTTGAGCCGTCGAAACCACTCCCTCAATTTGAGAATCCAAGATGTGATTATGAGCCAAGTCTAGAACTTGGTAGCCTGCATCCTTGATCGCATCCATGACTTCCCCTGGTGCATTAAAGAGAGGATAACCTGCCAAGTAGTGGTCCTTGTTCACCGTTCCTTCAAAGTCACCAATCACCAAATCCGCTTGTTTGAGCCAGGGTTTTACATACTCAAAATTTTCATGGAAATCATAGGTCCCATCTTCTTTAAGAGCTGTTCGGTAGATGGGGATATGATAAAGAAGGTCACCATTTGCCATGATACGCGCCGTCGTTTCACCAGACTGATCTTCCTTGGATTGACTGGAAGTACTTGCAGAATCAAGAGTTTGACTACTAGGACTCGTTCCCTTACTACCTTGTACTGCTCGAACTAATAAGTTCCCCCCCATGGATAAGGCAACTGCAAGCAGTAACACAATAATAAACTGAGCATTGGTCCAGGATTTATAATTCCGAAAGAAACCAATACTTTTCTCCAACAATCCATCAATAGCTCCATGAGACCGTCTATCTTGTCGCTTTTCCATCTTTATTCCCCCCTTGCTTTTACTGCAAGTCTTTTCTTTTATTATACCACAGACAAAAGGGGAATATCGTTTATTATATTATTTTTTAGAAACTTCTGCGACTTTCTTTCTCGCCTATTTTGTGTTATCATGTAGAGGTAATGAAAGGAGAGAAAATGTCTGCAATAGAACGTATTACAAAAGCTGCTCACTTAATTGATATGAACGATATTATCCGCGAGGGGAATCCGACGCTTCGCGCAGTTGCTGAGGAGGTCACTTTCCCACTGTCTGACCAGGAAATCATCCTTGGTGAAAAGATGATGCAATTCCTCAAACATTCTCAGGATCCTGTTATGGCTGAGAAAATGGGGCTACGCGGTGGTGTTGGACTTGCTGCTCCCCAGCTGGATATCTCAAAACGCATTATCGCTGTTTTGGTCCCAAATATTGTTGAAGAAGGTGAAACTCCACAGGAAGCCTACGACTTGCAAGCTATTATGTACAATCCAAAAATCGTCTCTCACTCTGTTCAAGACGCTGCTCTTGGCGAAGGAGAAGGCTGCCTGTCTGTTGACCGCAACGTGCCTGGCTATGTTGTTCGCCATGCCCGCGTTACCGTTGACTACTTTGACAAAGATGGAGAAAAACACCGTATCAAGCTCAAAGGATACAACTCTATCGTTGTCCAACATGAAATTGATCACCTAAACGGAATCATGTTTTACGATCGTATCAATGAGAAAGATCCATTTGCTGTTAAAGATGGTTTACTGATTCTGGAATAAAGAAAATCCCGTTGCAAGACGGGGTTTTGTGTTATAATAGAGGCATGAAAACAAATGATATTGTCTATGGCGTCCACGCCGTTACAGAAGCCCTCCTTGCAAACACTGGAAATAAACTTTACCTCCAAGAAGATCTTCGAGGTAAGAATGTTGAAAAAGTCAAGGAACTGGCTACAGAAAAGAAGGTATCCATTTCTTGGACTTCAAAAAAATCCCTCTCTGAGATGACCGAAGGCGCTGTCCACCAAGGTTTTGTTCTACGAGTGTCCGAATTTGCCTATAGCGAGCTGGATCACATCCTTGCAAAAACACGTCAAGAAGAAAATCCACTTTTATTGATTCTGGATGGTCTAACTGACCCTCATAATCTGGGTTCAATCTTGCGAACAGCTGATGCGACCAATGTTTCAGGTGTCATCATTCCCAAGCACCGTGCTGTCGGAGTGACTCCTGTCGTTGCCAAAACGGCCACAGGTGCTATTGAGCATGTACCGATTGCGCGAGTGACCAACCTCAGTCAAACCCTAGACAAACTCAAGGACGAAGGCTTCTGGACCTTTGGAACGGATATGAACGGTACCCCTTGCTACAAGTGGAATACAAAAGGGAAAATCGCCCTCATCATCGGAAATGAAGGAAAAGGCATCTCTAGCAACATCAAAAAACAGGTTGATGAGATGATTACCATTCCCATGAATGGGCATGTTCAAAGTCTCAATGCCAGTGTTGCTGCAGCCATTCTCATGTACGAAGTTTTCCGAAACAGACTATAAAAAAGTTTCCAATCAAGTGATTGGAAACTTTTTTGCTTAACTATGTTCTGTGATAAATTTATAGGCTTCTTGACCAGCGATAGCCCCATCTCCAACTGCTGTTGTCACTTGGCGAAGATCTTTCTGGCGAACATCCCCAACCGCAAAGATACCGTCAACGGCAGTTTTCATGTGATTGTCTGTCACAATCCAGCCTGCCTGATCTTGAATATTCAAATCCTTAACAAAATCGCTAACAGGATCCAAACCGACGTAGATAAAGACACCTCCAAAGGTTTGCTCAGTCACTTGACCAGTTTTCACATTTTCAAATACGACAGATTCTACTCGGTTTTCACCTTTGATTTCCTTGACAACAGAATCCCAGATAAAGTTGACTTTCTCATTTGCAAAAGCACGGTCTTGCAAAACCTTTTGGGCACGAAGTTGGTCACGACGGTGAACAATGGTAACAGTCTTGGCAAAGCGAGTCAAGAAGAGAGCTTCTTCTACCGCTGAATCTCCACCACCGACTACGAGCAAGTCTTGGTCACGGAAGAAAGCTCCATCACAGACTGCACAGTAAGAAACACCTCGACTGTTCAGTTCTTCTTCTCCAGGAACACCCAAAAGACGGTGTTTTGACCCAGTTGCTACAATGACAGTACGGGTTTCGTAAACTTGATCATCAGTGATTACCTTCTTATAGTCACCATGGTCTTCAATATTTTCAACATAGCCATAAAGATGCTCCACTCCAAGGTTTTCAAGTGGTTCAAACATCTTTTCAGCCAATTCAGGTCCACTGATATTGGCATAACCTGGATAGTTTTCAATATCAGATGTGTTATTCATTTGCCCTCCTGGCAGACCACCTTCAATCAAAGCCACTTTCAGATTGCTTCGAGCAGCATATAAGGCAGCAGTCATTCCCGCAGGTCCAGCACCGACAATAATCGTATCGTACATTTCGATTCCTTCTTTCTTGTTGTAACTATCTTTATTCTAACTCATTCTTGCTAGTCACGCAAGGATTATGCCTTGAAAACCAAGAGCAAACTCATGACGGCAAAGGATAACACCGGAATGACCAAAACTCCAATCATAATCATATCATAGAGATGGGCTTGGCGAGCCTTGGCTGTCTTGTCCACACCAGACATAGCTCTCAATCCAATCCAAATCCCCAGAAAAATCACGACAAGGATGGTCGTTAAGATCAAACTCTCGAAATACAAAGAAAATAAATGCAGTAGCATGATCTCTCTCGTTTCTATCTTTTTTAAAGAGTAAACTCAGCTAGTCCAACTAACTGAGTTTCCCTTTTTCTATTATATCAAATATAAGTCCGTTTGTAACTAGCGAAGAATTCTTTTGTTCGTTCTTCTTTCGGATGATTGATGATTTCATCCGGTGTACCAGACTCGATGATTTTCCCTTTATCTAGGAATAGAACCTTGTCTGCCACTTGGGCTACAAAAGACATATCGTGACTGACCAAAATCATGGTCTGACCTGACTTGGCAGCGTCTGCAATAGACTTTTCTACTTCACCGACCAACTCTGGGTCCAGTGCCGACGTTGGTTCGTCCAAGAGCAAGACATCTGGTTTCATAGCAAGCGCACGCGCGAGGGCAACCCGTTGCTTCTGTCCACCTGATAAGTGGCGAGGATAATGGTTTTCACGGTCAGAAAGACCAACCTTGGCCAACTCTTCCTTAGCGATTTTTGTTGCTTCCTCGTCCGATAATTTTTTAACGACAACCAAACCTTCCTTGACATTGTCAAGAGCAGTTCGGCGTTCAAACAAATTAAACTGTTGGAAAACCATGGACAACTTGCGACGAAGGGTTAGGATTTCTTCTTGGCTAATCTGAGAAAAATCAACTTTAAAATTGTCAATCTGAATCGTTCCACTATCTGGAGTTTCAAGGTAGTTCAAACTACGAAGAAAGGTTGATTTCCCAGCTCCAGATGAACCAATCAAAGCCACTACCTCACCTTTTTGGATATCCAAGTTCAGATGATCCAAGACAGTCTGGCCTGAAAATGATTTACTTAAATTCGAAATCTTAATCATTAACGAAGGTCTCCTTTCACATCTGTTTGTACTGTATCCGGCGCTGAAATAGCCATTTTCTTCTCGATAAAACGACCGAGGCTTTCAATTCCGATATTGACTACCCAATAAACAAGGGCAACGGAAATAAAGCGCTCAAAATAGCGATAATCGGCTCCACCCAAAATCTGAGCCTGGGCAAAGACCTCCACAACACCTGCACTAAAGGCTAGAGAAGTTCCCTTAGTCAAACCGATGAGGGAGTTAATCAAAGTCGGTGTCGCTACCACCGCTGCATTTGGAATAATCACGCGACGGTAAACTTGAGCTCGCGTCATACCCAAACTACGCGCCGCCTCAATTTCACCTGGATTAACAGAAAGGATGGCTGCACGAATCGTTTCACTTGCATAAGCCGCCTCATTAAAAGCAAAGGCCACAATCGCAAAAAACGCCGCTGGAATCGCATTGATATTAAAACCAGTTCCCCATTGTTGATTGAGTGCTTTCAGAGCAAGTGGAATCCCGTAGTAGGTCAACATGAGCTGAACCAAAATCGGTGTCCCTTTTAAAAAGCTAACGAAAAAGGCCTGCAAGGGATATAGAATCTTAACACGATTGATTTTAACAATGGCGAAAACCAAGGCCAGCACCAAGCCAAAAATCGCACCTCCAAGCGTTAACATCAAGGTTGTAGGCAGTTGTTGGACAATCCTTGGAATTCCATCAAAGACCGAACGCAAACTAAAGAGCTTACCATCCGGAATGAGTTGCATCAAACTTTGGTACCAATCTGATGCTAAAAATGTTGTAACAGTCATAAAAACATCCTCTCCTGATAATGATTCATTCTATCATACTTCTGCTCGCAAGCAAATTATTTGCTACGGGCTGATCAGACTTTGTCTATCTTCTAGTTTATCACACTTTAAAACAGAGAGGCTATATATTTTACCTATCAAGGAGATAGATAAAAACTATCTCAAACCTAAGTCCTCATAGGTTTTTCTATAGCCGATTTGTTTAACAGCACCATTCTCCACCAAAATTGGGCGTTTCAATAACATACCATCACTCGCTAGAAGCTTGGCTGCTTCTTGTGTTGACAAACTTCCCACCTTATCTTTTAGGCCCAGTTCGCGGTATTTGATCCCGCTGGTATTGAAAAATTGTTTCACTTCAAAACCGGAAGTTTCCAACCACTTCAAAATCACGTCTTCACTTGGTGTTTCTTCTACGATGTGGACATCTTTGTAGTCCAGGCCAAGTTGATCCAATTCATTTTTTGCTTTCTTACAAGTTGAACATTTTGGGTATTCGATAAATTCTAACATCTTCTTTTCTTTCTATTTTTTATTTTCTTGAAATGCTGCACCTTCATGTTGCAAGAGCCAGGCTTTATTTTCGACTCCCGATGCATAGCCTGTCAAGCGATTGCCTGACCCCAGCACACGATGACAGGGTACGAGGATGGACCAAGGATTGCGCCCCACTGCTCCGCCAATCGCTTGGGCAGAACCCACTTGCAGGTCTTGAGCTATTTGTCCGTAAGTTACTGTTTGACCATAAGGAATGGCCTGTAAGTAATCCCAAACCCGCTTTTCAAAATCTGTTCCAATGGGAGCTAAAGGTAAGTCAGATAGATCCTGAACACTGCCTTCGAAATAGGTATCTAAATAGGAAATAACTTGCTCTAATACAGGATGGCTAGCAACTTCTTCTATCGTTTCATCTCCTAATCCCCTCTCAAAATGAGTTTGGTCCTGCACCCAAATTCCATACAGATATTGCTCGTCAGCAACTAAGGATAAGGTTCCAATTGGCGACGGGTAGAGCATCTTTGCGTACTTTTTCTGCTTCATTTTTTTAATTTCTGATAGGCCAAGCGTTCCCCATCAACTGGAACTTTTCCGACCTGCTGGAATCCTAGCTTTTCAAAAATATGCTGCATGGCCTTGTTTTCTGCATGCGTATCTGAACGAAAATCTAGATAATCAAAACCTTCAATCAAGCCTTCTAGGAAAGTCTGAGCAACACCCTGCCCTTGGACATCTGCCGCCACAGCGATACGGTGAAAGACCAGGTATTCTGATTCTGCTCCTTGCCAACTTCCTTCATAAATGGCTTCATAGGATTTCTCTGGGCTCTTGGTCACAGCAGCATAGGCTAGTAGTTCTCCTTCTTCCAAGGCCACATAGGCTTGGCCTGAGATGATATCATCAATAATGATATCTGCATTTGGATAGCCATTTTGCCACTGGTCACTACCAGACTCAGCTAAGCACTTTTTGGCATCCTCCATCACCTGCATAATCGCATCCACTTCGTTTGGAAAAGCTAAACGAATCTTCATCTTTTCCCCTCATTTCTAACTATTTTCTCTCATCATAGCATAATTTAAAACTTTCTACAAGCAGTTGAAACTTGACTTTTGTCTTTTATTATTTTATAATCTAGTTATCAAAACTAGATAAAAAGGAGTTGGAAATGAATTCTAACTTTTCCTACCCAAAATGGGAAGACATTCCAAACATTGACCTCTATCTGGATCAGGTTTTACTTTATGTCAATCAAGTCTGCGCCCCTATCTCTCCAGATAAGGACAAGGGTCTAACAGCATCCATGGTCAATAATTATGTCAAACATGGTTACCTGACAAAGCCAGACAAGAAAAAATACCAACGCAAACAGATTGCCCGTTTGATTGCCATCACCACTCTCAAGTCTGTCTTTTCAATCCAAGAAATCGCTCACACACTCAATACTCTACAAAGTCAGGCAAGTTCAGACCAGCTCTACGACGCTTTTGTGGACTATATGAACCATGGGATTGATCCAGAAAATCCTATTATCCAAACCAGCTGTCAAACGGTTAAACTCTATCATCAAACTCTAGACTTAATCCTTATCAAAGAAGAGGAGGAAATCCAATGAATACCAGTCTAAAACTCAGTAAAAAACTCAGTTTTGGAGAGGAGATTGCTAATAGCGTAACCCATGCTGTGGGTGCCATTATCATGCTCATCTTACTCCCCATTTCATCCACCTATAGTTATGAAGCACACGGATTTTTATCATCTTTTGGTGTTTCTATCTTTGTTATCAGTCTATTTCTCATGTTCCTCTCGTCAACCATTTACCACTCTATGGCCTATGGTTCGACCCACAAATACGTCTTGCGAATCATTGACCATTCTATGATTTATGTGGCTATCGCAGGCTCTTATACGCCAGTCGTCTTGACTTTGATGAATAATTGGTTTGGCTATCTCATTATTGCCATTCAGTGGGGAACGACCATCTTTGGCATCCTCTATAAAATCTTTGCTAAAAAGGTCAATGAGAAATTCAGCCTCGCCCTTTACCTGATTATGGGCTGGTTGGTTCTGGCTATCATTCCTGCCATTATCAGTCAAACAACGCCAATTTTCTGGAGTCTCATGGTAACCGGCGGACTCTGTTATACAGTTGGAGCTGGATTTTACGCTAAGAAAAAACCTTATTTCCACATGATTTGGCATCTCTTTATCCTAGCAGCATCTGCACTCCAGTACATTGCTATTGTTTATTTCATGTAAAAAAGTTGAGAATCTTTTCTCAACTTTTTTCTTTACACATATTGATAAAATACTGGTGCAAGCGAGCATCATCTGTCAATTCTGGATGAAAAGAGGTTACCAGCATATTCAGTTCTTGCGCAGCAACGATTTGATCATCAACTGTTGCTAAAACTTCTACACCCTCTCCAACACTGCTGATAATTGGTCCACGGATAAAGGTCATCGAAATCTTGCCAACTCCCTTACATTCTGCCTCTGTATAGAAGCTTCCTAGTTGGCGCCCATAGGCATTGCGCTCTACTACTATGTCCATAGTCGCTAGGTGACTTTCTTTCTGAGAAGTGATTTCCTTAGCCAGCAAAATCAAACCTGCACAGGTCCCAAAAACGGGTAATCCAGATAGAATGGCTTCTCGGATGGGAAGCAGCATGTTCTGGTCTCGTAAGAGCTTGCCCATGGTTGTAGACTCACCACCAGGTAGAATCAAACCAGACAAGTCACTCTGATGTTGTTGAAAATCATCTAGATTTCTGATCTGGACACTAACAACATCTAACTTTTCTAGCACTTTTGCATGTTCTGCAAAGGCGCCTTGCAAGGCTAGTATTCCGATTTTCATCTATTTTCCTCGCTCTGCCATGAGAATTTGAATTTCATTCTCATTGATTCCAACCATGGCTTCCCCTAGGTCTTCAGAGATTTGAGCCAAAATTTGAGGATTTTGGTAGTTGGTTACGGCCTTAACAATGGCACTTGCTCGTTTAACAGGGTCGCCTGATTTGAAAATACCTGAACCGACAAAGACGCCCTCTGCCCCCAATTGCATCATTAGCGCAGCATCTGCTGGTGTTGCCACACCTCCGGCTGCAAAGTTTACAACTGGTAATTTTCCATGTTCATGGACGTATTGAACCAATTCTACAGGGACTTGCAAGTCCTTGGCAGCCACATAAAGTTCATCTTCGCGTAGATTTTGAATACGGCGAATTTCTTGATTCATCATGCGCATATGACGAACGGCTTGAACGATATCTCCTGTCCCCGGTTCTCCTTTTGTACGAATCATGGAAGCTCCCTCAGCGATACGACGCAAGGCTTCACCCAAGTCCTTAGCTCCACAGACAAAAGGAACTTGGAATTCTTTCTTGTCCACATGGAAACGGTCATCAGCTGGAGAAAGAACTTCACTCTCATCGATATAGTCAATCTCAATAGCCTCTAAAATCTGAGCTTCAACAAAATGCCCGATTCTAACCTTGGCCATCACTGGAATGCTGACCGCTTCTTGGATTTCCTTAATCATCTTTGGATCACTCATACGAGAAACTCCGCCAGCCGCACGAATATCAGCTGGAATCCGCTCCAAGGCCATAACAGCTGCCGCACCAGCAGCCTCTGCGATACGAGCCTGTTCAGGGTTCTGAACGTCCATGATAACCCCACCTTTGAGCATCTGTGCCAAGTTTTTATTTAGTTCATAACGATTTTCAGTCATTTCTTTTTCCTCATCATTTATATTGGTAGCTACCATTTCATTTTAAGTCAGAAAAGGATGAACTACAAGATAAAAAAACAAAAATTGTATGGGTACAAATGGATTAAAAAAACTATCTGACCTTCAGTTGAGGCCAGATAGTTCATCCATTTCTATTTTTCAGCTGTAAGTGCAGCCATTGTGATATAGTTATATGGTTTGTTAAAGTGTGGCAAGAAGAATAGGTCTGTCAATGCCAACTTGTCAATTGTCACATGCTCTTGGATAGCAAGTGAGAACATATGGATTCCCATACCGATTGATGAGTCATGAGATACCATTTGCGCACCAAGGATTTCACGGCTGTCTTTGTCAAAGACAATCTTGATGGCAACTTCGTGGTTGTCATGTTTGATAAATTCTGGTTTTTGAAGATCGTTAAAGCCTGTTTCAGTTGCGTTGTAACCAGCAGCTTTAGCTTTTTCAAGAGTCAAACCAGTCGAAACCATGTGAAGACCGTAGATAGAGATACCGTTTGATCCTTGTACACCGATTCCTTCCAATTCATGTCCACAAGCGTTATAAGCACCAACAATACCAGTACGTACAGCGTTAGATGCAAGAGCGATGTAGCTTGTATCTTTACGAGCATTGTCATAAACAGTTGCACAGTCACCAACAGCGTATACACCTGGGATAGATGTTTCTTGTTTCTTGTCTACAAGGAAGGCACCGTTGCGGAAGAGTTCAATCTTACCATCCGCAAGAGCTGTGTTTGGACGAAAACCAACTGCAAGAACAACCATATCCACATCAAATGTTTCTTTGTCTGTTACTAAGCGTTCTACTTTACCATCACCTTGGATGGCTTTAACTGTTTGACCAAGAGCCAAGCGGATATTGTGATCTTCCAAGTTCTTCGCCATCATTTGTGTGAAGTCTTTGTCATAGTAACCGTTCAAGACAGTGTCTACGATATCTACAAGCACTACTTCTTTTCCAAGACGCTCGAAAGCTTCGGCAAGTTCTACACCAATGTAACCACCACCAACAACGGCAATGCGCTCAAGGTGTTTGCTCTTGTCTTCAAGTTTTTCAATAACTTCCTCAGCGTTTTGGTACAATTTAACAAATTGTACATTTTCAAGAGTTGCTTTGAATTCGCGGTTGCCCTTAACAATTTCAACACCTTCGATTGGAGGCAAGATTGGAGTTGAACCAGTTGCAAAGATCAATTTATCATAAGACTCTTTGTGTTCTTTACCTTCAACTTCTGCTGTCACAACTTTGTTATCGTAGTCAATTGAAAGAACTGGTGAGTTCATGTAAACTTTAGCACCTTTTGCTTCCAATTTTTCTTTATCAGAGTAGAAGAGACCTTCTGGGCCATCAATTTGTTCCCCGATCCAAAGCGCCATTCCACAACCAAGGAATGAAATATTTGAGTTTTGGTCAAATACAACGATTTCATTTTCATGTCCAAAGTTGTCCAACATAGTGTTGATACATGCTGTACCAGCGTGGTTAGCACCAACTACAACGATTTTACTCATAGAATAATTCCACCTTTAAAATTTAATTTACCCTCCTAGTATATCATTTACTGTTAGCGTTTACAAGGTATTTGCTTGGAATTCTCTTTTTTTCAGAAAAAATTATTCTTTGCTATATTATTTGTTTCATTTCCTTCCAATTTTTAAGCATATTTCTTGACTTTTGTTAAAATTTATTTGTGAAAACGCTGACTTTATGGTATGCTAGATACATGGAAAGAAAATGTAAGGGGTTAAATTTTCTATTAATCTAACTTATCTTGAATGATTTCCTACAAGAAGAAAGGAGTTGGTAGCTTGCCTCTTCGTTCTCGTTCTGAACGGCTGATGGGAACAACTATCACGATTTCATTAGTAGATGAGCAGGCAGAAACCCTGCTTCAAGGTGCTTTTGACTTGCTCAAAGAGCTCGAATACCGCTTCAACGCCAACAGTCAAGAATCCGAACTGATGGGAATCAACTACCAGGCTGGAATCGCGCCTGTTAAGGTTCATCCTGATCTATTTGAACTGATTGCTCTTGGACTAGAGCATAGCCTAGCTCCCTCTAGCCATCTCAATATCAGTATTGGTCCCTTGATTCAAACCTGGCGAATCGGATTTGCAGATGCACGGCTTCCAGACTCTAAAGAAATCGAAGCTGTCTTGCCTCTAGTTGACCCGCATTTTATCAAGTTGGATCCGACTAGCTCTACTGTCTTTTTAGAGAAGAAAGGAATGAAGCTTGATTTAGGTTGTTTAGCTAAGGGCTATAGTGCAGATAAGGTTGCTCAGTATTTGAAAGAGCACGGTGTCACCTCTGCCTTGATCAATCTCGGAGGAAATATCCTCACCATCGGGAATAACCAAACCAAAGAAGGGAAAGCCTGGCAAATCGGTATTCAAGATCCGCGAAATCCTCGTGGCAAGCATCTCCTAACCATTCCTGCTTCTAATAAATCCGTTGTCACTTCAGGTATTTATGAACGCCACCTGACAGTAGATGGAAAAGACTATCACCATATCTTTGATAGTGAGACAGGTTTTCCTGTCGAAACCGATCTTGCTAGCCTAACGATTGTCTCTGATAAATCCATTGATGGTGAGATATGGACAACACGCCTTTTCGGAGAACGAAGCGCTTCTATCCTCTGGCAAGTCGAAAGTATAGATGGGATTGAAGCCATCCTCATCGACAAAGAGGGACGCCTTGCTTGTTCTTCAGGCCTTCAAAATTGTATTATGTAAAAAGAGAAAGGAAATCTCATGCTAAAACTTATTGCCATTGTTGGAACGAACTCTAAACGTTCTACAAACCGCCAATTGCTCCAATACATGCAAAAACACTTTGCTGATAAAGCTGAAATTGAACTCGTTGAAATCAAGGATATCCCTGTTTTCAACAAACCAGCAGATAAACTTCTTCCCGCTGAAATTCTTGAGATTGCAGCCAAAATCGAAGCATCTGATGGTGTGATTATCGGTACTCCTGAGTACGACCACTCTATCCCTGCAGTTTTGATGAGCGCTCTTGCTTGGCTATCTTACGGTATTTACCCACTTTTGAACAAACCAATCATGATTACTGGTGCTTCTTACGGTACACTTGGTTCATCTCGTGCCCAATTGCAACTTCGTCAAATCTTGAATGCTCCTGAAATTAAGGCAAATGTTCTACCAGATGAATTCTTGCTCTCACACTCTCTTCAAGCATTTAACCCAAGTGGCGACTTAGTTGACCTTGATGTTATTAAAAAATTAGATGCCATCTTTGATGACTTCCGTATCTTTGTGAAAATTACTGAAAAATTGCGCAATGCACAAGAATTGCTTCGCAAAGATGCTGAAGAATTTGACTGGGAAAATTTGTAAGATAGGAGACCGAAAGAATGAAATTTGTTGGACTTGTTGGATCAAACTACGATCAATCATATAACCGCAAACTCTTGGAATTTATCCGTCGCAATTTCAAATTCAAATTTGAATTAGAAGTCCTTGAAATCGACGAAGTTCCAATGTTTAACCAAGACGAAAAATGGGACGAAAGTTTCCAATTACGCTTCTTGTATAACAAAATTACACGTGCTGATGGTGTCATTATCGCCACTCCTGAGCACAACCACACTATCTCAGCTTCACTCAAATCTGTACTCGAATGGCTTTCATACGAAGTTCATCCATTTGAAAACAAGCCTGTCATGATTGTGGGAGCATCATACTACGACCAAGGAACATCACGTGCCCAAGTTCACCTTCGTAAAATCCTTGATGCTCCAGGTGTTAATGCCTACACGCTTCCAGGTAACGAATTCCTTCTTGGTAAAGCTAAGGAAGCTTTTGATAACGACGGAAATATCACCAACGAAGGAACTGTTAAATTCCTTGAGACTTGCTTAGATAACTTTGTAAAATACGTAGGAGTCGTTTCGAAATTGAAAAAACCAAAACCAATCGAACCAGAAGACTTGGATTGTGGAAAACCAATCGCTACAACCATCACAGAAGTTGATCCTGACGATCCAGAATGGGTAGAAAAAGTTGCTGCAATCACTGGCGCTGTTTCTGGTGATACCTATGTCAAATTGGACCACGGTATCTTGACAGTTAACCAAATCGATATGTTCTTGAAAGCTATGCCATTTGAATTGACATACGCTGATGACAACAACCAATTCCTCTACTACAACAACGCTCATCAAGATCCAGACACCATGTTTGCCAAACGTGTACCACCTCAATCAGGTAGCCGTATGTCGACTGTTCATGGTTCTCTTCCGCCAGCACGTATGAAGAATGTAGAGTGGGTTATCGGAACACTTCGCAACGGAAACCAAGAATACGTCCGTACGATCGTTCCAGGTTCTCCTGCAGGTGTCATCAACACCCACAACTACCAAGCGATGTACTATCCTGACGGATCATACGCTGGTATCAATGAAATTGTCTTTAACTTCCAACCATGGCTTGACTGGTACCTAAAAGAAACTGGTCAACGTTTGGTAGGTGGTAGCGGACCATTTGCTCCTGCTGCTGGAGGTCATGGAGACGCCGATGCTACTTCTGGCGCTTCTGATTCAGGTGATGCTGGAGGCCACGGTGGTAGCGCTGACGCTACTTCTGGCGCAAGCAACTAAGAAACCGAAAAGGAGCCACTTGGCTCCTTCTTTTTTATTGCAAAAGAAAAGGGGATTGTAAATCATCTACAACCCCCTTTCGTTTTATGAGTTATGATCATCTAAACTACGGCCGTGCAAACCTTTTTCACGTTGTACCTGGCGTAGTTTTTCTGGTGTGACGTCATTTCCTTCCTCGTCCACAATTTTAATTCCTTCAATGTGGTGACGAACAGAGCGACGATAGCCTTCGATGTACTCCTCACGAAGTTTAGCTTGTTCCACTTTTTCAGCAGAAGTTAAGCCTTCTGTTTTTTTCTTTTTAGCAAGTTCGTTGATACGAGCGATTTTTTTCGGATCCATTTCTTCTCCTTTGTGATAAGTCAAAGTCCGTTTAGCAAATTTTATTTAGTATTAATTTGGTTAAAACGAGCAAGCTTAGCTGCTTTTTGAGTTAAATGAGACAAGATAGCCAAACGATTTTGACGGACATCCTGATCTTCAGCCATTACCATGGTATTTTCAAAGAAAGCATCAATAATTGGGCTAAGTGCAAAGAGTTGTTCTAATTGCTGACCTGCAGTACCTGACAAAACGAGTGATTCCACTGCTTCTGCCAAGGCTTTCTCTTCTTCATTCTCAAAGAGAGCAGGATCAACAGCATCAGAGCCATCAGCTTTCTCAGCCAAGTTAAAGGCACGTGAAAGGGATTCAACAGATGGTTTGAAGTCTTCTTTCTTGCTTGCTTCGACAATAGAACTTGCTGTTTCTAGCATATCCGCCACAACAAAGTTTGAACCTGCGAGAACTGCTTCCTTGATATCTTTTGGAGTAGAACCCATCATCTTATCAACACGAGCCTTGATAAAGTCCATGACCTCTGCTTTATTTTCATAAGTTAAGCTGTCGAATTTTAGATCATAAAGGCTATCGATCAGCTCATCCATAGCAATATGCCAACCAAAGGCATCCAAGATACGAACCACACCTTGAGTTGCACGACGAAGGGCATAAGGGTCGTTAGAACCTGATGGAATCAAGCCTACTGAGAAGAAACTCAAAATCGTATCCAATTTGTCTGCAATTGCTAGAATGGCTCCAATCTTGCTCTCTGGGAGAGCTCCGTCCGCTGATGTAGGCATGTAGTGTTCACGAATGGCAGCCGCAACTGCTGGAGTTTCCCCAGCAAGAAGGGCATATTTCTCACCCATAATTCCTTGGAGTTCATCAAACTCACCAACCATCCCTGTCAACAAGTCAAACTTGTAAATGGATGCTGCGCGGGCAAGTTCAATCGTTTCATCCACTGATAAACCAGCTTTTTCCGCCAAAAGGACGGCAATCTGACCTGTACGAATCATGTGTTCACGAAGAGAACCAATCTTTTCGTGGAAGGTCACATGGTTCAATTTTTCAACAAGATCTGAAATGACCAATTTTTGATCTTCACGCCAGAAGAATTCTCCGTCTTCCAAGCGGGCAACTAAAACTTTTTCATTTCCCTTGATGACATTTTCCAAATGCTCTGCGTTTCCGTTACGGACTGAAATGAAGTTTGGCAAGAGTTTTCCATCTTGATCTCGGACAACGAAGTAGCGTTGGTGTTCCTTCATTGAAGTCACCAAAACTTCTTCTGGAACTTCAAGGTATTTGGCATCAAAACTTCCCATAAAGGCAGTTGGGTATTCAACCAAGTTCAAGACTTCATTAAGCAAGTCGGCATCAATTTCGATACGTACGCCTTGTTCAGCTTCGATTGCTTTGATTTGGTCAACAATCATTTGCTCACGTTCACGAGGATCTGCGATTACAAACTGCTTACGAAGGTCTTCTTCATAGCTCAATGCTGACTGAATCTTGGTTTCTTGTCCCAGGAAACGATGGCCACGGCTTACACGACCTCCCTTGATATCAAGGAAATCCAAATCAAACTCTTCTTCATCTAAAAGAACAGTCAAAGTGTGAACAGGGCGGATATATTCAAAAGTGTTGTTAGCCCAGTGCATGCTGACAGGGAATGTCAGTGACTTCAAGACGTCTACTACACCTGGAACAATGGCTTCAACTGCTTGACCAATTTCTTCCTTGGTAACATAGACATATTCTTCACCCTTGATTTCACGGAATTCAATATCTTCAACTGTCAATCCTTTCCCACGGACAAATCCTTGAGCTGCTTTGGTGAAGTTTCCATCACTATCCAAGGCAATTTTCTTTGCTGGACCCTTGAAATCTTCTGTCAAATCAGACTGTTTGTCTGCAAGCCCAATCACACGAACAGCCAAACGACGTGGTGTTGAGAAGGTTTGAATGGCTTCAAAAGACAGGCGGTTTTCCTTGAGGAAGGTCGCCATTTTTTCACCTAGTTGTTTTTCACTTGGAGTTACTACGTAGGCTGGTAACTCTTCAAGACCGAGTTCTACTAATAAGTTTTTTGTCATGTTTTTTCCTTTACATCTTCTTCAATCTTTTCTTTTAATATGCACCTTAGGTACTGGGGACGTCGCTAACTAACTTTTGTGAGTCTGTATGGAAATCTTATACCAAATAAACCAAGATTTCCAACAGTCTCATCAAAGTGGATTTAGCTGACTGATTTTTGAACCCAAGGTTTCAAAAATCCCCACATACCAGTACGGCGGTGCATATCCCTCTAGCAAGTCTTCGACTTGCCTCTAACGATTTTAAAGCACAATATTACTCACTATTCTGCGTCTTCTGCTAAGAGTTTAGCTCGTGTTGCTTCATCTAAAAGTGGGTAGCCTAGGCGTTTGCGTTCTGCGACAAAGGTTTTGGCTACGACACGAGCCAAGTTACGGATACGAGCGATATAGCCCGCACGTTCAGTTACGGATACGGCACCACGCGCGTCAAGCAAGTTAAAGGTATGTGAACATTTGAGAACATAGTCATAGGCAGGGTGAACCAAGCCCTCTTCCAAGGCACGACCAGCTTCTTTTTCGAACTTATCAAAGTTTTCAAGCAACATTTCCTGGTCCGAAATTTCAAATGAATATTTTGAATGTTCATACTCAGGCTGAATAAAGATTTCTCCGTATTTTACACCATCCGCCCACTCGATATCATAGACAGAATCCACTTCTTGGATGTAAGAAGCTAAGCGCTCCAAACCATAGGTAACTTCCGCAGTAACAGGGCCAGTTGCCAATCCACCAACTTGTTGGAAATAAGTGAACTGAGTGATTTCCATCCCATCAAGCCAAACTTCCCAACCGAGACCTGCAGATCCAGTCGATGGATTTTCCCAGTTATCTTCAACGAAGCGGATATCATGTTCCAATGGATTGATACCCAATTTTTCCAAAGACTCAAGGTAAAGTTCCTGGATATTTGATGGAGACGGCTTCATAACCACTTGGAATTGGTGGTGTTGGTAGAGACGGTTAGGGTTTTCCCCGTAACGACCGTCAGCAGGACGACGTGATGGCTCTACATAAGCCGCATTCCATGGCTCAGGCCCAATAGCACGAAGGAAAGTGTAAGGACTCATTGTCCCTGCACCTTTTTCATTATCATAAGCCTGCATGAGCATACAATCTTGGTCATTCCAAAATTGTTGCAAAGTAAGGATGATTTCCTGGAAAGTCAATTTTTTAGACATTATTTACTCCTTTTTTTATAAATTACTTGCGACACGAGTCTGCCTCGTCGATCATACGAGGCAAGACGAGTTAGTACTGCGTCTAGCTCAGCACCCTAGTGCTGAACGTGGGGCAGCCCGACTGTAAGGAGGTCTCTGCCACTGACGCAGTGAAATGTTAATTTCTTAGACATTGTTTACTCCTTTAATTTATATTATCTTTTTAGCCTTATTCATCAAGCAACCAAGAAAAAGCCGGGTCCTGAAAAATATGACGTTTGGGAACAGTTTGTAAATTCTGATCGCATTCATCTACTGTACCCAATTTCAAAGCACAAACTTCTGGTACATCTTCTTGAATAGTGAAAATTTGACTGTGGCAGTTCTGGCAGTAATAGCGTTGTTTCCCTGGAGATGAACTGTAGGTAACCAACTGTTCTTTTCCATACAATACCAGATTTTTACTGCTAACTTTGGCATTAACTGTATAGGCAGACGCAGTTGCTTTCCGACAGAATGAGCAATGACAAAAAACTAATTCCGACAATTCCTCATCTAAAGTATAGGTGACTGCTTTGCATAAACAAGATCCTTTAAGCATTATGCTCCTTTCTACTTAGGCATTAGATCACATTTAAAAAGAACCGAATTTCAACACCCAAGCCTTGCGACTAGGGGCGTCAGAAACGCGGTTCCACCCTAATTTATTACTTCATTGTTTTTTAAAATACGACAGAAAGCGCCAGTTTCTTACCTTGTCCTACTTGGCTCCCACTATCCCAAGCTCGCTGAAGAACGCCATAAGACTTTCTTTCTTGTTGATTATTATATCAGAAAGGTAGAAAATTTACAATTCTTTTTCTTACTTTCTAAAAATCCATCTCATCCACACGAGGTGCGCCAGAAATCACTGAGATAGTCTTTAGGACCTCTCGCTCTTCTTTGCTGAGTTCAATCCCAAAACAGTCAAGATTGCTCTGGATGCGAGAGGCCGTCACTGACTTAGGTAGAGGTAAAAAGCCTTCTGCCAAACTCCAAGCCAAGGCAATTTGAGCCACTGATTTTCCATGCTTATCAGCAATTTCTTGGACTTCTTTCTTATCAAACAACTCTCCTTGCCCAAAAGGTCCCCAAGCCTCTAGGAGAATTCCCTTCTCTCTACAGTAGGCAACTACTTCTTCTTGATAAACCCCTGGCGCTAAGCGCACCTGATTAACCGCTGGAATGACTCTTGCTGTCTCAAGCAAGGCATCCAAATGATGGGGGAGGAAATTACTAACACCAATAGCACGGATTTTGCCTTCTTTGTAAAGATCCTCCATCGCTCTCCAAACTTCAGCATTGCGAGTTTTCCATTCGTTATTTTCCCTTAGTGGTTTTGGATTTGGCCAATGGATAAGGTACAAGTCTAGATAATCCAAGCCCAGTTTTTCCATTGATTCCTCAAATGCTTGGCGAGCTTCTTCATAGCTGTGATTGGTATTCCAGAGTTTGGTCGTTACAAAGATTTCTTGACGTGGAATACCGCTATCTCGTATAGCACGGCCAACGCTCTCCTCATTTTGATAGATAGCCGCAGTATCGATATGTCGATAGCCAGCCTTTAAAGCTTCTAAAACGGCTTGGTAGGCCACCTCTCCATTTTCAGCTTTCCATGTTCCAAATCCTAGAACAGGAATTGAAACTCCATTATTAAGGGTATAAGATTTCATATTTTTTCCTTTCCATGTGAAGAAAATCTAAAGAAACAAAGTTCTGATTATCAGAACACTAGCTCCTTTAGATTTTAACAATTATTGATCACGATCGTAATAGATCTCGTGAGCTTTTAAGCGAGAATTGAGCAATTCAGGAACGGTCACAAATGTATACCCTTCACCCTTTAAATACTCAATGACACTTGGTAGAGAATTAACAGAAGGACCATGGATATCATGCATGAGGATGATGGAACCATTGCGAACCTGATGCTGGATTTCTGTTAAAATAGCAGCTTCATTCCTACTCTTCCAGTCTAAACTATCCACATCCCACATGATAAAACTCAAGTCAAGGCTATTTCGAATATCATCAGTGATGGCTCCATAAGGTGGGCGCATCAGTTTAGAGCTTGATCCTAAAACTTGAGTTAACAAATCTTCTGTATCAGTGATTTGCTTTTTAGCATCTTCAAGCGAAAGTTGTGAAAGAACGGGATGACTCCAGCTGTGGTTTCCTACAACATGACCTTCTGATTTCATTCGTTTTAGAAGATTTTCATTGCCTGCAATGTTTTTACCAAGTACAAAGAAGGTTGCCTTTACACCGTACTTAGCCAGGGTATCCAAAGCTTGTGGAGTTGTAGTCGGATTTGGACCATCATCAAAGGTCAAGGCTACAACCTTTTTATTTTTCTTAGCAAAGTAAGCTTGATAAAGTTCAGCATCTTTTTCTAGTAAATAAGAGGACTCAATGACATCAAAGAAACTGGATATTGGTAAAGCAATTTCTTCAACAGTCTCTCCAGAATTAGCAGGATAAAGGATAATTTGGCTATCTTTATAATCAAAACTCCAAGATGCCAATTCTTGGTCTGTGAAGCTCTTTATAACTTGATCAATTTTTGCCTGGTCAAGTTTCTTATCTTCTAGAGTTGATTTGATTTGAGTCAGTAAGAGTTCCTTAGCCTTGCTTGCATCTTTGAAAAGTCTACTGAGGTCAAAATCTTTCCCATCTTCAGTCAAGAAAATTTTCCCTAAAGAAGTCTTTTCTTTTTCTTCAACCTTTGATGCAGACAAATCGTAGACTTGCTTGCTGATATTACGAGCAACAACTCCCTTTAGGACGGGATCCAACTGCTCCGTATAATAAAAGACCAAATCCTCTTTATCTTCCAGCTTTTCTTTGATATCCTGGTTGATTTTTTCTCTAACAGACGCAATGACTTCCTCTCCTTGCAGAGGATAGTAGGCAATCACCTCAGCTTGACCTTTTCGGAAATGGTCCTTCTGACTACCAGAGTTGAATTGCTGGTCCTTTTCGCTTTTTAGCGCTTCAATTTTTTGTTCGTAAGATTGCTTTTGTAGTAGCTTATAACCAATAGCACTCCCTAATAGAATCGTAGCAATTCCAAAGATTCCAACAAGGGAAAGTAATCTACTTCTCTTTTTATCGTGAGAAACACGTTTCGCTCTATTTTTTTTCATACCTCCATCATATCAAATCAGAACTATAATTTCAATGATAAATCGATATTCTTCTATTTTTGAAAGAAATAATAAAAAGCCTAGATGATCTAAGCTTTTCAGGTATTAGAAGCGAATCGCTTCACGTGTTTTTTCATAAGAAGAAACAAAGCGATTTGTGACTCCTGGTTCTGCAACTTCCAAGGCCTGAGAAATCTTCTCAAATGATGCCTTGTAGTCAAATTCTTTTTCAAAAATTTCAAGTGCTTCATTGAAAGCTTGCTGGATACGCTCATCAAATGAACGGTAACGGTTTGAATACTGCAAGAGTTGCTCCGTCAAAGTCGCGTATTGAACAATATTGTAGGTTTCTGTTTCAAGAGCCTCCATGTCATGAGTCGCAATTTCAAGAATTCGTTTAACTGATTCAATATTAACTTGTGCTTGTTCTAACTCTGCTATCAGATCTTCTGTGTTATGGCTTGCAGTAAAGAAAAGTTTCAAGAAACTTTGAGGAATACCCGGTAAGTTTCTCTTTTCCATGTAGCGTTTGATAGTATGCAAGCGATTCACATAGACATTGGCTTTCTGACGAGCATTGATGTCGTCTTTTTCGATTTGAGCTAGGCGTTCACTAACAGAAACTTGTTCGTCTTCAATGTCTTTTAGATTACTTTGAAGTGAATTAAGCTGCTCCTCTAAAACAGAGTAGGCTTGAGTAGGTTCTGTCTGATCTTCAGTTGCCTCTGTGATCGCTGTATCAAGCCCTGACAATTCAGCTTGAAGACGGCGGACATGGTTCCCATCACTTTCTGGGAGAAGATAAGTTTTATTCAAGCGTTCAAGGTCTTGAACCAAAACCTGATTATTTTCTTTCAAGTGATTGAGGTAGGTTGGAAGCGTTGAAAGGAGACTTTCAACGACTTTTTGGGCAGCTATTTCACGCGTGAAGATATCGTAGAGCGCATTAATCTCTTCTTGGATTTGTGTATTTTCATACTCTGCATTATCCAATTCCAACTGGCGGATGTTTTCTTGATTATTTTTCAAGGATTCATGTAAAAGTTGGAAGCGTGACTCGATGTCCGTTTCAGTGAAGTGATAATTAGCATCCAAGAGTTTACGGTAGCCTTCCTCCAAATCTTCCAATTGTTCTGGAAGTTCTGTTGACAAAGTCTTCACGAGAGATGGAACACGATCAACGATATGTGTCAAAGCGAGAATATGATTTTCAGTTGAATCAAGAATTGCTGCAGCTTCAACTGGGTCACCTGAAGAGTTCAAGGTTACAAATTGAGAAAACTCTGACTGGATATTTTCCAATTGTTTCTCAATTTCAGGAAGGGCTTTACCATACTGTTCCGAATTTTCTGCTACGGTATGTTGCAGATTTTCAAATAAGTCCAAAGCATGCAGAACACGTCCGCTATTCTTAGACTCTTGTTTTTCAAGCTCTGAAAGCGCATTGCGAATCGCCGCAATGTCTTCTTCAATTAAATCAATTTGACTTTCGATTTGATCGATTTGGTGAGTCGCTTTGAAAAAGCGAAAAGAATTATTATAGCCTTCAGCCTCAAACAGGTTATTTTCAATATCAGCAAATGAGTTAAGGGATAAATCAACCCATTTTTGATTCCATTCACGGAAGGTTACCTGACTTTGACCAATCAAATGCATGTTTTTAACCGCTTCAACCTCATCATTTACAGGAAGGTTGTAGAGTTCTTCTTTTCTTTCTTCGAGGGCCGTCAATCTACTTACATTACGCTTACGTAGGAAGATTGCCGCTACATAAGCCAGAATCAAAATGACTGCAATCGCAACCATTAGATAAATTAGTTGTCCATTAGACATATCAAACTCCTTTTATACTAGAAACAATCGTATTGATTATATCATATTTTTTAGGTCATGGGAACTATTTCCCACATTTTTTAGACGTCAAGGGTACTGTAAACGGCATTTTCTTCGATAAATTCACGGCGAGGTTCAACTCGGTCACCCATCAACATATCAAAGATTTTATCTGCTTCGGCAGCATCATCTACCGAAACACGCGCCATCAAGCGATGTTCTGGATCCATGGTTGTTTCCCACAATTGGTGGTCATCCATTTCTCCCAGACCTTTATAACGTTGGATGGTTGGTTTTGAACGCCCTTCACTGTGACGTGCTAAGGCTTCTTGGAGTTTAATTTCTTGATCTGCACCAGGTTGAATGTATTCTTTGATTTCACTTCCAACTTTAACCCCATAGATTGGCGGTTGGGCAATGTAGACATAACCAGCCTCTAAGATTGGTTTCATGTAGCGGTAAATCAAGGTTAACAAGAGGGTTCGAATGTGGGCTCCATCAACATCGGCATCGGTCATCAAAACGAGTTTTTGGTAACGAGCCTTAGTGACATCAAATTCTGCACCAAATCCTGTCCCCATGGCTGTGAAGAGACTCCGAATTTCTTCGTTGGCAAGGATTTTATCCATGCTAGCTTTTTCAACGTTCAAGATCTTACCACGAATTGGAAGGATAGCTTGGAATTCACGGTTACGACCAGATTTAGCTGACCCACCAGCTGAGTCTCCTTCGACGATGAAAAGCTCTGTTTCCTCAGGATTATTTGAAGAACAATCCGCTAATTTCCCTGGAAGGTTCGAAATTTCCAAGCCAGATTTCTTACGAGTGACTTCACGCGCACGCTTGGCAGCTACACGAGCCTTGGCAGCCAAAATCCCTTTTTCCACGATGCGCTTAGCAATCTGTGGATTTTCCATGAGAAAATCAGAAAAGGCATCGCTGAAGAGGCGATTGGTAATCTTAACCACTTCACTATTGCCCAGTTTGGTCTTGGTTTGTCCTTCAAACTGCGGGTTTGGATGCTTAACTGAGATAACTGCAGTCAAGCCTTCACGAACATCTTCCCCTGTCAGGTTGTCTTCATTGTCTTTTAGCAGTTTATTTTTGCGAGCATAATCATTGATAACACGTGTCAGCGCTGTACGGAAACCTTGCTCATGCGTACCACCTTCATGGGTGTGAATGTTATTGGCGAAACTCATGACGTTTTCGTGGTAACCAGTGGTGTACTGCATGGCTACTTCAACTGTGATATCATCCATCTCACCGTCTGTGTAGATTGGTGTATCAAAGATCACATCCTTGTTCTCGTTGATATATTCAACGTAGCTAGCAATCCCACCCTCATAGTGGTAATGTTTGCTTTGTTCTAGACCTTCGCGCTTATCTGTTATTGAGATTCGAAGACCTCGGTTCAAAAAGGCTAGTTCTTGAATACGTTTATTTAATTTGTCAAAATCAAAGGTCGTTGTTTCAGTAAAAATCTCTGGATCCGGTGTGAAATGAACTGTTGTTCCAGTTTTATCCGTATCTCCAACCACCTCAAGATCAGCAACAACATGACCACGACGGTATTCTTGGTAATGAATCTTACCGTTTTTGTGGACATGAACATCTAGTTGAGTAGAAAGGGCGTTTACTACGGATGAACCCACCCCATGGAGACCACCTGATACCTTATATCCGCCACCCCCGAATTTTCCTCCAGCGTGAAGGACTGTAAAGACGGTCTCAACAGCAGGACGTCCTGTCTTTTCCTGAATATCAACAGGAATTCCACGACCATCATCCACAACAGTGATGGAATTATCTGGCTCAATAAAGACTTGGATATGACTGGCAAATCCAGCCAGGGCTTCGTCAATTGAGTTATCAACAATTTCCCATACTAGGTGGTGAAGACCTTCTTTTGAAGTCGATCCAATATACATACCTGGACGCATACGGACGGCTTCCAGCCCCTCCAAAACTTGAATTTGACTGGCATCGTAATCCTGTGCCTGTTGATTTTTGATTTCTTCTGTCATTTTTTTCCTTTTTCTTACATGTCTATTGCTTGTCTCAATGTCGCAACGTTTTTAAAAAGATAGGCATCTAAGCCAGCAGCTTTACCTGCTTCTACATCAATATTTCTGTCACCAATGACCAAACCTGATGTAATATGATATTTATCACGTAAATAAATCATGGACTCAGGATCTGGTTTCCGTTTAAAGCCAGAACTGGCAGTCACCACCTCGGTGAAGTAGTTCGCTATCTGGGTCTTAGCAAGAAGTTCTAGCACTTGGTCATTTCGATGAGAAACTAAGAAATGACGACCGCGCTTGTCAGAAATGTCTTTGAGTAACTCAGGAATTCCCTCAAACAAGACTGGGTGCTCTAGCTCACGCGCTTCATTTTCTTTGTAGTTTTCTAAAAAATCCTCGATGTTTGGGGCAAACTTCTCGATGGCAAAAGCTGTCGAAACCTTCAAGGCTTCGTAAACACAGTCGTGTTCTTGCTCTATTCCGTATTGGGCTAAGGTTTCTACAAAGGCTGCAGTAGAAGTCTCATAATTATCCAATAGGGTACCACCTAAATCCCATATGTAGTCGTGATATTTCATACCCCTCATTATACCATTTTTTTATGAAAAAAGCGATGATTTCCTAGATTTTTCCAAGCAAAAACGAGAGTTTAACCCTCGTTTTACTGTTGATTTTCAAAGACATCCCGATAGAGCATGCCGACTCGTAAACTTTCAGCATCTCCTCCCAACTGCTCCACCAATTCATAGGCAAAGGCAAGGGCAGTTGACGGTCCTCGGCTGGTTGTTAGATTACCATCTACAACCACTGTTTGCTTTTGATAAGTTCCGTCAGTAATGTTCTCCTGAACACCGTCATAACAGGTGAAGCACTTGTCTTTCAAAACACCTGCTTGATGGAGGGCGATTGGAGCTGCGCAGATGGCCGAAATCTTCTTTCCTTCTTGGTTAAAGGCTTGAATTTCAGAAATGAGGGCTTGATTATCGCGTAGATTTGCTGATCCAGGCATGCCACCTGGAAGAACTACCAAGTCATAGTCGGACAAATCGCCATCAAAAACACGATCAGCTTTTACCTGAATGTCATGCGATCCTGTCACCTGCTCTTCAAACCCTACCATATCACAGGAAATGTTTGCTCGACGCAAGACATCGACTACTGTCAAGGCTTCAATTTCTTCAAAGCCATTTGCTAAGATAACTGCAACTTTTGCCATAGTGGCCTCCTTATTTGATTTGTTTTAAGACGACTTTTTTTCGTTTGAATGGAACTTTTCCACTTTTCTCTTCTGCTAGGTTGGTCTGGTAACTCATAGACAAGAGGAGACCGACACCGATGAGGTTACTAATAATAGCGGAGCCCCCTTGAGAAATGAAAGGCAGAGGAATCCCTGTCAAAGGAAGTAAGCCTGTCACTGCGCCGATATTTTCAAAAATATGGAAGAGTAACATCATGATAAAGCCAGTCGAAATGTAGGTGTAGAACTGGTTATTTGACCTGAGCGTAATCTTCAACATTCGATAGATGAGAAGTAAGTATAAAGCGATGACAAAGACTGAACCAATGAAGCCAAAGTCTTCAGCAATCACTGTGAAAATCATATCACTTTCACGTACTGGAATAAGGAGATTGGACACATTGAAACCTTGTCCAAACAAGCCACCACTTCCAATAGCAATTTGTCCCTGTGCCTGTTGATAAGTCGTTGTTTGCGCAAAGTCAAAGGGATTGAGCCAGGCCAAGATTCGATTTATCTGGTATGTCGGCATCCCAATCTGGTGCAAGAAGGCACGCCCATCCTTGCTTATAAAGATGACCATGAAGCCTGCAACTGCAGTCACTCCTGTTACAAAAACTGGAATGATAATCTTCCACGAAACACCTGAAAGGAGAACCATGCCTGCAAAAATAGCTACGAAGACCAAGGCAGTCCCCAAGTCACTTTGTAGGGCTAGAAGGATCAAGACTGGGATGGTAAAGGCAATCATCCAACCAATCAATAGGAAATCCAAGGGAATAGTCCGTCGCCATTCCTTGTGTTTTTGAGTGAATTGTACAATGACTCGAGCCAATATCAAGATATAGGAAATCTTCATGAACTCAGATGGTTGAAAGAGCGTGGTTCCCCCGATTGACACCCAGTTCTTGGCACCCGTAGAAGCTACCAAACTCGGATTGTAAAAAACAAGAGGTAGAATCATCAAGACTAGACCTAAGCCATAAAGGTAGGGAGTCACCTTCCATAAAAACTCGGTATTGAAGAACATGACGACAAACCCAATAACAAGCCCTAGGGCAATCCAAGCGATTTGCTGACCTAGAATCGGAAGTACATTATTGGGATAGTCATGGCTAACTGCTATATAAATGGCCACTACTCCAATCACCAGTAGACAAAACACTGGTAGGAGGAGGCTATAATCGACTCGAGAGTCGAAGGAACGTTTCATATTTTTTACCTTTTCTCTTTCTTGGATTTTTCTTTCATTCTATTGCGACAAGTTTGGAGAAAATCAGCTACAGCAGGCTCTAGCTGATCTCTAGCCAGAACCCGAACCGTTCTTTCTTTTGACAAGGTTTGGGCGATTTGTTTGCCATAGTGCTTGCTGACGACACGACTGTCTAAGATTACAGCTACCGAACCTTGGTCAGGCCGTCTAACCGTACGACCAAGGGCTTGTTTCAACCGAATAATAGCCATCGGCAACTGATAATCATAAAAAGGATTTTTCCCTTCTTGACGCAGCTCTTGGTTTAATTTTTTGGTTAACGGTTCTTGGGGATTTTGGAAAGGCAATCTCGGAATCACTTGAATCACGCAAGGATGGGTTGAAAAATCAACTCCTTCCCAGAAACTGCCTGTTCCAAGCAAGATCTGACGTTCACCTTTTTCAAAACGTTTTTTCAGTTGGCTTGGTTCCCCATTTTTATACTGAGCTAGATGAGGTTGGTCGAGCAGGTCCGAAACTGCCAGCAACATCTCTTTTGAGGTAAACAAAACCAATAAGGGTTCTTGAAAGGCTTGTAAGCTTCGAATGACAGAAGCCGCTTCACTAGCATAGTCAAAAGGCGAAACTTCTGTCACAAGAGGAAAATCATTGACTAGAAAGACTTCTTGTTGCTCCTGTTTTGCTACATCAAGTTTAACAAGCGGAGCGTCTGGAAATCCCAATAAATCTGCTAAGGAAACCCGGTTGCTGATTTCAAGAGTGGCCGATACTCCTAGGAGCCTACAATCTTCTGGCAATAAATCTGCTAGTATAAAGCGGCCTTTTTTACTTGAACAAATCAAGACATCCTTGCTCGATTTCTCGGCTGTAGCAAGCCAAAATTCACGGTCCGAGGTGAAAAAGTTTGCAAGCTCTCGATACTCTGGGAGAGCTAACTCCGAAAAATGCTGGCGCAAGTGTTCGAGAGAATCCAACCACTTTCCATTCTTCAGACCTGACTGATACTGCTCCATCAAGTAACGACATTCAAAGCCGATACTCTCAAGCAAACGTTTCTGAATCAAATCTTCCTCTGACTCTATGGACTTATCAAGCTGGGTTACAAGTTCCTCAAGGCGATAAGCCTGCTGGGCTAGATTTTCGAGAGCTAGCAGCATTTTTTGAGCTTCATCCAAAATTACCAAACGGTTGTCGACAAACTCTGGATTGTCCTCCAAACGAGTGACCAGATAGGCATGATTTGTCAAGAGGACGCGACTGGTCTTGGTCTTGTCCTGCCCTCGTTTCCAAAAATCCTCTGTAGCAAATAAACTTTTCTTTGAAAGCTTGCCGTCGTGGACTAGTTCAGGCAGAAAGTGTTGATAGCGATAAAGCTGCCCGATTTCGTCCAAGTCACCTGTCTCTGTCTCTGTTAGCCAGATGAGCAGTTGCATTTTAAAGCGAGTAAATAGACGATTGGACTCCGGTCGATGGAGAATTTGATGAAAAGCATCCAATTTCAAGTAATTTTGAGGCCCCTTGAGACTATGAATTTCCAGATGGAAGACCTCTTTTAAGCGCTGACCTTCTTCTTGCATGATTTGATTTTGAAGAATTTTGGTCGGAACACTCACTAGGATACCTGCTTGACTCTCCAAGTTCAAAGCTGGGAGGAGATAACCATAAGTCTTGCCCAGTCCCGTTTGAGCTTGGATAAAGGAAGTCTGGTGTTCTTCCAATAATTGCTCAATCTTCTCCGCAAATTCCAACTGTTGCGGACGCTCCTCCAGCCCCAATAAAGAAATGTTTTTAGCAAAATCTTTCGATAACCTGCGTGGTACTAATGCTTGACTTTCCTTTCTCAGGAAAAGCCCATGGAGTTCTATCAATTCTGGAGAGGACAGGAGAGATTGTTGCTGATAGACCTCCTCAATCACCAGATAACTTTCATAGAGAAGGTTATCTGCAAGGTCTAACAAGCTTTCTAAGAGCCCTTTAGGTAGCTCAAAAAGTTTTTGACGCATGTAAAGCAAGAGTTCTGCTGTTGCCTGAGCATCAGACAGGGCAGTATGGGCCTTTTCCAGTTCAATGCCCAACTCTTGACAAAGGATACCTAGATTGTACTTTTCAAACTGAGGATATAGAACTTGGGCAAGCTCAACTGTATCCACCCGCGGTGTGCGCAATTCATATCCTTCAAAAAAGAGAAATTCCGCAAGAAGGTTGGCATCAAATTGAACATTGTGCGCAACAAAAACACCGTCCTTAACCAATTCAAAAATTTTTCCAGCCACCTGAGAAAACTCTGGTGCCGCAGCCAAACGCTGATCGGTCAGACCTGTTAATTCTTTGATATGAGAATCCAAGGGTTCATGGGGATTGACATCAGTCGCATACTGATCGACAATCTCGCCATTCTCAATCACCACAATGCCTACTTGAATAATTTTTGCCTTGCTTCCGGTGCTGGTCGCCTCTAAATCAACGACCACATACCGATCATTTCTCGCATTCATCATTAAAAATTATATCAAAAAAAGCATGATTTGACACCCCTCAACTTTGATAACAATCTCGCTTCATTTGTGAGTTTGATTAAAAATCAAGACCTTGAAAGCGAGAATTTCTCGTAAGTTCAGCAGTTGATTGCTGGTTCTGAGATATTTGAAAATCTTATCAATAAAAACAAAGCAACTGTAAAAACAAAAAAAGACAACTAAGATTTCAGTTGCCTCTTTGAGATATTGTTTTCATTGTTTTCGGAAGAGCCTTGCTAATTTCTGTTGGCAAGACAAGATAGTGTTCTTGAGCAAGTTCTTGGGCAATGGCTGAGTGCAGATGAGTCGCTACTACTACGCGTTCATAGAGACTGACATGTGGAAACTGACCTGTAAAACCTGCAATCATCCCAGCCAAAGTATCTCCCATCCCACCAGTTGCTTGATAGGGGCCTCCAACCTGTAACTGATAATATTCAGACTGACCAGCTTGCCAGATACGAGTCGCTGGACCTTTCTCGACAAGAATCGTTCCTTGAGGAAAAGCAGAAAGAGCTCTAGCAGTCGCCTCTGTATTTTGATGGTCAAGAACTATACCAGACAGTCTTTCCCATTCCTTTTGGTGGGGAGTTAGGATGATCTGACTGAAAGGGAATGGTAACTGGCCTTTTACTAAGATGCCCAAAGCACCGCCATCTGCAATCAAAATCTGGTCTCTTCCAAGCCTGTCAAAGACCCGTTTTACGAGTTCTTCTCCAAATGCATCCTCTCGCAAACCCGGACCTAACAAGACAACTTCTGCCTTTTCCAACTGTTCTTTTAACAATTGCTGGTCTTGAAGAGAAAAAGCCATGGCCTCAGGTAAATGGCTGTGCAGAGCCGGAATATTCTCCTTATCCGTGCCAACAGTCACCAACCCTGCCCCACTTTTGACAGCTGCAATGGCTGACATGATGATAGCTCCACCATAAGGATAGGTCCCTCCCAGCAAGAGCAGACGGCCATAGTCTCCTTTATGACTGATACGAGAACGTTCAATAATGACTTTTTCTAGTAAGGCTTGATCAATCACTTTCATCGTTTTTTCCTCTCTATTCATTATACTATAAAGTTTATTGACCTTGCATCTTAAACATAAATCTCTTCCTTCATATAGAAAAAGAGGGGACAAAGCCCCTCTACGAAATATCTCTTTTTTCAAAGTCAATTAATTTCTTTTTTACTTTTTGCGACAAAGATAGCAGATAGAGCTAGTCCAACACTTGCCAAGAAAATAGCTGTTTCTGACTGTTTCTCACCAGTTTCTGGCAATCTCTTGTCTTCTTTGGCAATTTGAACTGGTGCTCCTGAAGTCTGAGTTTTTTCTAACGAACTTAGCTTGAACTCTGGTTTCTCTACTGTTGGAGCAGCTTGATCACCTACTGTTGCTAGCGGGCCTGTGTATTCTGGCAATTCATGCACTAGAGCCATCACTGCATTGACTCCGCCCTTGAACTCAGGTTTCTCTACTGTTGGAGCAGCTTGGTCTCCTACTGTCGCTACTGGGCCTGTGTACTCTGGAAGTTCATGTACTAGGGCTTCAACTGCATTGACACCACCTGTGAATTCAGGAACCTCAAGAACGGGTGCTGGTTCTTCACCCTTGCTTGATTGAACAGCTTCCTCTGTTAATTCTTGATAGAAGCTCGCCAATTCATAAAACTCAGCCTTGCCACCTTCCCAGACTAATTTGACGTCTAGAAGAGAGCCACCATTTCGGATAGCGAAGGTTTGGAGACTAGA